>NZ_JAALDK010000002.1:943317-1257756 GCF_013366925.1 Paraburkholderia youngii
TTCAGGAATGCCTCGCCCGCTTTCAGCGCGCGCTGGCGGTAGGCTTCGCCCTCGGTGGCCGCGAAGGGTTGGGTTTCAATCACTGCGTTCATGTCGTCTCTATCGATGTAGTTCGAGTGAGCACAGTGTAGGTGGGGTAAGTACCCGATCTAAAACGATTCCTTGTACGCTAGAATGAGTTCAACTCATGCAAGAACGTTTGAAATGAAGCGCCTTCCCTCTCTGACAGCCGTCAGATATTTCGAGGTCGCTGCCCGCCTGCAAAGCTTTACCGCGGCGGCCGCCGAACTCCACGTGACCCAGGGCGCGATCAGCCGCATGATCCAGACGCTCGAGGAACAACTCGAGGTTCGCCTGTTCGAACGCAATGGCCGCTGGATTTCACTGACACCCGTCGGCAGGACCTATCACGAACAGATTACGGTGGGCCTGAACCAGATTGCCGAGGCGGGCAGCCGGCTGAAGGAAAGCGCAGACCAGTCGACGCTGATCCTTTCCGTCAACGTTGGCTTCACCCTCTGGCTGGTCCAAAACATCAGCGAGTTCCGCGCCAAATTCCCGGATATCCAGGTGGACGTGCTGGCCGAGGAACTCAAGGAACTTGATTACGACGCGCCCGTCCATGCTCGCATCCGTTATGGCTCACCCCCGTGGCCCGGTTACGATTCGATCTGCCTGCTCGACACGACCGAGGCGGGCGTGGTTTGCTCGCCGCGCATGAAGCAGCAGGTCGATGTGCATGAACCCGCCGACTTGCTCACGGCCCCGTTGCTGAGCATTGCCGGCACGCGCGAAGAACCTTGGCAGAAGTTTTTCGAACAGCACGGACTGCAGATGCCAAGCCTCGGCAAATCCCCGCGCTTTCTGCAGATGCTGATGATGCGCGAAGCCGCCATGTCAGGTCTCGGCTTCGGCTTGGTGCCCTTGTTCCTGTTTCAGCAGGACTTCCGGGACGGCCGGTTGGTGCAGGCCATCCCGCACACATGCACCATCCGACACGGGTACCACCTCCTTTACCGTAAGGGCGAGGACCTCAACCCGAAACTCAAGATTTTCAAGAAGTGGCTGTTGGCGCGGCTTCGAGCGTCGATATGAGCGCGTGGCCAGGGACACTGCGCACGGCATTGTCGAGTCAGCGACTATAGGTTGAGTCGCGCTGACTGGGTGTAGGCGTCCTGATCAGATAGCGTTGAGGCGGGCTTCTGCTACGCCGCAGAGTTGCCATGCCGTGAAGCGCGCCTCGATGGCAATGTTACTGAACCAACCGGGGCATCATGATCGTCCCATAGTTGGGGCCAATGCCGTCCATCTGGCTGTTTTTGCAGTAGTTCGGATCGTTGCCCATCTGAACGGTGATCAGTGCGTTGGTGCCGCTGCCTGTCTCGTTCAGGATGTGCAGGCACCCGAATGCGACGATCGGCGGGGTACTCCCCTGTCCCCCCGTAACATTACTCACCACGGCTACCGTCACCCAGGCACAACTACCCGCCGAACCCGCCGGAATCTGACTACAGGTTCCAACATTGTGGAACGCATTGCTATTCAGGCCCGTCTCGAGATAAATCGGTTGGCCGATAGACATCGGACTCGCGTTTCCGCTCGTCATCAACCCGACTATGGCGTCGGAACCAAGCTGGCTGTTAGCAGAAGAGAGGGACGTCCATTGTCCTGCGTTGCAATTGGCGGCCTGGTACGACGCTCTGATCCCGAAGATGTACGGTTGGCCGATCGTCTGCGGAATGGGCGTGCCGTTGTTGGCCGCTTGGGGGTCGGTTGTACTGGTAGCAAGCTTGGGGGAGTTGGTCGCCGAATTCCAGTAGGAGTTGTACAGGCATTGCGACATCACGACCGGGAACAGTGCCCCAACTTCAGCGGTTCCCGGACTAGCCACGACCGCGGTCGCCGTCGCACTCGTCTTCAGCGACGCGATGTTCAGCACTTGCGCCAGATACAGCGGGACGCTACCGTTGGAGTCGGTTCCGTCCTTGTGGACCGTCACCTGGACCGCAGGCACGATCTTTCCGCTTGCTACCGGCACGGTGGCCTGGGATACACCAGCCGCAACATTGGTCACATTCACATAGCCCGTAGTGACATCCGACGTATGCAACTGCACGGCCGCCCCCTGCACGTTGTTCTTCGGCCCGAACGAAACAGCCACGGTCTGCGAGTCGTTCCAATCCGGATTGGCCGCGCTCGCGTTGTTACAGCTAGCGTTGCTGGCTTGGGTATAGAGGCACTGTGCCCCTGCAAGCGCCGCGGCGTCCGCGGCAGTCTGTGCCTGAGTGCGGGCCACCATCAGGTTGCCAATGTCGATCGCGAGCGCCGCGAAGCTGAGGAGCATAAGCAGCAGCAAGGCGACCATGATGGCCACCGCGCCCTTCTGCTTCTTCATCGATTTGGCGCGGCGCTGAGTACGCAGGGTATGGACGTTACGCATGATGATCTTCTTATTCGTTATTCATCGTGGCCGTGGAGCTCAACGTGATCGGCCCAGTCAACGGGTTCATCAGGGGGCCGAGCAACAACCCCGTGAACGTGTACGAGACCTTGACCGCCAACGCGGTGCCGAACGACCCGCCTGCGTTGGTCACCGAGACCGATGGCGTGGGGTTTTTCGCCGCAAACGAAATCAGGTACGAGGACGTATAGCCGGTCACGACGCTCGTAATGTCCGTGGTCGTGGGCCTGGGACTCGTTAGCACGATGCCCGCCCGCGCGCCCTCCCTGGCGGCGTTGGTGATGACAGCCTGGTCGTACAGAGCCAGGCCGAACTCGACGATTCCGAACACAATCAGCAACAGAAGCGGAAGTACGAGCGCGGTTTCGACGGCCACCACACCCTTTTGCTTTTTTTCAGGTTCATCATTTGACTCCATAGGCGGTCACGCAACATTCGCCGACCGCATCCTGTTCGCTAAAGCTTGCGCTCTGCTCCGGACGCTGATTCGGTGGACGCGATCTTGTATTTCGCAACGGCGCGGCTAGCGCCAGGAAATCGAAGTTGGGGTGACTGAACGGCAACGAGCCAGCACACATCGAGGTAACATCGATGACGTGGTACGTTTGAAATGTGATGGAATCGCGACGGTGCTCTTCGCTTGATTTCTCATGATGCCCCCCGACGATGAGTGCCACGCTCCGCATGTGATTGCTGAATGCGAAGGGCCTCGGGAAGCCATCTGGTTGTCATTTTGGCTTCCGTTTATGCTTCAAAGCATACGAGCCAAAGCGGGAAATTCTGCGCGCTGCCGCACAATTCTTCTGCAATAGCGGCAAAGCGGCGATCGACGACGACAACACATTGGAATGGTTCAACCCCTATGAGCAACAGGATCGCGCGGCTTTTCCGGCATCTGACGTCAGGCGTATATGTGATCGGCGTAGCGGACGGCGAGCGCCGCAATGCGTTCACCGCAAGCTCGGTGATGCAGGTTTCGTTTGCACCATTGCTCGTCGCGCTCGGCATCAGTCCCGAGCATCAGTCGTACGAACTGCTGCGCAGCGGCGCGGTGTTTGCGATCAGCGTGCTGCGCGCGGATCAACAGAAGCTCGCCGAGCACTTCGGCACGCAGTCGGGCCGCGCCGTCGACAAGCTCGCGACGACTCGCTGGCGTACCTGCGTGACCGGCGCGCCGCTATTGGTCGATGCGCTCGCGCATTTCGAGTGCCGGGTGGTCGATGACATCGCGGCGGGAGATCATCGGGTGGTGATCGGGCGTGTCGTCGATGGCGCGCTAGCGGGCGCGGGCGGAAAGCCGCTGATCTATGCGCAGACCGGCAATCTCGATATGAGCGAGGACCTTTATCCCGGGACGTTTTCGTAGTGGGTGGCGCGCTGGCTGCTCAATGCCAGTGCCCGCCATGTCCGCCGTGCCAGTGGCCGTAGTAGCCGCCATGATGATAGCCACCGCCCCAGTAGCCTCCGATCACCACTGACGGTCCCCACCATCCGTAGTAGCCAGCCCATGGATAACCGTATGGGTAGCCGTAGGGATACCCGTAGTAGCCCGGATAACCGTAATACCCGGGATAGCCGTAATAAGCAGGCGCAGGAACCGCGACATAGGTGCAATCCTGTCCCGACAACGGCAAATCGTTTGGCGCCGGATTCGCGCCGGCCGTCCCGCTTGCCGCCGTAGGCGCGCTGCCGGTCGCTGATTCCGTGGTGGCGGTGGCCGCCCCGCTGGTGCAGGCGTAATAACCACCCGCTCCCGGATAGTACGAATAGGGACCGTAATAGACGCAGCCACACAGCGCAAATGCGCCCGCCACGCCAGTGCATAGACCAACGATTCCACAACGCATGATCGCTCCCCCTCTGCGGGCGCAGCGCAGCCGTCTCGACACGGCATGGTTTTATTCTAGTCGTCGAATCCTGCATCAGGTACGCGTCTTGCGCAGGACAGGTATTCCGTGGAAATCAGGAGTTTCAACATGGACCTGCCCGATCCTCTCGACCCGAACGCCTCCTCGACTCCCGCACAGCCGGCCACCGGCGCACGGATCGCCGGCGGTGGTGTTGGCGATGGTCCCGGCCCCGACGTAATGGCCGCCGCCACGCTCGACGGCAACAAGGTACTGTCTTCCGACGGCCAGGACCTCGGCAAGATTTCCGACATCATGCTCGACGTGCGCAGCGGCCGCATCGCGTATGCGGTGCTGACGGAGGGCGCCATTCTCGGCATCGGCGGCACCTTGCACGCGATCCCCTGGCGCGCGCTGACGCTCGACACGGACCGCAAGTGCTTCCAGCTGGACGCCACGGCCGAGCAGGTGAAAAGTTCGCCGGGCTTCGACAAGGACCATTGGCCGGCGATGGCCGATCGCGCATGGGGCGCGTCGGTCCACCAGTTCTATCATCGCGAACCGTACTGGGAAGCCACACGCGGTGTCGTCGAAAGCGATCCCGCCGCACGTATCGATCCGACCACCGGGATCTGAAGACCCTCGTCCCGACGCTCCAGCACCGCTATCTCACGCACGCCACCGTCTTGCGACGAGCACACGAGGCGCGGCGCGCGGCAAAGGAGAAACGACGATGATCCGACGCGCACTAGTCAATCGAAAGAACATATCCTTCGTCGCGTGGGTGGCAATCGGCACGGGTTCGGTGTTTCTCAGCCTTGCGCTTCCGCTGCCCGCGCTGGGCGCATTCGTAGTCGGCGCTTGTTGCGCGTATGCGGGGCGTTCCGGCCGGCGGCAGAGCGGGCATCCGGTCGCCGGCTTGCTGGAGCGCAAGCAACCAGAGGTCGTCGACGACGTGAATCAGCAAGCACCGGCAATGAAGTCGACGCGCGAGGCGAGCGAGACGGAAGACGAAGCGGCGACGCGTTGAAGCGCCGCATTCGCACGCTCATCGCCGGGCGGCGATCAGGTCATAGCGTTTGAGCAGCGCATAACCGCGAAGCTTGCGCATGCCGTCAGGCGGCACAATAGGCGTATGACGGATGTCGAGCGAAGCTTGCCTGACTAGCGAGAACGCCGCGCAGATCGCGTGCGGCGAAGAAAAACGGATAATGCACGGCGGTCTGTCTCCTGCGCAATGGTGCACTGCGCCATATCGGTATCGGTGCGGCTTACGGGCAGAATGGCAGTGCGCATCACTCGCGAACAAGGCGGTTTCCTTCAACTGCAACTGAAAAAAAATTCACTATGCGCATCCCACCGCTGAAGGCGATCATCGCGTTCGAAAGCGTTGCGCGCACGAAAAGCGTAAATCGCGCGGCCGACGAACTTGGCCTGACCGCGTCGGCGGTGAGTCATCAGCTGAGCAACCTCGAATCGATCATCGGGCAGGCGCTGTTCCAGCGCTCCGGCCGCGGACTCGTGCTGACGCCGACCGGCGAGCGTTATCTGGCCGACGTGACGGGCTCGCTCGCGGACCTGAGCCGCGCGACCGAACGCGCGTCGAGCCGTACCGACGTCGAGATCCTGCGCGTGCATTCGAGCCCGAGCTTCGGCCTGATGTGGCTGCTGCCGCGACTGTCTTCGTTCCAGGAAGCGAACGACGACATCCAGCTGAACGTCGCCTGCTCATACGAAAACGTGTCGTTCTCGAACGGCTTCTACGACATCGACGTGCGCCACGGCTACGGCAACTGGACCAACGTCGAAGTCAAAACGGTGCGCGGCGAGTTCATCGCGCCGCTCGCGTCGCCGAAGTACCTCGCGCAACATCCGGTGAAGACGCCGGAAGACCTGCTGTCGCATCGGCTGATTTATTCGGAGTCGCCGCTCGTGCAGTGGAAACAGTGGTTCGGCAGGACCGGTGTCTCCGCCGCGCACAAGACCTTCGACTTCTCGTTCGACCGCTCGTACATGTCGCTCGAAACCGCGGCGCTCGGGCTCGGCATCGCGCTCGAAAGCCTGATGCTCGCATCGGTGAAGATACGCGAAGGCCTGCTCGCGCCCGTGTTCGACGCCAGCTTCGCGGTCGAAGTCGGTGCCCACCATCTCGTCTATCCGGCGCAGAACGCGGACCTGCCGCGCGTCGAGCGCTTTCTTGCGTGGATCGAGCGCGAAGCGGCCGCCGACTTGCGGGGCTGAATCCGCGTTTTCGTTCGCGTCCGGCTGCACGCCTGGCACAGCGCCGCGCGTGCGCTCCATCCGTCATCTGAATTTTTCTCAGCTATTGCTGAACGTTTCCGCGTTGATGCGGGCGCCTCGCGAGCCGACACTCTGGGCACCAGTCAACACACAGGAGACAAACCATGTTGCTCGAGAACCGGACCATCATCGTGACGGGTGCGGCGTCGCCGCGAGGCATCGGCAAGGCCACGGCCCGCGCACTGGCCGCGCAAGGCGCAAGCGTCGTGATCCTCGATCTGCGCCGCGAAGATGCGCAAAGCGCGGCCGCCGAGCTCGGCGCGAAGCATCTCGGTCTGGCTTGCGACGTAACCGACAAGGACGCCTGCATCGCGGCCGCGCGCGAGACGCTGCAGCGCTTTGGACGCATCGACGGTCTCGTCAACAACGCGGGCATCACGCAGCCGGTGCGCACGCTCGAGATCGGCGGCAAGGACTTCGACGCGATCGTCGACGTCAATCTGCGCGGCACGCTGTACATGTCGCAAGCGGTGCTCCCGGCGATGAAGGAGCAGAACGGCGGCAGCATCGTCTGCATGTCCTCGGTCTCGGCGCAGCGCGGCGGCGGCATCTTCGGCGGCCCGCACTACAGCGCCGCGAAAGCGGGCGTGCTCGGCCTCGCCAAGGCGATGGCGCGTGAATTCGGCGCGAACCATATCCGCGTGAACTCGATCACGCCGGGCCTCATCCATACGGATATCACGGGCGACAAACTGACGCCCGCGATGCGCGAGGACATCATCAAAGGCATTCCGCTCGGCCGGCTCGGTGACGCCGCGGACGTCGCGAACGCGTGCCTGTTTCTGCTGAGCGACCTGTCGAGCTACCTGACGGGGATCACGCTCGACGTCAACGGCGGCATGCTGATTCACTGACACACTGCGCGCCGCCAGACGGCGCAAGCAACGCACCCGGGACACTATCCGGGGCACGTGGCCGCGGGCACGCGCAGCAGCGCCTGCCGTGGCACCCAGGAGACATCGATGAAAGCGAAATACACCGCGACCGTTGCAGGCGACGTGATACCGCGAAACGACGAACTCACGTTCGAAGCGCGGACCTATGCGAAAGTCGCCCGGCGGCTGATTCCATTCCTGATGCTGTGTTATCTCGGCGCGTATCTGGACCGCGTGAACGTCGGCTTCGCGAAGCTGCAGATGCTCAACGATCTGCAATTCAGCGAAACGGTGTACGGGATGGGCGCCGGCATCTTCTTTCTCGGCTACTTCCTGTTCGAGGTGCCGAGCAACGTCATTCTTCATCGCGTCGGCGCGCGCCGCTGGCTTGCGCGAATCATGCTGACGTGGGCCGTCATCTCCGCGAGCTTCGTGTTCGTCAGAACACCTACCGCGTTCTATGTGCTGCGGTTTCTGCTCGGCGTAGCCGAGGCCGGCTTTGCGCCCGGCGTGATCCTTTACCTGACCTACTGGTTCCCGGCGCAGCGTCGCGCCAAGGCGTTGTCGCTGTTCTTCATGGCGATTCCGCTCGCGGGCATCATCGGCGGACCGCTGTCCGGCGCGATCATGCATTCGCTGCACGGCGCGCTGTCGATGTCGGGCTGGAAATGGCTGTTCCTGCTCGAAGCGCTGCCGTCGCTCGTGCTCGGCATCGCGATTCTGCTGTATCTCGACGACGGCATCGCCAAAGCGAAGTGGTTGAACGATGCGGAGAAAACGCTGCTCGCACGCAACGTCGCGAACGATGCGCAACAGACGGTCACGCACGTGTCGATTCGCGACTTCATCGGTGACCGGCGCTTGTGGCTGATGGCCGCGATCTACTTCTGCGTGGTGCTGGGCCAGTATGGCCTGACGTTCTGGCTGCCCACGATCATCCGCAAGGCCGGCGTCGCCGATCCGTTGCTGGTCGGCCTGTTCACCGCGATTCCGTATCTGTGCGCGATCGTCGCGTTGCCGCTGATCGGCATGAGCGCGGATCGTCGCCGCGAGCGCCGCTTTCACCTGGCGATTCCGATGCTGGTCGCCGCCGCCGGCTTCGCGACGTTGCCGCTGCTTGGCAGCGTGGGTGCGTCGATCGTGTGTCTGAGCGTTGCGTCGGCAGGCATTCTCGCTTCGTCGTCGCAGTTCTGGTCGCTGCCGACCGCGCTGCTCGGCGGCATGTCCGCGGCGGCCGGTATCGCCGCGGTGAACTGCTTCGCGAATCTGGCGGGCTTCTTCTCTCCGGCGATCGTCGGCTGGCTCAACGATCTGACCGGCAAGTCCACCGCCGGGCTGATCTTCATTTCCGCCGCGGTAACGCTGGGCGCCTTGCTGGTCTTTCTGGTGCCCGCGCGATCCGTGAACCGATGAACCCCTTTCTCGACCTGCTACAGGAGTTACCGATGGACACTGAGACCATCACCGAGTCGGTCACGCTCGCCGAGCGTGCGTACCGCATCCGCCGCAACGCGTTGCTGATGGGCGAAGTACAGGGCCAGGGCTATATCGGCCAGGCGCTCGACATCGCCGACGTGCTGGCCGTCGCCTACTTCGGCGCGATGCGTTACCGCGCCGAAGACCCCGAATGGGAAGGCCGCGACCGCTTCCTGCTGTCGAATGGCCACTACGCGATTGCTTTATACGCGGCGCTGTTCGAAGCCGGCATCCTGCCCGCCGATGAACTCGAAACCTACGGCAGCGACGACAGCCGTCTGCCGATGTCCGGCATGGCGAGCTACACGCCCGGCATGGAGATGTCGGGCGGCTCGCTCGGCCAGGGGCTGACGATCGCCGTCGGCCGCTGCCTCGGATTGAAGCGCAAAGCGTCGGACTCCTTCGTCTACACGCTGTTCTCCGACGGCGAACTCGACGAAGGCGCGGTCTGGGAAGGCCTGATGTCGGCCGCGCACTGGAAGCTCGACAACCTGATCGCGATCGTCGACGTAAACAACCAGCAGGCCGATGGTCCATCAACGCAGATCATGGCGTTCGAGCCACTCGTCGACAAGCTCGAAGCATTCGGCTGGTACACGCAGCGCCTGGACGGCAACGACATCGACGCGGTGAAGCGCGCCTTCGACAACGCGCGTCATCACGACAAGCCGCAACCGCGCATCATCGTCTGCGATACGAAGATGGGCTGTGGCGTGCCGTTCCTCGAAGCGCGCGAGAAGAATCACTTCATCCGCGTCGATGCACACGAATGGCAACTCGCGCTCGAAGCGCTCGAAGCCGGGAGACAAGCATGAGTACCGTTGCAAATAAGCCGCGCCTTAAAACCTCGGCGATGATCGCGTCGATTGCCGCCGAAGGACAGGTCACGCGTTCGGCGCCGTTCGGTCACGCGCTGGTCGAACTGGCGCGCACCAAGGCGAGCGTGATCGGCATGACGGCCGATCTCGGCAAGTACACCGACCTGCATATCTTCGCGAAGGAATTTCCGGACCGCTACTACCAGATGGGCATGGCCGAGCAACTGCTGATGGGCGCGGCCGCCGGCTTCGCGCACGAAGGCGCGCAGCCGTTCGTCACGACCTACGCGGTGTTCGGAACGCGCCGCGCGTACGACTTCATTCATCAAACGATCGCCGAAGACAATCTCGACGTGAAGATCGTCTGCGCGTTGCCGGGCCTGACGACCGGCTACGGCCCGAGTCACCAGGCGGCCGAAGATCTCGCGCTGATGCGCGCGATGCCGAACATGACGGTGATCGATCCGTGCGACGCGCTCGATATCCAGCAGATGGTGCCGGCCATTGCCGCACACGAAGGGCCGGTCTATGCACGCCTGTTGCGCGGCAACGTGCCCGCCGTGCTCGACGAATACGACTATCGCTTCGAATTGGGCAAGGCGAAGCTGCTGCGCGACGGCAACGACGTGCTGCTGATCTCGTCGGGGATCATGACGATGCGCTCGCTCGAAGTCGCGAAGGCACTCGAGGCAGATAACGTCGGTGTGGCGGTGCTGCACGTGCCGACCATCAAGCCGCTCGACACCGTGACGATCCTGCGCGAAGCGAAGCGCACGGGCCGCATGGTGATCGTCGCGGAGAACCATACGGTGATCGGCGGACTCGGCGAAGCCGTGGCGCGCACGCTGCTCAGCGCTGGAGTTGCGCCGCCGTTCCGGCAAATCGCGCTGCCCGACGCGTTCCTCGCCGCTGGTGCGCTGCCGACGCTGCACGATCTGTATGGCATCTCCACTAACGCGATGACTGCGACGATCAAAACGTGGCTCGATTGACGTCGCACGTTGTCATGACACCGCGCGGGCCTCATCGGCTTTACACCCCGATGGTCCGCGTCGTCTTCAGCGCGATCCATGTCATGCCTTCGCGCAGCCCTTCGAGTACCGCTTCTCTTTCCACGGCGAACACCTGCGATTGCTGAAAGGTGCGTTCGAAGTCACCTTCGGGCGACACATGTTTGACATGGATCGTCGCCTGAAACCCGCCTTGTTGCGCTTCCTCCGTGTGGACACTGACGGACCAGGTCCCTTGCTGCGCGTTTGCTGATATGGCCATTGGATGCTCCTCGGGTTGTGGCGAGCGGCTGCCACCGTCAGCGTAGGTCCGTGCAACGCCTGTCTCGTTGATCCAGGTCAAGTGTCAACGCGAACCGTGAGTCACGCTCGACGCCGATCGATCGCCCGATGCCTTCAGCTTCGCTTCAGATTCACGCTAGCGCGTGAAAACCCTGCCGGGAAAACGCGCAACGACCCGTGCATGTCAGATGCTAAGGCGCCATGCACCGCGCTCGCATCGATTTCAGGCCCTCGCGCCGAAGTTTCGCGGTAAGCTTTTGCGACGTACCCGCGTCACGAGTTCGTGCCGGTGCGGCAACGCTGCCCTCATGATCGACGAACGCCGGGGTTCATCATGTGGTACGCCTTTATCGACGCACAACAACGCCTCGCTCGCGCGATGGTCAGGAGAGTTCTAACCGATTCGGGGTCGATGCCGAGCGCGCAAACGGGCTGGCCCAGCCCGAATCATGCGGCCGACGCGTTCAGCCACTGGCTGCTGAGATCGACCTGCGCTTTCGAGCGAACGCCGCCATTCGCGATCCACTCGGTTGCCGTCGACGGTCGCCGCGTGAGCGTCGACGAAAACGTCGTCGCCTCGTTGCCACTCGGCGCGCTGCTCAGATTCAAGCGCAACCTGCCTACACCACCTACTGACACCAAACCGCCAGTGCTATTGTGCGCGCCACTCGCCGGACATCACTCGGTGATGCTGCGCGAGACCGTCGAGACGCTGCTCGAAGAACGTGACGTATTCGTGACCGATTGGACCGATGCGCGCGACGTTCCGCTCGAAGCGGGCCCGCTATCGCTCGACGACTACGTGCAGGCGCTCGATAGCTTCATCGGCACCGCCCGCGCGTTCGGGTCGCCGGTTCATGTGGTCGCAATCTGTCAGGCGAGCGTGCCCGCGCTCGGCGCCGCGGCGCTGCTCGCAGTGGACGAGGCCGCCCCGCTTGCGAGCATCTCGCTGCTGGGCGGCCCGATCGATACCCGTTTGAACCCAACCGTCACGGACCGCTTCGCGAGTTCGCATACGCTCGAGTGGTTCCACGATCATGCGATCGATATCGTTCCACCGCCCTATCGCGGCGCGGGACGTCTCGTGTATCCGGGATTCATCCAGCAGGCCGCGATTTTTGCCGCGCATCCGGAGCGGCAGTTGCGGCTGGAAGCGGACTACTGGTCCCGCTGGCTCGCCGGCGACATCCCCGGTGCGCAGCGGGCGCTGCGCTCGGCCAACGAATATGCGGCGGTCCTCGATATGACGGAGTGCTACTTCCTCGACATGCTTCGCGTGGTGTTTCACGAACATCTGTTGCCGCGTGATTTATGGTCGGTCGCCGGGCGCCGGGTGCGGATCGCCGCGCTGCGCGATACTCCGCTGTGCACGATCGAGGGCGACAGCGACGAGATCACCGGCGCGGGGCAAACACATTGCGCGCATGCGCTGTGCGATACATCGCCGATGCGGACGGCGCGGCAAATCACCATCGAGCAGTGCAATCACTATGACCTGTTCATCGGTCCGCGTTGGCGCGATGCGGTTTATCCGGGCCTCTGCGAATTCTGGCGCGATGTCGAACACGCCGCGTCGGAGGTTTGCCAGCCGCGCCGCGAGGCCAGGGGTTCGGCGGACCGCAGACCGGCGTGAGGTGGCCGCGACAACGCCGGCAGTCCGCGCGTCACGTCACGACGCCAGTTTGCTCAGTTCCCGCGCTCCATGCCGATCGCGGCTTCCAGGGCCAGTTCCGCCACATCGAACGCGCGGCGGATCGCCGCTTTGGCGTCGTCGTCAGCGCAGTGCGCGATGGGCTTGAGTTCGCGCGCGGGCGTGACGAGATCGAGCCGCACGTCATACAGCGGACGCGCCGATCCCGGGCGCAATGCCTCGATGGCGAGATGGCAGTGCGACACGAGCGCGCCAAACCGCGCGAGACGCACCAGTTGCGCACCTGCTTCCGCTTCGAGCGGTGCGGCACCCGCGAAACCAAGGTAGACGATCTGCATATCAATGCCCATCTTCGCCTCCCGTCGCAAGTGTCGAACGGACCTGTTCCACGCAAATGCAAGTCCAGGCGCTCGCTATGGGCTTATCTTGTTCCTGTCGGAGTGGCGGTCATTGACGTGGGTCAAGCGCGGTGAAGGCAGTGTGGCAATCAGCTAGTGATAGTCACGTGACTGCCATACCGGACCGGACTAACATGGACTTAGCCCACTAGGAGCAGTTATGCAGACAGTCAATATCCACGAAGCAAAGAGCCAGTTTTCGCGCCTCGTCGATGCCGCGGCCAGCGGTGAGGAGATCGTGATCGCAAAGGCCGGCAAGCCGGCAGCGCGGCTCGTACCGATGGAATATGCCAAGCCCGTTCGGCGGTTTGGTGGACTGAAGGGGAAGGTTCGCATTGCGGACGACTTTGACGCACCCTTGCCCGATGACGTTATCGCGGCATTCGAAGGGCGTTGATGCGACTCCTTCTCGATACGCACGTTTTCCTCTGGGCAGTCACGGACGATCGCAAGCTGACCAAAGCTGCCCGTAAGCTGATACTCGATGCAAGCGAGGTCTTCGTCAGCAGCGCGAGTATCTGGGAGGCCTCGATCAAAGCCGGTCTTGGAAAGCTCGAGGTGGACGTCAATCTCCTCGTTTCTGAGATCGAAGCGAGCGGCTTTCTGGAATTGCCCGTGCGGGCAGTGCATGCCGCTCTGGTTCGAGATTTGCCCGATATTTACAAGGATCCATTTGATCGGCTTCTGGTCGCACAAGCTCTTTCGGAGCCGTTGCGCTTGCTGAGTTCAGACGGCCACCTGTCGAAATACACAGACCTGGTTATCGCCGTCTAGGACACTCAATGCATATGCATCCCCCCATTGATCGCAATATCGGCACCGGTGATAAAAGCCGCTTCGTCGGAGCATAGAAACGCGATCAACGCCGCCACCTCGTCCGGACGTCCGAGCCGGCCGACCGGGATCTGCGGCAGGATCTTCGTGTCGAGAATCTCGCGCGGCACCGCTTCGACCATCGCGGTCGCGAGGTAACCGGGCGACACGGTGTTCACCGTAACGCCGTGCTTCGCGGTTTCGAGCGCAAGCGCCTTGGTAAAGCCGTGCACGCCCGCTTTGGCCGATGAATAGTTGGTTTGCCCGTAGGCGCCGCGCGAGCCGTTGACCGACCCCACGTTGACGATACGGCCGTGGCGCCGCTCGAGCATGCCGGGCAACAGCGGCTTGGTCATGTTGAACAGGCCATCGAGATCGGTGCGCAGCACGGCGTCCCAGTGCTCCTTGCTCATTTTCGCGAAGCTCGTGTCTTGCGTGATGCCGGCGTTGTTGATCAGCACGTCGACCGCGCCTAGTTCTGTCAGCACGCGTTGCGCGCAGCGCGCGCAGGAATCGAAGTCGGCGATGTCGGCTTCATATGCGTGAAAGTCGCGCCCCGTGTCGCGCTCGTGCTGCAGCCAGGTCGGCACGTGATCGTTGTGCGTCGAGTGCGTCACCGCGACCGTCATACCCGCGTCATGAAGCGCCCGGCTGACCGCCGCGCCCAAACCGCCCATCCCGCCTGTGACCAATGCCACGCGATCCGTTCCCATCTGAACTCCTCCTTGCCGTGTCTGCCATTGACGGTGCGCACGCCGGCTTTGCCGGCCCGCGCGGCTAAACGACGCCCGCGAACGGCAGCGCGTTCTGCGAGCTCCACCACCACGCGCTCAAGCCGCCCGCGAGCGGCGCGACGCCCGGCGCGATGCCGTACGCCGCCTGCCACCACGCAGACCACGCAGCGCAAGCGCGGTTCGCCGCGTCGAACCACTCCGCCTCGCGCTGTACGGCGAAGGCGATCGATTTGCTCCAGTCGGCGAAACTCCGCGCCGCGTACTCGCGCGCCGCGCCCTGCGCGGTCTGATACGCCGACGCGTAATCGAACCAGCCTTCGGGCTGTCCGGATGCCGTCGAGGTCCATGGTGAAGCGAAGCGTCCGAGCGGCGCGTCGGATTCGGATGCCATCATCGCTGCCCTCCAGAGGACAGCATAGGATTGCCAGGCGCGGTTGCAAACCGTCGAGCGCGTCTGCCACCGTATCGAGCTCGCGACGGCCCGCGCTTGATCTGCATCAACAGGCTCGCCCGCCGGGCCCATAGACTCCATTTGACGACGGGCGCGAGCCCGCTTGCGCCCGTTTCCCACGTTCTGTCACGGAGCTTTGGCGATGAGCTACAAAAGCATTCTCGTTCACCTCGATACGAGCGTTCGTGCACATCCGCGTCTCGAGATCGCATTGCAGCTCGCACACCGCTTTCATGCGACGCTGACCGGCCTGTTTTCGACGTACGTGCCGCCGCGGCACGCGTTCTTCGTGATGGCCGGCACCGCCGACTACTATGCGGAGCACGAGCGCCTGCGCCACGAGCGTGCCAGCGCGCTGGAGCGGCTGTTTCGCGCGGAACTCGCGCGCGCGAACGTCGACGGCCAGTGGATCGCCGCGAACGGCTATGCGAACGACGTCGTGCCGCCCTATGCGCGGGTCGCCGATCTGATCGTGCTCGGCCAGCCCGACCCGACCGACCCGGACGCGTTCGTCGCCGAACAGTTCGTCGAGCACATCGTGCTGTCGGCCGGGCGGCCGGTGTTGCTGGTGCCGTCGAGCGGCACCTTCGCGGCGCCCGGCCGCCACGCGCTGATCGCGTGGGACGGCAGCCGCGAAGCGACCCGCGCGATCCACGACGCGCTGCCGTTCCTCGCGCACGCGGCCAAAGTGACGCTGCTGACGGTTCATTCGTCGGCCGATCGTCCGCCGCAGGGCACGGCTGCCGGCGACGACATCGCACTCACCGTCGCGCGTCACGGCGTGAGGATCGACGTGCGCGAGCTGAGCGTCGCGGACCGCGCGCCGGTCGGCGACGCGCTGCTGTCGCAGGCGGCCGACCTCGGCTGCGACCTGATCGTGATGGGCGCCTACGCGCATTCGCGTCTGCACGAAGTCGTGCTGGGCGGCGCGACGCGCACGATGCTCGAATCGATGAGCGTGCCGGTGCTGTTGTCGCACTGAAGTGCGCGCTTAAGGAGCCCGCCATGTTTCACCGCCTACTCGTCGCGCTCGACGGCAGCGCCACGGCCTCGCGCGCGTTCGACGCCGCGCTGACCCTCGCCGCCGAATCGGGCGCCGAGCTGATGCCGCTGTACGTGATCGACGCACCCATCATCGCTTACGACGCGCCCGGCTTCGACCCTTCCACGATCGAGGACGCGTTCATCGAGGAAGGCAAGCGGATCGCGGCCGACGCGCAGAGCCGGATGAGCGCACGCGGGGTCAAGGGCACGGCCCGCACCGTCGAAGCCGCGACCACCGGCGAAGACGTCGCGCATCGCATCGTCGAGACGGCGCGCGAATGGCACGCCGATGCGATCGTGATGGGCACGCACGGCCGCCGCGGGTTTCAACGGCTGATGCTCGGCAGCGTCGCCGAGCGCGTGCTGCGCCGCGCCTGTTGCCCGGTGCTGATGATTCCCGCGCAGGCGAGCGGCGCGACGCGCGTCCAGCCAGCCCCGGACAGCGCCGACAGCGGCTCCGCCTGAGCGAACTCGCCTGAGCCGCTAGAAACTGGCTCTGCGCGGCGCTTCAGGGCCGAGGGTAGGCTTGTTCGTCATGCCGCACGATCAGCACCGGTATGTCGGTCGACCGCACGAGCGACTCTGCGACGCTGCCGAGCAGAAAGCGCTGCACGCCACGGCGGCCATGCGTGCCCATCACGATCAGATCGGCCTGGATTTCGTCGGCGACGCGCGCGAGCACCGCCGACACGTTTTCGGCGTAAGCGTCGATCACCCGCACGCCGCCCGGCACCTGCGCCTCGCGCAACAGCTCGCGCGGGCCATCGAGCGCGCGGCTGGCGAAATCTTGCGCCGCGCCCGCCGGTTCCGGCTCGAAAGCCACGTCGGCATTGTCCGACCACTTGCCGTGCCCCACCACGCAGCAGGCTTCGAGCGTGGCGCCCGTCAGCTTCGCGAGCTTCAGCGCCTCGGCGAAGGCGCGCTGCGCGCTGGGACTGTCGTCGAGTGCAACCAGAATTCGTGCATACATGTCGGACTCCCTCTGAAAGCGCTGGCATGACCCGAAGTGGTGCCCTCGCGCGTTTGCACCGACAGTGTGAAGCGCGCCCCGCCACTCGGCTTGACGCTGGTCAACGGGCCGCCGCTCGGCGCTGCCGCTGCTGGACGACATCGCCAGCAACCCACTAGGAATAATCCTACAACCACTACCTGGACTCCTAGCACCGCTTAAAGCGCTGCCGATATGTTTCCAAGATTAGGTCGCCAATACTGGTTGGTATGGACACCGCCCCGTCAGCCACCTTATCGAGAGTCTTCCTCGTCGACGATGCGGTCGAGGTCCGGCGCCGGCTTGCTTGCCTGATCGCGCTGATTCCCGGCATCGAAATCGCCGGCGAGTCGGCGGGCGTCGAGCACGCGTTCGACGACATCGTCGCGAGTCGCGCCGATGTCGCGGTGCTGGACCCGTGCTTCTCGGGCAAGACCGACCTCCTGCTGCTCGCTGCGCTAGCGCGGGTGCGGCCGTCCATCGTCAGCATCGTGCTGACCAATCATGACGCGACGGCGTTTCGCCGCGCGTGCGAAGCGGCGGGCGCCGACTTCTTCTTCGACAAGACCTCGGAGTTCGAGCTCGCCTGCCGCGCCATCGAAGCGATTGCCTATGCGCGTCGTGCGCACCGGGTCTGACCGCCAGGAGCCGATCATGCAAGTTGCCGCAGTCCGTGAACCCCGCCACGACGCGCCTCGCACCTCGCACGTCGTACCGATCCACGTCGCGCCCAGCACCGCGGCGGCACGCCACGCCGTCACGGGCTGCTCCACCTGCGCGATGCGCGCGATCTGCATGCCGCCCGAGCTGACACCGGACGAACTGAGCCGGCTCGATGCGTTGATCTGCGCGACGCGCTCGATCAAACGCGGCGACGCGCTGTATCGCGCGGGCGACGAGTTTCAAAGCATCTACGCGATACGCGCCGGCTCATTCAAAACCGTGGTCATGCATCGCGACGGTCGCGAGCACGTGACTGGCTTCCAGATTGCCGGCGACTCGCTTGGCCTCGACGGCATCGGCGAGGGCAAGCAGAATTGCGATGCGATTGCGCTCGAAGATAGCGTCGTGTGCATCATTCCGTTCGCGCAGCTCGAGGCGATCTGTCGCGAGATCAAACCGATGCAGCATCACATCTATCAGATGATGAGCGGCGAGATCGTGCGCGAATCGAGCCAGATGATGCTGCTCGGCACGATGACCGCCGAACAGCGCGTCGCGACGTTTTTGCTGAATCTGTCGAAGCGCTTCAAGGCGCGCGGCTTTTCCGCGGCGGAGTTTCATCTGCGCATGACGCGCGAGGAAATCGGCTGCTTTCTGGGCATGAAACTCGAAACGGTGAGCCGGATGTTCTCGAAGTTCCAGCGCGAGCACCTCGTCAAGGCGAACGGCAAAACGATCCGCATCGAAGATCCGGAACGACTGGCTCGGGTTTGAGCACCGGCGCGACGCTCGACCCACGTTCGTTCGCGGGACATGCCGGGTGGAACAGGCGCTCCTGAACTGATATAACTCAGTGCGTTGCGGTATGCGACCTTGCGTGGCCGCCTGGAGGAGCGATGGGTCTATCGAGCGGCGAGTCTTCCTGCTTCACCAGTGCTGCGTCCGGGTCGGACGTGTCCGTCGAGGATCGCTATTTCATGTTGGTCGAGGCGGTGCAGGACTACGCTATCTTCATGCTGGACCCCGCCGGCCGCGTCACCAGCTGGAATCCCGGCGCACAGCGCATCAAGGGCTACACGCCCGAAGAAATCATCGGCCAGCATTTCTCGAAGTTCTATACCCCGGAAGACATCGCGGCCGGCAAGCCCGCGCGCGAACTGGAAACCGCCGCAGCCGTAGGCCGCGCCGAGGACGAAGGATGGCGTGTGCGTCGCGACGGCTCGCGTTTCTGGGCTAATGCGGTCGTTTCCGCCGTGCACGATGCGTCGGGCGCGCTGCTCGGCTTCGCCAAGGTCACGCGCGATCTGACCGAGCGCATGCGTCTCGCGGAACTCGAACGCGCGAGCCAGGTATCCACGCACGCGCACATCGCCCGTGAAAACGAGCAGAAACGGATTGCGCGCGAACTGCACGACGATCTCGGCCAACGGCTGACGGCGCTAAAAATGAGCGTCGCGCTGCTCGAAGCGAAGCTGAACAAGCAAGCCGACACTGAGCCGCTTGCGGCGCAAACGCGTGAGCTGCAACAGCAGATCGACTGGATGGCCGCTTCGCTGCGGCGCATCGCCGCCGATCTGCGCCCCCCGCTGCTCGACGACCTCGGACTCGCCGCCGCGCTCGACTGGCTGGCCGAAGACTTCACGAAACGCTACAACGTGCGCTCCAGCGTGCATCTCGAACCCGCCGAGCCGGTATGCGGCGAATTCGCGGCGACGGCGCTGTTTCGCATCGTTCAGGAGGCGTTGACGAACGTCGCGCGGCACGCCAAGGCGAGGCGCGTACGCATCGACATGACCTGCGCGGGCCCGATCGTATCGCTCGATATCGACGATGACGGCGTTGGTGTCGCGCTGGATCATGCGCAGGGAACAACTTCATTCGGGCTGCTTGGCATTCGCGAACGTGTGCGGCAGTTGCGCGGCAACGTGTCGTTCATCAGCTCGCCGGGCCATGGTTTCAGGATCTCGATCCAGATACCAGCCGACGCGCTCGTGTAGTGCTCCACGCCGCCGCGCCCCGCTACCGCGGATTACTCCTCTGGCGCTTCCTCGCTGATTTGCTCGCGCATCAGCAACACCGGACAGGTCGAGAAACGCAGCACCCGCTCCGCCACGCTGCCGATCACGAGGCGCCGCACGCCGCGTCGCCCATGCGTGCCCAGCACGAGCAGATCGGCGTGGACCTGCTCGCCGTGGCGCAGCACGATCGTGGCGACATCGTCGGACAGGCTCTCCGACTCGATCATCGCGGGCCGGCAGCGCACATCGGCGGCGGCGCAGGCCTGCTCGGCCTCCTCGAGCACCGAGTGGCCGTCCTGGCGCAATGCTTCGACTAGCGCGAGCGGGTCGTAATAGCCGGCATAGGAAAAGATCGGCGTCTTGTCGACTACATAAACCGGATGCACGACGGCCTTCGTCAACGCGGCGAGAGTCACCGCTTCTTTCAGCGCGCGTTTCGAGAAGCTACTGCCGTCCAGCGCGACGAGGATATGTTGGTACATGCCGATTCTCCACTGAGGTTGGATTTGTCAACGCGCGTGGCGCGCCCCTGCTGCAGATAAAAGGGCCCGCCCGCACTGCCCGGATGCGGCGTGCCTCGCGTATGCCGCGGCGGTGAGCCGCGTGCTGGTCGCGGTCGACGAGACGAAAGCGCGCATCCGCGGCGACGAACTGCCGGGCGACATGCGGGCGAGCGCCAGTCCGGTGCCGCCCGCGGACGCGATCATCACGCGGTGGAAGGTGTTGCGCTCGGCAGCAGTGTTCATCGGCTTTCCTCGGATCGTCGCGTCGCGCCTCCGACCGAGACGGGGCGCCCAACGGTGCCCGCTTACATAATGAACGCCGGCGCGGCGGGCGGCTTGATCTGCATCAAGCGACCATGGCTCGCGAACAAATCATGAGTGGACCGCGAGCACGGCCGCGCCGGTCAGCTTGCCGTGGCGCAGATCGTCGAGCGCGCGGTTCGCGTCGCGCAACGGGTAGGTGGTCGTCTCGATCGCGAGCCGGGTCTCCGCGGCGCTGCGCATGAACGCAAGCCCATCGTCGCGGGTCAGATTGGCGACCGACACGACGCGCCGCTCGCCCCACAGAAACGCGTACGGGAACGACGGAATGTCGCTCATATGAATCCCGCCGCACACCACCACGCCGCCCTTCGCGACCGCCTGCAGCGCCAGCGGCACCAGTGCGCCGACCGGCGCGAACAGCAGTGCGGCGTCGAGTTCGCTGGGCGGCGCCTCGTCGCTGCCGCCCGCCCATGTCGCGCCGAGGCGCAGCGCGAGTTGCTGGGCCGCGTGGTCGCCCGGACGCGTGAACGCATAGACGGTGCGCTGCCGGTGACGCGCGACCTGCGCGACGAGATGCGCGGCCGCGCCGAAACCGTAGATGCCGATCCGTTCGGCGTCGCCCGCCATGCTCAACGTGCGATAGCCGATCAGACCCGCGCACAGCAGCGGCGCGGCCTCGATATCGCTGTAGTGCGGCGGCAGATGGAAGCAGTAGCGGCTATCGGCGACCGTGCGCTCGGCATAGCCGCCGTCGATCGTGTAGCCGGTGAAGCCGGCGTCTTCACAGAGATTTTCGCGGGCGGACAGACAGTAGCGGCAGTGACCGCAGGTGCGCCCGACCCACGGCACGCCGACCCGTTCGCCCACGTTGAAACCGCTGACGCCCGCGCCCAACTCGGCCACCACGCCGACGATTTCGTGGCCTGGAATCACCGGCCGCTTCGGATGCTCAAGCTCGCGATCGACCAGATGCAGGTCCGTGCGGCATACGCCGCAGGCATGAACGTCGATCAGAATCTCGCCGGCGCCGGGCCGCGGGTCCGGCACTTCCCGCTCGGTCAGCGTCGCCGAGCTGCCGTCGAACACCATCGCTCGCATCGGGTTTCTCCTTCAGACGCTTCGGTGGCGGCACGCTGACGTCATGCAGATCGTGAGCTGCGCGCCGCTCTCATCAGATCAGCATAGGCGTGCCATTGTGTCGCGCGATCGGTCGCCGCCCTAAACCGTTTGATCGAGGTCAATAAGGGCCGTTTCGCCGCCCGTACACTGATCTTATTCCTGATAGGGGGCCCGTGCCGTGATTGCGGGAATCCGAGCTTATCTGCTCGTGGGCGCGCACACGCTCGTGCGATAGGTACTTAGCCAATACGAACCAGCCATTTATATTGCGGAGACTTGTCATGCGCTTGACCGTTCATCTCGACACGTTCGATCGTGTCAACCCGATGGCCTTCGCCATTCTCTGGCTCGACAAGGACACGCGGCAATGGTCGCGCGAAGGTCATTTCGGGCTCGAGTTGCCCGAATGGGGCGCTTTGCATGTGGATTGCGGCGATACGCTCGTGTGCGCGCCGCATAGCACGGTGCCGGTCTGCGTGCTCGAGGGGCTCGATCTGAATCAGCTCGACGGGCCGTTCGAAGGCGAGGTCGGCCGCGTGCAATGGTGCGCGGAACGCGGCCGCAGCCTGATGTGCGGCCACTGGCGCGTGCAATGCATCGACGTGGAACGGACGGAACCGGAAAACAGCGTATTCGCAAGCGATGAAAACGCGTGACTCGGAGCCACACTACATCGCGATCACTTTGCCGGGGTTCAGGATATTGTGCGGATCGAGGGCAAGCTTGATCGCCTTCATCGCGGCGAGTTCGGCCGGCGAGCGCGACATGCCAAGCACGCTCAGCTTTTCCTCGCCGATCCCGTGCTCGGCCGATACCGAGCCGCCCATTTCCCCCGTGAGTTCATAGACGACGCGCTTGACCTCGTCGATGTCCTCGTCGGTCCAGCCCGGTTCCTGCGCCACCACGTGCAGATTGCCGTCGCCGAGATGCCCGTAGACGAGGATCGTCGCTTGCGGCCAGCGCGCGCGCAGCCGCTCGTCGCAACGCTGCGCCGCATCGCCCGCCTGCGCGACCGCGAAGCTGATGTCGAACGAGATGCGTCCGGGGATCAGGCGCGGATATTCGGCCGGCGCGTCGCGAATCGCCCAGAACGCCGCGGCGTCGGCGTCCGATTGCGCGATCGCGGCGTCGGAGATCACGCCGGCGTCGAGCATGTCGGCGAGAAAGTCCTCGAACGCCGCCGCCTGCCGCTCCGGGTCCGCGCCGCAAGTCTCGAGCAATACGTAGTAAGCGTGATCGCTGCCGAGCGGCACGCGCAGTTCGGGCAGGCGTTCCCGCACGAAGTCGCAATAGCTGGGCCACATGACCTCGAACGCGGACACGCCGGCCGGCAGCCGCTCCTGCGCGCGGCCGAGCAGCGCGGTCACCGCCTCGTAATCCGGCATGCCGCACCATGCGGTCGAGATTGCGCGCGGTTTGGCGCGCAGCCGCAGCACCGCGCGCGTGATCACCCCGAGCGTGCCTTCGCTGCCGGTCAGCAGGTTGCGCAGGTCGTAGCCGGTATTGTTCTTGATCATCTTGCGCTCGCCGCCGATCACGCTGCCGTCGGCGAGCACCGCTTCGACGTCGAGCACCTGGTCGCGCATCATCCCGTAGCGGATCACGCGGTTGCCGCCCGCATTGGTCGCGATGTTGCCGCCGATCGTGCAACTGCCGCGCGCGCCAAGGTCGAGCGCGAACATGAAGCCGGCGTGATCGGCCGCTTCCTGCACCGCCTGCAGCGGCGTGCCCGCGAACACGGTGATCGTCGCGCTGACCGGATCGATGTCGATGACGCCGGTCATCCGCTCGACGCTCAGCGCAACCTCGCCGCCGAGCACGCATGCGCCGCCCGCGTGCCCGGTCATACCGCCTTGCGTGACGACCGGCTGGCGGAATTGATGACAGATCCTGAGCGCGGTGGCGACCTCTTCGGTCGTGCGCGGTCGGATCAGCGCGATCGGATCGGTCGATGGCGTGCCGCTCCAGTCGGCGAACTGCCGCCCGCCAAATTCGGCCGGCAGACTCACGATGTCCGCGCCGAGCGTTTCGCGCAGCGCGGCGACGGCTTCGTTACCGCGGGTCGCGGCGTTCGGTTCTTGCTGCATCAGATATCTCCAGTTCGTCAGGCGGACAGAGCCGCTGCGCGCGCCTGCACCGTATGGGTCTGCGTTTGCGATTGCACGCGCGACAGCGGCGCCTGCTGCCCTGGCCAACGCAGATAACTACGGTCGAGCCCGGCGATATCGCAGCAACCGAGCAAGCCGAGCGCCCGGTCGATCTCGGTCTGCAGAATCTCGATAGCCCGCTCGGCGCCCGGCTGACCGCCCGCGCTCAGACCATAGGTGGTCGCGCGTCCGAGCAATACCGCATCGGCGCCCAGCGCGACCGCCTTCAGGATCTCGGAGCCGCGGCGAAATCCGCCGTCGAGCATCACGCACAGCTTACCCCCAACCTGCTCGACGACTTCGGGCAGCACGTCCATCGCCGATACCGCGCTGTCGAGCTGCCGCCCACCGTGGTTCGACAGCACGATGCCGTCGACGCCGGCCTCCAGCGCCTTCAGCGCATCCGGCGCACCCAGCACGCCTTTGACGATCAGCCGACGCGGCCACAGATCGCGCAGCCAGCGGATATCGTCCCACGACAACGACGGGTCGAGTTCCCGGCCCAGTGTGATCGTCGCGCCCTTCACGCTGTCCTGCCCCGGCGGCAGCAGGTCGCCGAGATTGGCGAAGCGCGGCATGCCGTTCGGCCACAGCACGTTGGCCATCCAGCCCGGATGGCGCAGCACGTCGAACTTGTTGCGCCAGTCGAGTTTCAGCGGCTCGATGTAGTTGCGCAGGTCCCATTCGCGTTTGCCGAACACCGCGCTGTCGGTCGTGACGACCAGCGCCTCGATGCCCGCGGCCTTCGCGCGCTGCGCCAGTTTCGCGAGAGATTCGCGCGTGCGGTACATATAGACCTGCATCCACACGCGACCGCCCGCGCGCCGCACGACGTCCTCCAGCGAGACCGTCGACACGTTGCTCAGCACGAACGGAATGCCGGCCGCTGCCGCCGCGCTGGCCAGCTTGACGTCGCCTTCGCGAAACATCAGGCCGCTATAGCCGGTCGGGCCGATCATGAACGGCGACGCGCTGCGCTCGCCGAACAGCGTCACGCTCTGATTGCGCTTTTCGACGTTCACCAGCGTGCGCGGCAGAAAAGCGATTTCGCGGAACACGTCGCGGTTGCGCCGCAGTGTCGCTTCGTCTTCAGCGCCGCCCTCCACATACTCGAAACAGAAATTCGGCAGACGCTTGCGGGCCATCGCGCGCAGATCATCGATGCTGTGCGCGCGCTTCACGTCGCGGCCTGAATAAAGGCGGCGTTCCAATTGCATCCTCCAGTGCGTGATTGACTCGTCTATTTGATTGTTGGTTGTGTCGCTGCGCGGCCGTTCAGGTCACCACGCCGACCTGCCACGGCACGAACTCGCTCTGCCCATAGCCGTGCAGCTCGCTCTTGGTGCGCGTACCGGAAGCGCAGTCGAGCATCATGCGGAAGATCGCTTCGCCGAGTTCGTCGATGCTCGCGCTGCCGTCGATCACGCCGCCGCAATTGATATCGATGTCGTCCTGCTGGCGCTCCCACAACGCGGTGTTGGTCGCCAGCTTCAACGACGGCGACGGCGCACAGCCGTAAGCGGAGCCGCGCCCGGTCGTAAAGCAGATCAGGTTCGCGCCCGAGGCGACCTGTCCCGTCGCGGACACCGGGTCGTAGCCGGGCGAATCCATGAACACGAAGCCCTTCGCGGCGATCGGCTGCGCGTATTCGTAGACGTCGACCAGATTCGTCGTGCCGCCCTTCGCGACCGCGCCGAGCGATTTTTCGAGGATCGTCGTCAGACCGCCCACCTTGTTGCCCGCCGATGGATTGTTGTCCATCGCGCCGCCATTGCGCGCGCAATAGTCCTGCCACCATGCGATGCGCGCGAGCAGTTTGTCGCCGACCGCGGCGCTCACCGCGCGGCGCGTCAGCAGATGCTCGGCGCCGTAGATTTCCGGCGTTTCCGACAGAATCGCGGTGCCGCCGTGCCGCACGAGCCGATCGACCGCGGCGCCGAGCGCCGGATTCGCGGAGATGCCCGAGTAGCCGTCCGAGCCGCCGCATTGCAGACCGACGCATAGATGCGCAGCCGGTACCGGCACGCGCTGCACGCGGTTCGCGTCGGCGAGCATCTCGCGCACCATCGCGATACCGCGTTCGATCGTCTTGCGCGTGCCGCCGCTGTCCTGGATCGTGAAGCTGCGCAGCTTCGTCGAGCTGGCGTCGAGGCCGCCCGCCGCGAGCACACCGTCGATCTGATTCGTCTCGCAGCCCAGCCCGACGAACAGCACCGACGCGAAGTTCGGATGCACCGCATAACCGGCGAGCGTACGACGCAGGATCGCAATGCCCTCGCCTTGCATGTCGATGCCGCAGCCGAGCCCGTGCGTCAAGGCGATCACACCGTCGACGTTCGGATAGTCGGCGAGCGCGTCGGGACGCACGTCGCGCCGGAAATGATCGGCAATCGCGCGCGCAACCGTCGCCGAGCAGTTCACACTGGTCAGAATGCCGATGTAATTGCGCGTCGCGATGCGGCCGTCGTCGCGACGAATCCCCATGAAATGCGCGGGTTCATCGACGTAGACGGTCGGCTGCGCATCGGCGCCGAACGCGTGCTCGCGCGCGAACTCGGACATGCCGAGATTGTGCGTATGAACATGCTGGCCGCGCGCGATCGCTTCACGCGCTACGCCGATGATCTGGTTGTAGCGCTTGACCGGTTCGCCCTTGGCGATGTCGCGCGTCGCGATCTTGTGTCCCGGTGGAATCAGCCCGGCGACGACCAGTTGTTCCGCGTCGATGCGCGTGCCCGGCAACAACTGCCGGGTCGCGATGATGACGTCGTCGGCGGGATGCAGGCGAATGATCGGGCACGCGCCGCTAGCTTGAGTCGACATGAAAAGCCTCGAAGACAGGGTTATCCGTAAGCGTTCAAACAGAATACGTCAGATCGTGGAGCCAACGCCCTTGGGCAGATCGCGGCTGTCCGATTCCAGCGACAGCGGCTCGATGCGTCCCACGATGAAAAGATAGCTGAACGCGCCAAGAAAGCAGAAGCCGCCCGCGACGACGAGCGGAATCGTGAACGAGCCCTTCGACATCGCAACCATCACGCCGGTGAACGTCGTGATCACGATCCCCGCCAGATTCGATGCGAAGTTCTGAATGCCGCCGATCGACGCGACATGACCCGGCGTCGGCGCGACGTCGCCTGGCAGCGACCAGATGCTCGCCGCGGCGAACGCGAGGCTGCCATAGGCGATGCCGAAGAACGCGAGCATCAGATACGTGTTCTCCGTGAACGCCGACAGCGTAATCACCGACGACAACAGCATGCCGCCGACCATGCAGGTCTTGCGCGCGGCCGTCAAGCTCCAGCCGCGCCGGAACAGCGCATCGGACACGAAGCCGCCGAGCCAGCCGCCCGGAATCGCGATCAACGCCGGAATCATTCCGAGCGTGCCGAGCGATTTCAGCGAGAAGCCACGGGTCTCCACGAGGTAGCTCGGAAACCACGTAATGAAGAAATAGATCACGAAGTTCAGGCAGAAGAAGCCGAGCATCATGCCCCACAGCGTGCGGTGGCGAAACAGCGACGCCCATGTCACCTTCTCTGCCTTCACCTGAGCCGCGGGAGTCGCCTCGAGTGCGATGGCCATCTCGTCTTGCACAGGATTGCGATAGATCACGAACCAGCCGACGATCCAGACCGCGCCGAGCAAGCCGGTGAGAACAAAAGCCGCCTTCCAGCCGAGCGTGCTGATGATCAGCGCAACCACGGGAATCGACAGCGCGGAGCCGACCCGCGAGCCGCTATCGAAGATGCTCGTCGCGAGCGCACGTTCCTTGGGCTGGAACCACTGGCTCACCAGCTTCGTGCAGGACGGATACGCGCCCGCCTCGCCGACGCCGAGCAACAGGCGGCAGCCGAACATCCCCGCGACGCTGGTCGTGACCGCGGTGGCCGCGGTAAACACCGACCACCAGCCGACTGCGAGCGGCAGCGCGATGCGCGCGCCGACGCGATCGACGAACCAGCCGAACGGCATCTGCATGAACGCGTAGGTCCAGAAGAAGCCGCTCAGGATGAAGCCCATCTCGGCGGGGCCGATGCCGAGCGCCTTTTCGATTTGCGGCGCGGCGACCGCGAGATTCGCACGATCGATGTAGTTCACCGCGATCGCGAGAAAGCACAGAAAAATCACTACCCAACGCATCTTCTTCATGAAACCGTCTCCTCCTGGCCAGGCTAAGCCTATGTTTAGATGAACCTTGCGACCTCGTGAGCCGCTGGTGTACTGCGGGGTCGACGACCCGATTTACTGCGGATTTGCGGCCCGCGCCTTTAGCCGCGTTGCACGCACGCGGCAAGCGCCGCGTTCAGACGCGGTTGCTCGACACGCACGCCGAGCTCGCGGGCGAGTTCGATCACCGGCTTGAAGCGCCGCTCTTTCTTTTGCTCGTGATTGCGCGCGATGTCGGCGAGGCGATGATCGAGAAAGGGGTTTTCGAATCGCTCGCGCACGTCGTCGAGATAGGCGCGCGCGTCGCTGCCCTGACCGAGCGCATCGAAGACCGGCAGTACCTCGTCGCGCCATAGCGATTCGAGATCGGCGCGCAACAGCGGATCGCGCATCGCGTGCAGCACGTTCTCGTCGGAATCGCGCGCGTCGGCCTGCCAGCGCTCGGCGAGCCACGTATGCCCGAGATTCAGCAGCAGCAGCTTCAGGCGTTCGTAGTGCAACAGATCGTCGGTGACGATCATCGCTTCGTGCTCGCACGGCAGCACCATGCCGGCACGCCGCTCGATCGCCCACAACGCGTAGGGTTCGGCAACCGCGCCGACCGGCCGGATCGGCTCGGACACGATGCGGTCCACCAGCGAATTGACCCAGATGCAGGTGTGCTCGATGTAGCGCAGGAACTCGGTCCCGCCGCCCCAGCCGCGCGCGATATCGGCGACGAGGCCACGCAGCGTGTCGCCGTTGCCCGATACGAGTTCGCATGGCAGCAGCGTCAGCGGCGCGGCGCCGGCTTTGAAGCGCGCGTGCAGCAGCACTACGAGCTTCGCCGCGAATCCGCGCGGCACGCTCTTGTCGTTGCGCAATAGCTCGGCGGTGTCGTCGGCGAAACACTCGTAGCCTCGGTCGCCGGTGTTCGAGATCACCACGCGCGCGTCGCGCGCCAAGCGCTCCACCACCGTCGGCCAATCGGTATTCGCGTTCAATGCCTCGCTGATCGCATGACATTGCGTGGTCGTATCGATCACCGCTTCGCGGCGCAGACCGCGAATGCGCACCTCGTACTGCCGGTGCGCGCGCAGCGCGTCGATGCGCGCGAGGCTCTCGGGGTTGGCCGTCGTCTGCACGACGCTCACGTGCCCCAGCGCGCGGCCCGAGTCGAGCGCCGCCGATACGAACAGATCCGCGTGCGCCTGCAGAAAGCGACTCGTGCCGAATTGAAGAATCGGGTTGCCCATCGTCCGTTTTCCCCGCTCGCTCAACAGGCCACCAGCGCCTTGATGACGCCGGCATCCGGTTTCAGCAGCTTGGGGAATTCGCCCGGCAGATTGGCGAGCTCGACCACGTGGGTATTGAGCGCGGCCGTCGGAATCTTGCCGGCGCGCATCGCTTCGAGCACCGTTTCGAAGTCGGCGACGGTCGCGTTGCGGCTCGCGAGCAAGGTCGTCTCGCGCTTGTGGAACTCGGGATCGGCAAACGAAATGCGCTCGCTGACGATCGACACCAGCACGTACTTGCCGCCGTGCGCGACGAATTGCAGCCCGCGCTCCATCGCTTTCACGTTGCCGGTCGCGTCGAATACCACGTCGAAGAACTCGTTATCGGTCAGCGCGGCGAGTTGGGCGGCATCGGTCGCGGCGTCGGTGGTGTCGAGCAGCACCGTGTGATCGGCCTGCAACGCGCCGGCGCACACGGACAGGCGGTCCGCGCGGCCGTCGAGCACGCTGACCTCGGCGCCGCGCAGTTTCGCGAAGATCGTCACGGCCATGCCGATCGGCCCAGCCCCGACTACTAGCGCACGCTGCCCGGCTTGCACGTCGGCGCGCGCGACCGCGTGTGCGCCGATCGCCAGGAACTCGAGCATCGCGGCTTGGTCGAGCGTCACGCCGTCGGCCTTGAAGACGAACGCCTGCGGCACCGCGAGGTACTCGGTCATGCCGCCGTCGGTATGGACGCCGAGCACCCGGATGTTCACGCAGCAGTTGCCCTTGCCCGCGCGGCAGGCCACGCAGCGCCCGCACGACAGATACGGCATCACGTACACCTGGTCGCCGGCCGCGACGCGCGCGCCGGCCGGCGCCGCTTCGACGATGCCGGCAAGCTCGTGCCCCATCACGCGCGGATACGACAGATACGGCTGATTGCCGGTGAAGATATGGAAGTCGGTGCCGCAGATGCCGACTCGGCGGATGCGGATCAGCACATCGTCAGGGCCGGCGTTCGGCATCGCGCGTTCGGTGAGCGCGAGCTGGCCGGGTTGTTCGCAAATGACTGTCTTCATCGTCATGGAGGAATTGATCGGGTATCGGGAGCGGAGCGGCCCGCAGGGCTGCTCGCCTGGCGTCTACTTGGCGTCGATCTGGCCTTACCAATTTGCAAAAGTAACGGCACATGCGATACTGGTCAAGCCAATTTGCACGATGTTGGGGGAAACCCCGAACGCTGTCAGCGCGTAGCCTAGCGCGCGCGATTTGCGCGCCGGGCGCTTCGATCTACAATCGGCGCTCGCCTTATCGGGATTGCACAAGCTCCATTGCCGGGAAACGTTTCGTGAACACCAAACCTGCCGACACTCGCCGCCTGTATCTTCAGATCGCGGAAAAATTGCGCGATCTGATCGCTCAGCCGGAGTTCGCGCCGAACGGCCGCCTGCCGCCCGAGCGCGCGCTGGCGGAAACGCTCGGCGTATCGCGGCCGTCGGTGCGCGAGGCGCTGGTCGCGCTGGAACTGGAAGGCCTCGTCGAGATTCGCATGGGCTCGGGCGTCTATCTGTGCGCGACGCCGTCCGCGCAAAGTGATGCGTCGCTGTCGCAGGCCGAACTCGGCGATAGCCTGCTCGACATCCTCGGCGCGCGCTGCCTGATCGAAGGCTCGATCATCGCGAGCGTCGCACCGTTCTGCAAACCGAAAGACCTGAAGATGCTGCGCGCGATCTACAACGAGATGGAGCGCGAAGTGAAGGCGGGCAGAATTCCGGTCGCCGCCGATCGCGCGTTCCATCTGGCGATCGCGCAGATGTCCGGCAACGAAGTGCTGGTGCGCACCGTCAGCTCGCTATTCGATGCGCGACATAGTCCGCTGTCGGAAAAGCTGCGTGGCCACTTCGAAAACGAAACGACGTGGGGCGCCGTGCCCGAAGAACATCTGGTGATTCTGGAAGCGCTGGAAGCGCACGATCCGCTGCAGGCGCAGGCGGCGATGCAGCGCCACTTGAAGCTGTCGCTGGAGCGCGTGATCACGGGGGGACAGCGGACGACTTAGAAACGGTTTCATAAAGACTTCTGGGCACGCTTGAGCGTGTTCCAGCAGATCAAGGAACAACCGAGTCTGAGAAACGCCTCATGAACGGTTGGTCGTCAACGATTGGTTTTCCCATCTCCTCAGTCCGCTTGTTTGCGCCGCAATCGCAAACGTGCCGAGCGTCGACGCGGCTCGTATCAGCGCGCCGCCTCGGCCCGTACGCTGCGCGATTTCACGCGCCAGTTCGCGAGCGCGCCGAGCGCCATCAGCACGCTGGTGCCGAGAAACACCGCACGCATGCCGACGTGGCCGCCGACGAAACCGCCCAGCAGCGGACCGGCCACCTGCCCCGCGTACTGCGACGACACCGAGTAGCCGAGAATCGCGCCCGTCACGCTCGCCGGCACGTTGTGCCGGATCACGCTCGCGATGCACGGCAACAGGCCGCCGAGTGCGATGCCCATCAGAAAACGCAGCACGATCAGCTGCCAGCTCGCGGTAACGAACGCCTGCGGCACGAGCAGCACCGCCGATACCGCGAGGCAGCCGACGATCACGTTCCAGTGCCCGACGCGATCGGCGAACCTGCCGAGTCGGGACGACGAGATCACGCTGCCGAGCGCCGCGCCCGACATGACGAAGCCCGCGACCATCGTCACGCTTTGAGGCTTCGTGAGCTGGGCGACGTAGACGGTGATGATCGGTTCGATCGACATGTTCGCGACCATCAGCAGCAAGCCGGTGGCAAGCATCGCGATGGCCGGCCGCTTGTCGTCCACCGAGGCCCACGCGCCTTTCTTCGACGCGCTGTCCGCGCGCTTGCGGACCGGCTGCTCGCGAATCAGAAACGCGGTCGCGAGAAAGGCGACGAAGATCGCCGCGCCCGAGGCCCAGAAGGTCGCGCGGATGCCGATCAGCGGCGGCAGAAAGCCGCCGAGCAGCGGGCCGACCAGATTGCCCGCCATGATCCCCGACGACAGCACCCCGAGCGCCCAGCCCGAACGCGCCTTCGGCGTCTGCGTCGCGACGAGGATCATCGAGCCCGACGCATAGCCGCCGAGCAGCCCGGCGAGCAGCCGCAACGCGACCAGTTGCCAGGCCGAGTGCGCCATGCCGATCAGCGACATCGCGATCGCCATGCCGAGGCTCGAGCGGATCAGCATCAGCTTGCGGCCGTAGAGGTCCGCGAGCTTGCCCCACAGCGGCGCGACGAGCGCGGCGCTGAAGAACGTCGCGCCGAACGCGGCGCCGGACCACTGCACGATCGCCGCATGATCCTGCACGCCGAGTTGCTCGACGTAAAGCGGCAGGAACGGCAGCAGCAGCGTCATCGCGACGATGGTCGTGAACGAGCCGAACACGCACACGCACAGGTTGCGCTGCCAATGCGCGGCGGCTTCATCGTCGGCCGCCGGGGCGGCCTTGGCCGCCGCCGTCGCCTGCGCCTGCGGCGGCACCGGTTCGGCCGTTGGTACGTCGAGCTTGCGATTCATCTTCGAGACTTTCCAGGTGACTAGGGGGCCGTTCGAGCTATCCGAAGCATGCTAACGGGCTGCGTCGCCGTCAGGCAGTCAACCCATCATCCTGGTATCGCTACTACCTCTTCCGACTAGTGGCCCGCGGGCGACGCGCTGTGCGACGTCTGCGGCGCGGCCGCCGCCGATGCCGCCGCATCCGACACCCCCACCGCACCGCCCGGCAGATCGGCCGGCTTCGTCGAACTCACCGCATCCGGATAGAGCTGCATCAGCACGCGCAGCACACCATTGGTCCAGCCGAAGCCGTCCTGTAGCGGATACTCTCCGCCGCCCGCCGACTTGTCGCTCGCGTCGACGTCGTACTTCTCGACCAGCTTGCCGGTGCGCTGGTAGTACGCGACGTTGGTGCGAATCCAGCGGGTCGCGATATCACGCGCGAGCTCCGGCTCGCTGTAGCGGCGCAGCCCGATCACCGCGAGGTACTGCAGCGGCGCCCAGCCGTTCGGTTCGTCCCACTGCTGACCGGTATCGGTCCGCGTCGTCGCGAGACCGCCCGGGCGCAGCAGATCCCGCCGGATCGTCTGCGCCACTTCGCGCGCGTCGTTGCGTGTCGCGACGCCGGTGTAAAGCGGGTAGACGGTCGCGGCAGTGAGCCGGTGCGTAAGCGTGCCGTGCACGAAGTCGTAGTCGCCGAAAGCGTGCAGTTGCGGATCCCACAGCACCCGGCGGATTGCATCGGCGCGCACGCGGGCGCGTAGTTCGAGATTCTCCGCGTGGCCTGCGTCGCCGGTCACCCGGTAGGCTTTCGCGAGCGCGCGTTCGAGCTCCACCATCAGGCAGTTCAGGTCCACTGGCACGAGCGAGGTCACGTCGATGGTCGCGAGCGTCCTGCCGTCGGCGAACCAGCGCGAACTGAAATCCCAGCCGGTTTCGCCGCCCGCGCGCAGGTTGCGCCACAAATCCTGCGCGTCGCGTTGCGGTATCTGCTGCGCCGTCATCACATCCTCGCGGTACGACTCGTCGCGCGGCGCCGCGCGCTCGTCCCAGTAGCGATTGAGCAGCGTGCCGTCGGCGAGGCGCACCAGATGGCGCGCCGCGTTGCCGGGCGACAGATGATCGCTGCCCGCCATCCAGTACGCGTATTCACGGCGCAGCTCGGGCAGATAGCGGGCGTAGACCTGATCGCCCTCTTTGCGCGCGACGAGCTGCACCATCTGCGCGAAGAACGGCGGCTGCGAACGGCTCAGGTAATACGTGCGATTGCCGTTGGGGATATGGCCATAGCGGTCGATCAACGTCGAGAAGTTGTTCAGCTCGTCGTCGACGAGCGCGCGCTGGCCGCTCGCGTCGAGCCCCAGCAGAATGAAGTACGAGTCCCAGTAGTAGATCTCGTCGAAGCGGTCGCCCGGCACGATGTACGACGACGGTAGCGGCAACAGCGAAGCGTACGGGCTGGCGCTCGCATCCGGTTCGCGGCGCAGCACGCTCCACAGCGTATCGATGTGCGCGGTGACGCTTTCGTTCGGATCGGACACATAGCGCTTCGGCTCGCGAGCAGGCAGCGTGAAGCGCTGTTCGACGAATTGCTTCAGGTCGAAGCGCGGCTGAGCGCGCTGGCTGTCGTAGTCGGCGATGACTTGCGGCGGCGGCTCGTTTGGCGACATGTCGGCGAAAGTCTTGCTGTCCGGGTACAGATGCGCGAGTTCGACGTCGCGATACAGCTCGCCATACAGCTCGGATGGCGGCGTCGGCACGTCCGGCGACGGCTGCGCGTGATCCGTGTTGCCAACGCGCCCGGCCGCGGCGCTGCTCCCGGCATTCGCAGCGGCAGCCGATGCTGGCAGCGTAAGGGCCGGCACGGCCGGCTGGGTCGGCGCGACCGTCGGCGCGGATTGCGCGGTGACGCTGCTGCTTGCGGCGAGCGCCAGCGCGGTGGCCACGGAGGCTAGAACGCAGCGGTACGGCCGCTCGCGGGAAGACCAAACGGGAAGATCGGAACGAAATGGCATCGGCGGACCCGTTGAGGACGACGCGGTGACGTCGACGTAGGCGACCCGCCGCGCGTGCCGATCCTATGCTGCACGCTACCGCGGGGCTTCGAGAGGGTCTAGTTAGCAAATGCGGGGCCCGCTCCGCAAAACGATGTCGCGCGCAAGCGCTCTTTACCGGGTGCTAACCAGGTTCTTACCGAACTGCGCTCGAGGCATGAGCCTTCATCGGGCCGCGCGGTCCGGCGCCGGCTTGCCGCCCGCTCATTCTAGGCGGAAACCGCCGTTAGCCTCCGGTCGCGAATCCTAATGACGCCGCCTTCGCGCGAAGATTCGCGAAGCGGTCCGCCGTCGGGTTGATCGCCCGCTTTTGCGACTGATCGACCGCCGATACCGAGCTCGACGGCGAAGGCACGAGAGCCCCCAGGCAGGCTCCGCCGAACGGCCCCTGGGCGACAGTGAACGCGGGAGCGTCGGTGCGCGGCGCGCCGTTGAAATCGAGCGCGTAGGCGAGATTGAAGGTCGCAGGATCGCTGCCGCGCACGCCGAGCGGCTGCAAGCCGAAGCGCCATTGCAGCAGCGCGTGAATCGAGCTGGGGTCGAACGGATAGCGCGTGATCGAACCCGCGCGCACGCGCGGGCCCAGCAGCGCGAGCGGCACGCGAAAGCCGAGCTTGCCGTCGTTGCCGAGCGTGAGCTCGCTGTTGCTGATCGGCCTGGTGGGCGGCACCACGTGCTCGAGAAACCCGCCCCATTCGTCGTAAACGACGATCATCAGCGTGCGGCTCCACGTCGGGCTCGTGCGCAGCGCCTCGTAGACCTGCGCGAGAAACGCCTCGCCGTCGCGGATGTCGGCATGTGGATGATCGTCGGAGGAAACGCCTTCCGGCTCGCCCGTAAATGACGGATCGACCATGCAGAATGGCGGCAGCGTCCCCGCCGCGGCATTCACGAGGAAATCCGCAAACGGGCGGGAAATGCCGACATACCGCGTGCCATAAAGCGCCGTAATCGGCACGTCGTGGTAGTAGTAGCGAGCGTCGACATCGGCGTTGCTCAGCTTGTCCCAGATCGTCGCGAGCGACGACGTGTCGGCGCTGTCGTCGAGCCGGTCCGTCGCGCCGCTATGCAGATAGAGGCGATTGGGAAACGTGCTGGTCAGGATGCCGCTGAAGTAGAAGTCGCCGATCGTGTAACTGCTGGCCACGGCGTTGAAAAATTGCAGATCGGCCTGCGTGTAGAAGCCGATAGGCAGCAGGTCGCCCCGGCTCAGGCTCGTGCCCGGCGTGAGCAGCCAGCCATTCATCGCACCCGATGCCAGTTGCGTGCGCCCCCCCGAAAAGCTGTGATTGGGGTCCAGGAACGCGCACGCCTGATAGCCGTACGCGGCATTCGCCGCGAGCGAAAACGGCGTTTGCGTCGCGCCGAACGCGTCCTTGAACTTCTGGTTCGCGGGCATGCCCTCGGCGCCCGGCACCCAGCCGAGGAAATGGTCGAACGAACGATTTTCCATCGTGACCAGCACAATGAAGTCGATGCCCGAGCTGGCCGGCGCGGGCAACGCCGGGCGCGGCAGGCTATAGCGGTCGGCGGCGTTGGGCGCCGGAATGTCGGTAATCGAGGGCGCGGGGTCGCCGCCTCCTCCGCCCGTTAAGTCGTCTTCACCCGATCCGCCACCGCAACCCGATAGCGCAACGCTGCCGGCCACCGCGGCTACGCCGGCAAGAAAGCGGCGGCGGTCGTGTGCATGAGTCTTGTGAGTCTCGTCGCCCATCACACGCCTCCTGATTGGCTGCGGCGCGGGCATTCGTCCATGCCTGCCTGCCGCGAAGCAACACGCGCGCGCCGATTGGAGCGGCGGTTGGTCGTTGGCAGCAAGTTTCGAACCCGAGGGAGTGGCGGGCCGTTGCGAAGTGGCGAAGTCCAACGAATGACTTCAAAGGTAGATGAGGCCTTGTCCGCCTAGATCTCCACGCGCGCGCCGACTTCGATCACCCGATTGGCCGGCAGTTTGAAGAAAGCCGCGATATTGCCCACGTTGTGCAGCATCACCGCGAACAGCCGCTCGCGCCATAGCGCCATGCCGTGGACGCGCTTGGGCACGACAGCCGCGCGGCTCAGGAACCAGGATGTGTCGTCCAGGTTGAACGTGAGTTCCGGCGACTTGTAGGCGGCCAGCGTGCGCGGCAAGTCCACTTCGTCCTTGAAGCCGTAATTCACCGTTGCGTGCCAGCAGCCCGCGCACAGCGGCCTGATCTGCACGCGCTCGCTGTCGGCCACCTTCGGCACGCTTTTCGTGATTACGCTCAGGAAAACCGTGCGCTCATGCAGCACACGGTTGTGCCGCAGGTTGTTGACGAGCGCGTGCGGCACCGCTTCGGCGTCCGGCGTCAGGAAGATCGCCGTGCCGCCCACACGCGTCGGCGAACTTTCGAGCAGCGTGGTGAGGTACTGTTTGAGCGGCGTCTTTCCCGCCCGCGCGCGCGCTTCGGCCAGCATCATCTCCCAGCCGCGTCCCCACGTCGCCATGATCGTGAACATGATCGCGCCGACCACGAGCGGGAACCAGCCGCCGTCGACGATCTTGAGCAGATTCGCCGAGAAGAACAGCGCGTCGATCACGAAGAAGAACGAGGTGGAGAGCACGCACAGCAGCCAGTTGTAGCGCCACGCGTAACGCACGACGAAGAACGTCAGGAATGTGGTGATCAGCATCGTACCGGTCACGGCGATGCCATACGCGGCCCCGAGCGCCGTGGAGGAGCGGAAGCCCAACACCGCCGCGACCACGGCGATCAGCAGAATCCAGTTGATGCCGGGCACGTAGATTTGCCCGATCTCGCGCTCCGACGTATGTACGATGTTCATGCGCGGCAGGAAGGAAAGCTGCATGGCCTGCATCGTCATCGAATAGGTACCCGAAATAACGGCTTGCGACGCGATCACGGTGGCGATCGTCGCCAGCACGATCATCGGCACGATGGCCCACTGCGGGAACAGTCGGTAGAACGGGTTTTGCACGGCGCCCGGGTTCGCCAGCAGCAGCGCCCCCTGGCCCAGATAGTTCAGCGCGAGCGCGGGAAAAACGACGCCGAACCACGTAACACGGATGGGTCGCTTGCCGAAATGGCCCATGTCGGCGTAGAGCGCCTCGGCGCCCGTCAGCGACAGCACCACCGCGCCGAGCGCGACGAACGCCAGCCAGCGGTGATGCATGACCAGGCGGAGCCCTTCCAGCGGATTGAGCGCGTACAGCACGACCGGCGTGGCTATGATGTTCGCGACGCCCGCCGCGCCGATCACGACGAACCAGAGCACCATCACTGGCCCGAACACGGCGCCGATGCCGCCCGTGCCGTGCTTTTGCGTGACGAACAGCACGATCAGCGCGGCGAGCGTCACCGGAACCACATAGGTCTTGAGCCCTGGCTCGACGACTTCGAGCCCTTCCACGGCGCTCAGCACGGATATGGCTGGCGTGATGACACTATCGCCGAAGAACAGCGCCGCGCCCATTACCCCCACCACGAGGAGTCCGCGACGCAAGCGCGGCCGCGCCGCGACCGACGACGCCGCGAGCGCGAGCAACGCCATGATCCCGCCTTCGCCGTGATTATTCGCCCGCAGGATCAGGACGACGTACTTCAGCGAAACGACGATCATCAGCGACCAGAAAATCAGCGAAACGATGCCGACGATATTGAAAGCATTGAGCGTGAGACCGTTGGCGGGATCGAACACGGTGGCGAGCGTATAGAGCGGGCTCGTGCCGATGTCGCCATAGACCACGCCGAGCGCGGCCAGCGCGAGCGCTGGAAGAGCCGGTGAGGCGTCGCCGTGGCCTTCCTTCCCCGACGCGGCGGTTGCGGAATGTGCCATGTCTCCCTCCTCCTACGAATCGCGCGTGAGCCGTGATGGCCGAGCCGCGGGTTCGCTTCGATTCTTTCGTTTCGTTGACGCGAATTCGTCTTGGTCGTGCGCGCTGGATCGTGCCAGTGCGCTAGAGAAGTATAGAAATTTCCGGCGAAAATGCGCTTTGCGCAGCAGTCACGCATTTGGCCGACGCCGTCGCTCCGTCCACTGTCAGCTCAACGTCAGGTAGAACGGCGCAAGTGTCAGCAGACCGCCTCGTCCGTCCGCCTCGAAGGTGCCGTGCCGGCGTGCTCTCCGAGTTCCATGATTTCCACGAGCCGCTGCTGGTAGTGCTCCGGCAAATACTCCGCGAGTGAATAGCTTCTGCCCTTGTCCGCCAGATGTATCGCGAGTCGATCCAGTGCCAGTTCGAGGCTCTGAGGCTCCGACCGAAATTTGATCTTGTTGCCCACCGCGTCAGCGGTCGTCGCCATGCTGCCGCCGTCGTGGACGAGGGCAGGCAAGCCGAGCATGGCGGCCTCGATAATGACGAGCGGCGCATTCTCAGCTCCCAACGATGGCACGACGACCGCGTCGGCAAATCGGCGCATCCGCGGAAACAATTCCTCCTGCGGCAGTCTGCCGAAAAAAACCAGTTTGCCGCGCTGGATCAGCGACGCGAAGCGCTGCTCCATCGCACGACGATCCGGACCGTCCCCGTAGACTCCTAATACGTCAATACGATGAAAGTTCACGCTCTCCGCGAGTTCGATAAATTCCGCGAGTCCCTTTTCCTGTGAAATCCTGCCGACAAAGGCAAGCCTGAATCTCTGCTTGCCAGCAACACGCGAAGGCTGAAACGCGACCGGTACTGAAGAGGGATTAAAAACGACTCTCGTATTCGTGATGCCACTGCGATGCAGCGCTTCTTCCATGAAGGCGCTTGGACAAACGATCGTCTCGAAGATCCGCTTGGCAGGGAATGCCTCGCGTACTGCGTGCCAGTAACACTTCGTCATCAGGTCGTGCAGAAGACCTTTCGTCGTCGACCGACGGGTCAACGCCGCACGCGTGCCCAACACTTCGAGCGGCACAATCACCGGCCGCCGGTTGTCGAAGTATTGCAGTGCCGGGTTGTAATAGACGAGATGGTAGTCGTGGCTCGTGTGATATGCGCGAAAGCCGAGCTTTCGCTTTTGACGCGCGATAACGCTCAGTATCGAATTCGATAGAGCGTTATGGTAGTTGTGCACCATCACCCGATGCGGACGAAAACCCACAATAGTCTTCTCGAGTGCGCGCGCGGCCGCGACATTCCAGGACCTGGACCACTTGGTGGTTCCCACCGGAAAGCGGGTGTCGTCGAAGCGTTCAACTTCGACCCCGGGCAATCGACTCAGAAGATCTGCCGATTGCTGATAAACAACTTCCGCGCCGCCCATCGACGCATAATCGTTTATTACCAATATCCTGCAGCGCTTCATGTTTAGGCCCGCTGTTGGTGCACAACTCACGACACCGAGTACATGCATTGGTGGTTAATTCGTCGGGAATTTTATGAAGTCATTTTCGACGACTGTGTGTGAGAGCGCACCAAGCAAGTACCCGTTCTGTTACTGCGTCTTACAGGCCGGGTGATTTTAGAAGTGCTATTACGCTGCGAAAGCTGCGGATGAAAAATTGACCGGAGATCGACAGTAATCGTTGAGCTTTTGGGAAGAAAAAACATCTCAGGACGAATCGACGACACAACGGCGGCCACCCTCAGCCAGGGTTTCCCCTCCTTCAGCACATCAAAACTTGTCCTACTATCAAGCAGTTAAAACTAACTAACTCATCAGTTAGTCCGGTGTCCATGCCGCAAGTCGCCCGTTCCAGAATGGGTCGTCGTCCTCATCCGCAGGACTTCGACGCACGCGAACATCTGCTCGATGTCGCGGTGGCGCTGTTCGCCGAGCGCGGGATCGCCAACACGACGGTGGCGCAGATCGCGGCGGCGAGCGGCGTGACGTCCGCGATGGTGCACTACTGGTTCCAGACCCGCGAAAAGCTGCTCGACGCGTTGTTCGAGGAAAAGCTGGTCGCCGCGTTCGGCGCCATCTGGGACCCAGTCGATGCCGAACGCGACGATCCGCTCGCGCTGACGCAAGGCATCGTCAAACGCATGTTCGACGTCACCGAGGCCATGCCGTGGCTGCCTTCGCTATGGCTGCGCGAAATCATCAACGAAGGCGGCCTGCTGCGCGAGCGCGCGTTTGCGCATATCCCCGTGCAAAAGGTCGCCGCGTTCGGTCAGAACATCGCACGCGGTTGCGCGTCGGGTCAGTTGAATGCGCAGCTCGAACCGTTGCTGCTGTTCAACTCGGTGCTCGCGCTCGTGATGCTGCCGCAGGCAACCGCCAGGATCTGGCAACGCCTGAATCCGCGCAGTTCGTTCGATCGCGCGACGCTCGAACGCCACGTCGTCGCACTGCTCACGCAGGGCATGAGCGCAACCACGGCGGTCAAGACCAGCGCCAGGGCAAGGAGCCGGGCGACGTCCACCGCACGCCGCGCGAAAGGAAAGCCGTCATGATTCCGTCCGCCCGCTCATCCACACGTGTCGCGTTGCTTGCGCTGTGCATCGCGTGCGCGAGCTGTTCGCAACAACCGGCGAACACATGGCAAGGCTATGTGGAAGGCGAGTTCCTGTACCTCGCGTCTTCGCAGGCGGGCCAGTTGACCGAGCTCGCGGTCTCGCGCGGGCAGACCGTTGCGCAGAACACGCCGCTGTTCGCGCTCGAAGCGCAGAACGAAACCGACGCCGTGGCGCAGGCCAACGAGCAACTGCGCTCGGCCCGCGCCCAGCTCGCCGACCTCGGGACCGGCAAGCGTCCGCCGGAAGTCAACGTGACGCGCGCGCAACTCGTGCAGGCCGAAGCCGATGCGGCGCGCGCCGCGACCCAGTTCCGCCGCGACCAACAGCAATTCGACGCCGGCGGCATCGCGCAAAGCCAGCTCGACGACTCGCGCGCGAGCGCGCTGTCGAGCGCCGCGCACGTGCGCGAGTTGCAAAGTCAGCTCGCCGTCGCGCGTCTGCCGGGACGGATCGAACAGATCCGCGCACAGCAGGCGCAAGTCGACGCCGCGCAGGCCCAACTCGGCCAGGCCCAATGGAAGCTCGATCAGAAAAGCGTGCACGCGCCGCACGCGGGCCTCGTGTTCGACACGATGTTTCGCAGCGGCGAATGGGTGCCGGCGGGCAGCCCCGTCGTGCGCATGTTGCCGCCGGAAAACGTCAAGGTGCGCTTCTTCGTGCCGCAGGGAGTGGTCGGTTCGCTCGCGCCGGGCCGTCGCGTCTCGATTCATTGCGACGGGTGCGCCGCCGATGTGCCGGCCGTGCTCAGCTTCATCTCGGACCAGGCGGAGTACACGCCGCCAGTGATCTTCAGCAACGAAAGCCGCGCGAAGCTCGTGTTCATGGTCGAAGCCAGACCGCGAACCGCCGATGCGCCGAAGCTGCGGCCCGGCCAGCCCGTCACGGTCACGCTGCAATGAGTGCGCCCGCGCCGCCCCCCGCCAACTCCAGCGACCCCGTGTACGCGATCGATGTGCACGGGCTGAACAAACATTTCGGCACCAAGCACGTGGTCAACGACGTGACGATGCAGGTGCAGCGCGGCGAGATCTTCGGTTTTCTCGGCCCGAACGGCAGCGGCAAGACTACCTGCATCCGCATGATGTGCGGACTGCTGACGCCGGACTCCGGCAGCGGCACCTGTCTCGGCTACGACATCGTGCGGGACAGCGCGCAGATCAAACGCCGCACCGGCTACATGACGCAGCGCTTCTCCTATTGGGAAGATCTGTCGATCCGCGAAAACCTCGACTTCGTCGCGCGCATCTACGAGATGAAGAACCGCCGCGAGGCGGTGGATCGCGCGCTCGAACAGCTTGGCCTGCAAAGCCGTGAGAAGCAGTTGGCCGGCGCACTGTCGGGCGGATGGAAGCAGCGTCTCGCGCTGGCCGCGTGCATGCTGCATGAACCGGAACTGCTGCTGCTCGACGAGCCGACCGCCGGAGTCGATCCGAGCGCGCGCCGCGACTTCTGGGAAGAGCTGCACCGCCTCGCGGCGCGCGGCATCTCGGTACTCGTCAGCACGCACTATATGGACGAAGCGGAACGCTGCCACAAGCTCGCCTATATCGCGTACGGCAGGCTGCTCGCGCAGGGTACGTCGAAACAGGTGATCGACTCGCAAGGGCTCGTGACGTGGGCCGTGTACGGCCAGAATCTCGTCGAGCTCGGCGACCGGCTGCTCAACTCGCCCGGCGTCGAGCAGACGGTCGCGTTCGGTTCGTCGCTGCACGTGAGCGGGCCCGACACGCCCGAACTCCACGCGAGCATCGACCAGTTGGAACGCTCGAACCCCACGCTACGAATCGAAAGACAGGAAACCGGCCTCGAGGACGTGTTCATCTTCATGATGAACCGCTCGACCGACAACTATGCAACGCCTTCCGCGGGCAAAGCATCGTGAATTCCGCGCGCCGACTTCCGCGCTTTTCGCTGATGCGCTGGTGGAGCATCGTGCGCAAGGAGTTTTTGCAGCTGAAGCGCGACCGCATCACGTTTGCGATGATGATCGTGCTGCCGATCATGCAGATGGCGCTGTTCGGCTTCGCGATCAATACCGACCCGAAGCATCTGCCGACCGCCGTCATCGCCGCCGATCACAGCGAGTTCACGCGCAGCTTCCTGATGGCGATGCGCAACTCCGATTACTTCGACATCGTCTCGACGCTGCCCGATAAAGAGTCCGGCCGCCGCGCGCTCGCGCAAGGCAAGGTGCTGTTCGTGCTGAATATTCCGGTCGGTTTCACCCGCGAGCTGGCCAAAGGCGCGCGGCCCTCGCTGCTCGTCGAAGCCGACGCGACGGACCCGATGGCGGTGGGCACCGCGCTCGGCGCATTGCCGTCGATCACGCAGTCGGTACTGCAGAAGGACCTCACGGGTCCGCTGTCGCCGCTCGCGGTCGGCCCCACCGCTTTCGATGTTCAATTGCACCGGCTCTACAACCCCGAAAGCATCACCCAGTACAACGTGGTGCCGGGCCTGATGGGCGTGATCCTGACGATGACGATGGTGATGATGACGGGCCTCGCGATCACGCGCGAACGCGAGCGCGGCACGATGGAAAATCTGCTGGCTACGCCGGTGCTGCCGCTCGAAGTGATGACCGGCAAGATCGTGCCTTATGTGGCGATCGGTCTGGTGCAGGTCAGCATCATTCTCGCGGCCGCTCGCTTCGTGTTCAACGTGCCGTTCGAAGGAGGTCTGCTCGCGCTGTATCTGTCCGCGCTATTGTTCGTCGCGGCCAATCTGACGATCGGCATTACGTTGTCGTCGCTCGCGCAGAATCAGTTGCAGGCTATGCAGCTGACGATGTTCTATTTTCTGCCCAACATCCTGCTGTCGGGATTCATGTTCCCGTTCGCGGGCATGCCGAAGTGGGCGCAGTACATCGGCAACCTGTTGCCGCTCACCTACTTCAACCGGCTCGTGCGCGGCATTCTGCTAAAAGGCGTCGGTTGGGCCGACATGTGGCCGCATGTGTGGCCGCTGCTGATCTTTCTGTTCGTCGTGATGGGCGTCGCCGTGAAGTTCTATCGACGCACGCTCGATTGAGGAAGGCCTGCAATGTGTTCCGCCCCTCGCTTTCTTGACGTGGTTTTTCGTCGCGCGGCTTGTTTATCCGTCACGCGTCGGCTCGCCGCCTTCGGCGCAAGCGCGGCCTTGTGCGCGTGCACCGTCGGCCCCGATTTCCATCGGCCCGACGTGACCAGCGTGTCGAGCTATACCGCCGCGCCGCTTGCGGCAAGCACGGTCGCCGCCGACGGTCCCGGCGGCGCCGCGCAACACTTCGTGCCGACCGAGGTGCCCGGCGACGGCTGGTGGCGCGCGTTCGGCTCGCCGGCGCTGAACGCGCTGGTGCAGCAGGCGCTCGACGACAGCCCGACCCTCGCGCAAGCCCGCGCGAAACTCGACGAAGCGCAGCAGGACTACCGCGCGCAGGCGGGCGGCACGCTGTGGCCGCAGGTCGATGCGAACCTGTCGACCACGCGCGAGAGGATCGATCCCGAAGCGCTGGGCTTCGGCCAGCTGACACAAGGCCGCGCGTTTGCGCCGTTCACGCTGTACAGCGCGCAAGTCACCGTGTCGTACACGCTCGATCTGTTCGGCGCGAATCGCCGCGCGCTCGAAGCGGTGGCTGCGCAGGTCGACTATCAGCAATACGAACTCGAAGCCGCGCGTTTGACGGTCGCGGGCAATGTGGTGACGGCGGCGATCCGGCGCGCGTCGCTCGCGCGGCAGATCGCACTCACAGAGGCGCTGCTCGCGAATCAGATGCAGCAACTCGATATCGCCGAACACCGCTATCACGCGGGCGGCATCTCCGAGGTCGATCTGCTGAGTCAGCGCACGCTGGTGCAGCAGACCCGCGCGACGTTACCGCCGTTGCGCACGCAGCTTGCACAGACCGATCATCAGCTCGCGATCTATCTGGGACGCGCGCCAGCGGAATTGGCCACCACGCACGACCTTGCCGCGCTCGACCTCGATACGCTCGTGCTGCCCGCCGACCTGCCGCTGACCTTGCCGTCGACGCTCGCGCAGCAGCGGCCCGACATTCGCGCGTCCGAGGCGTTGTTGCATCAGGCGAGCGCGAACCTCGGCGTCGCGACCGCGAACCTGTATCCGCGTATCACGCTGTCGGGCAGCGCGGCGACCGAACGTGTCAACGTGTCCGATCTGCTGACGGGCTTCAACGTGTGGAACTTTGGCGCCGGTCTCACGCAGCCGCTGTTTCATGGCGGTGAACTGCTGGCGCGCAAGCATTCGTCCGAGGCGGCCTACCAGGCGGCGCTCGCCGTGTACAAGCAAACCGTGCTGCAGGGACTGCAACAGGTCGCCGACGCGCTGCGCGCGCTCGATCAGGATGCGATTGCGTTGCAGGCGCTCGATGCCGCGCAGCGCAGCGCGCAGCACAGCGCCGGTATTGCGAGTCAGCGTTATGCGGCGGGCGGCATCAGCCAATTGACGCTGCTCGATACGCAGCGCCAGCAATTGCAGACCGGACTCGATCGCACCAAAGCCGCCGCGCAGCGTTATGCCGATACCGCCGCGCTGTTTCAGGCGCTCGGGGCGCGGCCTTGAGTTACCGCTTCGTCATTGGTTTGCCGACGTCTCGCGCCGCACCTTGTTCAGCACGAGGTACGCGAACGAGCCGATCACGATGCCCCAGAACGCGGAGCCGAGCCCGAGGAAGGTCATACCGGATGCGGTCGCGAGAAACGTGATGACCGAGGCCTCGCGATGGTCTTCGTCCTGGATCGCGCCCATCACGTTCGACGTGATCGCACCGATCAACGCGAGGCCCGCCAGAATCGCGACGAATTCCTTCGGCAGCATCGTGAACAGCGCGACGATCGCACCGGCGAAGGTCCCGCCGATAAGATAGAACACGCCGTTGGCGATGCCCGCGATATAGCGCTTGTCCGGGTCGTCGTGCGCGTCCTTGCCGGTGCACAGCGCCGCCGTGATCGCGGCGATCACGATCGTGATGCCGCCAAAAAACGCCACGCCGATCGACGCGATGCTCGTCGCTGTGATGATCGGCCGGGCCGGCGTGTGATAGCCGGACACGCGCAGAATCGTCATGCCCGGCAGAAACTGCCCGGTCAGACTGACGACGACGAGCGGCAGCGCAAGACTCAGCGTCGAGCTCAGCGTCCATTCGGGTTGGATGAAGATCGGCCTGGTGACTTGCAGCGGCAGCGCGCCGAGGTGCGCGGCGCCGAGCGCGATGGCGAGCACCGTGCCCGTCAGCAACACCAGCACGATGCAATAGCGCGGCAGCACGCGTCTGAAGACGATGTACGCGCCGATCATGCCGAACGCCAGCGCCGGCATCGCTGCCGCCGCCTTGAACGCATGCGTGCCGAACTGCAGCAGAATGCCGGCCATCATCCCGCAGGCGATGCCCTTCGGAATGCGGCGCACCATGCGATCGAAATAGCCCGAGATGCCGATCAGCAGAATGATCACGGCCGCGCTCAGATACGCGCCCACCGCCTGATGCAGCGTCAACGCGGGGAACAGTCCGACCAGCAGCGCGGTACCGGGCGCGGACCACGCGGTCACGACCGGCACCTTCAGCTTCCAGCTCGCGAAGATGCCTGAGACGGCCGCGCCGATCGAGATGCCCCATACCCACGACGCGACCATCTCGTTGGGCATGTGGGCCGCTTGCGCGGCCTGGAAGAAGATCACGAGCGGGCCCGCGTACGAGATCAGCACGGCCAGAAAGCCGGCCACGATGGCGGACACGGACCAGTCGGCCGCAACGGCGCGCGTGGTCGGCGCCTGGCTAGGGGTGGGATTCATCGTCGATGTGGGTGTGGCGGCCCGCTGTTGGTGACACGCGCCGGGCGGCGCATGTCACCATCCGGCAGCGGAGTCATTCCGGGCCGATAGTATGAAGGACAATCGCCGCGCGGCCTATCGGCGTCGTTCGGCCCGACGCTCGCTAGCCCTGATCGCCGCCGCCGACCGGCAGCACGGTGCCGGTGATATACGACGCTTCGTCGGAAGCGAGGAACAGGATCGCGCCGACCTGTTCGTCGATCGTGCCGTAGCGATGCATCAGGCTCGACGCGATCGTCTGATCGACGATGCCCTGATACCACGTCGCTTCCTGCTCGCTTTGCGGTGCGGTATTGCGCGGCACGCGGCGCGGCGGCGCTTCGGTGCCGCCGGTCGCGACCGCGTTGATGCGGATGCCGTGCTCCGCATGCTCGAACGCGAGGCTCGCGGTCAGCGCATTGACGCCGCCCTTCGACGCCGCGTACGGCACGCGATAAATACTGCGCGTCGCAATGGACGACACATTGACGATCGCCCCGCTCGCGCGCTCGAGCATCGCGGGCAACACCGCGTGGCAGCACCACAGCGTCGGGAACAGCGAACGCCGCACCTCGGCCTCGATCTGCTCCGCTTCATACTCCTCGTACGGCTTCGCCCAGATCGTGCCGCCGACATTGTTGACGAGTGCGTCGATGCGGCCGAACGCATCGATCGCGAAGGCCGTCATCGCAGTCGCGCCCGCATAGGTTTCGAGGTCGGCGATGAACGCGCGCGCGTCGCCGCCGGCGCGCGCAATCTCTTCGGCCACCTCTTGCACGATCGGCGAACGGTCCACCAGCACCACCGCCGCGCCCTCGCGCGCCGCGCGCAACGCGACGCCGCGGCCGATACCCTGGCCCGCGCCGGTCACGACGAGCACCTTGTCCTTGAAGCGATCGGTAAAGGTCGAAGTCATGCTACGTTGCTCGCCGAGAATTTTTCGTAGTAGAAGTTCGCGGGCTCGACGCTGCTGTCGTGCAGCCAGCCCTGCACCGCTTCGACCATCGCGACCGGGCCGCATAGGTAGACGTCGACGTCGCCGCTATTGAGCCATTCGCTGTCGACGTGCGCGGTCACGTAGCCCTTGCGCTCGTGACTGCTCGCGGCATCGACGACACAGGTGCGATAGCTGAAATTCGGCAGCGTGCGCTGCGCTTGTTCGAGCTGTTCGAGCGCGACCAGATCGATGTCGTGAGTCACGCCGTACACGAGGCGCACCGGCTGCGTGTTGCCGCTCGCCTTCAGCACGTCGAGCATCGACAGGAACGGCGCGATGCCGGTGCCGCCCGCGAGGAACAGCACCGGACGCTGCGGATCGCGCAGATAGAAGCTGCCATACGGACCCGTGAAGCCGATCCGTTGACCCGGCTGCGCATCGCGGCTCAAGAAGCCGCTCATCTTGCCGTCCGGCACGTTGCGCACGACGAACGCCGCCCGCGTCGCGCCCGGCGCCGAGCTGAACGAATACGACCGGCTCTCGCCGCTCGCGCCCGGAATCTCGACGTTCACGTATTGCCCCGCGAGAAAGCTCGGCGCGCTCGCGCCGTCGATATCGATCGAGAAATGGATGGTCGAATCCGACAGCCGTTCGACCGCCGCGAGCGTGCCTTCGAAACGCGACACCCCGGTCTTGCACGCCGCCGACGACGCCTGCACGCGAATCACCAGATTCGAGCGCGGCCGCGTCTGGCACGCGAGGATATAGCCCTTGCCCGCTTCTTCGGGGGTCAACGCATCTTCGACGTAGCTCTCCTCGGGCATGTCGTACGCGCCCGATTCGCACAGTCCGCGGCAGGTGCCGCACGCGCCTTCGCGGCAGTCGAGCGGAATGTTGATCTTCTGCCGGTACGCGGCATCCGACAGCGTTTCGTTTTCACGGCAGTTGATGAAGCGCGTGACGCCGTCTTCGAATTGAAGTGCAATAGTGTGTTCCATGACCTGTCTCCTGCAACCGCACCGGCTAGATGTGGTAGATGTCGATGACCTGATTGATGTAGTCGTTCTTCAGCACGACGTACTTGCTCAGGATTTGCGGCTCGGCGCCGTTGAAGTCGATCACGTAGCGCGACATGCCGAAGTAGCTGTAGTTGGTCTTGTAGCGATGGCTCAGCGTGTGCCAGTTGAAGCGCACCGTGTACACGCCGCTCTCCGCGCTCTCCACTTCGACGTTCGCGACGTTGTGGCTCGTGCGCGTATCGGGCATCGTCGCGCTGGAACGCTCGGTCTTGATGCGAAACACGCGGTCTTCGAGGCCCTGGCGGTTCGGGTAATAGATCAGCGAAATCTCGCGCTGCGGATCGGTGACGAGCTTGTCCTCGTCGTCCCACGACGGCATCCAGAACGACGCGTCCGGGTGATAGCAGGCGAGCCATTCGTCCCATTGCTCGTCGTCGAGCAGGCGGCTTTCGCGGAACAGGAAAGCCTGAATATCGGTGATGGCGATGTTGCTCATGCGCGGCTCCCCGGCGCGTTCAGCGCCTTTTTCATCGTGTCGATCCAGTAGCGGTGCTGCACCGTGTAGAGGCCTTCGTCTTCGGTCTTCACGCCGCTCATCACGGGGTTCAGGCCGATCTTTTGCGCGGCTTCGTCGGCGCCGTCGATCCAGTGCTTCGAACCGCGGCACATGTCGTTCCATTCGACCGCGCGGGCCGCATAGCCCAACTGGCAGGCGCGGAATTCCTCGAGGTCATCGGGCGTGGCCATGCCGCTCACGTTGAAGAAGTCCTCGTATTGACGGATGCGGCGCGAGCGCGCTTCGTCGGACTCGCCCTTCGGCGCGATGCAGTAGATCGTCACCTCGGTCTTGTTGACCGACAGCGGCCGCAGCACGCGAATCTGCGAGCCGAACTGGTCCATCAGATACACGTTCGGGTACAGGCACAGGTTGCGCGAGTTCTGGATCATCCAGTCAGCGCGCTCGGCGCCGCAGCGCGCGGCGAATTCCTCGCGGCGGCTAAAGTTCGGACGGTCTTCGGGATTCGCCCAGCGCGTCCACAGCAGCATGTGGCCGTGCTCGAACGCGTAGAAGCCACCGCCCTGACGGCCCCAGCTGCCCGCATCCATCGCGCGGATCTTGTCTTCGCGCGCGTTTTCTTCCTTGCGATGATTGGTCGTCGCCGCGTAGTTCCAGTGCACGGCCGACACGTGATAACCGTCCGCGCCGTTTTCCGCGGTCAGCTTCCAGTTGCCTTCATACGTGTAGGTCGACGAGCCGCGCAGCACTTCGAGTCCGTCTTCCGACTGGTCGACGATCATGTCGATGATGAGCGCCGCCTCGCCGAGGAACGTCTCCAGCGGCGGCACGTCATCGCTCAGGCTGCCGAACAGGAAGCCGCGATAGTTGCCGAAGCGCGCGAGCTTCTTCAGATCGTGCGAGCCTTCCTTGTTGAAGCAGTCGGGATAGCCCGCTTCCGACGGGTCTTTGACCTTCAGCAGCTTGCCGCTGTTGTTGAAAGTCCAGCCGTGGAAGGGGCACGTGTAGGTGGCCTTGTTGCCGCGCTTGTGACGGCACAGCATCGCGCCGCGGTGCGTGCACGAATTGATGAACGCGTTCAGCTCGCCCTGACGGTTGCGCGCGATCACGACCGGCTGCCGGCCCATGTAGGTCGTGAAATAGTCGTTGTTGTTCGGAATCTGGCTTTCGTGCGCGAGATAAATCCAGTTGCCCTCGAAAATGTGCTGCATTTCGAGTTCAAACAGACGCTCGTCGGTAAACGCGCTGCGATGCAGGCGGTAATCGCCGCGCTCGCGGTCTTCGACGAGAAAGTCGTCGATGTTCTTCAATTGTGGAGTGTGATCCGGGTAGATCGGAATCATGCGTGTCTCCTGGTGCGGACTGTCGGTATGCGTGCGAAGCACGCGTGTAGGGAGCGGCCTGCCTGCCGGGAGGCCGGCTGGCCGGTTGGTCTTTCACGTCGGGAAGTGGAGGCGGTGCGCCTCCGGGGGCTGCGTCAGGTCGCGGCGCGCAAGGGCTCGACCTTCGGCACGAGAGGCGGGATATCGGTGGACAACCCTTTCGGCAGGGTTTCGATTTCAGCGTGTTTCATTGCTGCTCCTGAACTCTTTCTAAGTCTTGGATCCCATGCGCGAGGATTTGCCTGCGCCGTCTCCGTGGGGCCGACCGACGCTTCAGACCGGGCCGAGTTGTCAATGCTCGGGAGGTATAATTTTGCGGGGCGTCTACGGTAACTGAAGGATAGTTGCACGCCGTTTGCATCGTCCAACACTGATTTAGTATCGCGGCGATACTTAGAAGGTATTTTTATGGAATTGCGCCACCTGCGCTACTTCGTGGCCGTTGCCGAGGAATGCAACTTCACCAAGGCCGCCAAACGTCTGCATATTGCGCAGCCGCCGCTGAGCCGGCAGATCCAGCAGCTCGAAGACACGCTCGGCGTGCAGCTGTTCGAGCGCAACTCGCGGCCGCTGAAGCTGACCGAGGCGGGCCGCTTTTTCTATTCGCACGCGGTGCAGCTGCTCGCGCAAACGACGGAAATCGAGGCGATGACGCGGCGCGTCGGCAAGATCGAGCGGAGTTTGTCCGTGGGCTTCGTCGGCTCGACGCTGTACGGCATGCTGCCGAAAATCATCCGGCGCTTTCGTACCGAGAACAGCACCGTCGAGCTGAGCCTGCACGAGATGTCGACGATGGATCAGATCAAGGCGCTCAAGGAAGGCCGCATCGACGTCGGCTTCGGCCGCATTCGTCACGAAGACCCGAGCATCCGGCGCGTCGTGCTGCGCGAAGAACGGATGATCGTCGCGCTGCCGCTCGGCCATCCGCTGATCGACGCGAAGCCGGTGCTGTCAATGCACGACCTGACCAGCGAAACGCTGATCATCTTTCCGAAGGCGCCTCGGCCCAGTTACGCGGACCAGGTGCTGGCCGCGTTTCACGATCGCGGGCTGAAGCCGCAGCGGCTCTACGAGACGCGCGAGTTGCAGATCGCGCTCGGCCTCGTCGCCGCGGGCGAAGGCATCTCGATCGTGCCGGCGAGCGTTTACGGCTTGCAGCGCGGCGACATCGCCTATAAGGACCTCGACGATGAGAACCTCGTGTCGCCGATCATCATGAGCATGCGCATGCTCGACGAATCCGCCGACATCCAGCGCATGCAGGAACTGATCTACGCGCTGTACAACGAACAGCACATGACCTATCTACCGCCTTCGCATCAGTAGCGCGGTTCGCGGCTAGACGTCCATGCGGCCGTCGCCGGAACGAAGTTGTATGGACAAGCTCGACACCACGGTATAGACCGCGGGTATACGCGAAAATTCTGGCTGAGCCCGCGGCCTTTCAATCAGCCTTAAAAGCTTGTCTGTAAAGGCCTTTGCTCCTATTTTCGGTCTCCCCTCCTGGGTGCGCGTAAGCACTAACCCTGATTGCCGCTCATCGGCCGTACGGGATAATTTGTCTATACAACATCGCACTCGTTGCATCCCTCCCGGAGACTTTGATGAAGAAACTTGCCTTGTCCCTCGCCCTCGCGCTCGCTGCCACCGGCGCTTTCGCCAAAGATTGGTCCACAGTCCGCTTCGGCGTGGATGCGAGCTATGCGCCGTTCGAATCGAAAGCGACCGATGGCAAGCTGGTCGGCTTCGACGTCGATCTCGGCACCGAAATCTGCCGTCGTCTGAATGCGAAGTGCGTGTGGGTCGAGCAGGACTTCGACAGCATGATTCCGGCACTGAAGGCGAAGAAGTTCGACGGCGTGCTGTCGTCGATGTCGATGACGCCGAAACGTGCTGAACAGATCGCTTTCTCGTCGAAGCTGTTCAACACGCCGACGCGACTCGTCGCGAAGAAGGGCTCGGGTATCGTGCCGACCGCCGACTCGCTGAAGGGCAAGACGGTGGGCGTCGAACAGGGCACGATCCAGGAAACCTACGCGAAGACCTATTGGGAGGCGAAGGGCGTAAAGGTCGTGCCGTACCAGAACCAGGACGCGGTCTACACCGACCTGCAGTCGGGCCGTCTGGACGCAGCGTTGCAGGACGCGGTGCAGGCTGACCAGGGCTTCCTGAAGACGCCGCGCGGCGCAGGCTTCGCCTTCGTCGGCCAGAACATCGACGATCCGAAGATCCTCGGCAACGGCGCGGGCATCGGCATGCGCAAGGAAGACGAAGATCTGAAGATCAAGGTCGACAAGGCGATCGCCGACATGATCAAGGACGGCACGTACAAGAAGATCGAGCAGAAGTACTTCGACTTCGACGTGTACGGCGGCTAAGCCCGCGCACAACATCACGGGCCCGCTCCACCCGATCGCCAGGCCCCGCGCGCATGCGCGCGGGTCGCTCCTTCAACAAGGACACTCCCATGCTGTTTCAAGGCTTCGGTCCGCTGCTCCTCGCGGGCACGTGGGTAACCATCAAGCTCGCGGTGCTGTCGCTCGCGGCGTCGTTCGCGCTGGGACTTCTCGGCGCGGCCGCAAAGCTGTCGACCAACCGCGTGCTTTTGCGCATCGGCACGATGTACACGACGCTGATCCGCGCCGTGCCCGACCTCGTGCTGATGCTGTTGCTGTTCTACAGCATCCAGATCTGGCTCAATGAGCTGACCGACATGTTCAGCATGGAGCAGATCGACATCGATCCGTTTCTCGCCGGCGTGATCACGCTGGGCTTCATTTACGGCGCGTACTTCACCGAAACCTTCCGCGGCGCGTTTCTGTCGGTGCCGCGTGGGCAGATCGAAGCGGGCTTCGCGTACGGCATGAGCGCGCGCCGAGTGTTCACCCGCATTCTGTTCCCGCAGATGATGCGCTTCGCGCTGCCCGGCATCGGCAACAACTGGCAGGTGCTCGTGAAGGCCACCGCGCTCGTATCGATCATCGGTCTCGCGGACGTCGTGAAGGCATCGCAGGACGCCGGCAAGAGCACCCAGTCGTTCTTCTTCTTCACGCTGGCGACCGGCGCCATCTACCTCGCCATCACCACCATTTCGAATCTGATATTGATCCGCCTCGAGAAGCGCTACTCGATCGGCGTACGGAGGGCCGCGCTGTGATCGAACTGATTCGTCAATACTGGCAGAACTACATTTTCACGGATGGCTTCAACTACACCGGCCTCGTCATCACGCTGTGGTTGCTGGTTGCATCGATCGTGCTGGGTTTCGTGCTGGCCGTGCCGCTCGCGATCGCCCGCGCGTCGCGCAACCGTTACATCTGCGGGCCCGTCTGGCTTTTCACCTACGTGTTTCGCGGCACGCCGTTGTACGTTCAACTGCTGCTGATCTACACGGGGCTCTACAGTCTGCATTTCGTCCATTCGCACGCGATGCTCGACAGCTTCTTTCGCAATGCGATGAACTGCACGCTGCTCGCGTTCGCGCTGAACGAATGCGCGTACGCCACCGAGATCTTCGCGGGCGCGATCCGCGAGACCTCGCACGGTGAGATCGAGGCGGCCCAGGCTTACGGCATGTCGAAGTTCAAGCTGTATACGCGCATCATCCTGCCGTCGGCACTGCGCCGGGCCCTCCCCTCGTACAGCAACGAGGTGATTCTGATGCTGCACGCGACCACGCTCGCGTTCACAGCGACCGTCCCCGACATTCTGAAAGTAGCGCGCGACGTCAACTCCGCGACCTACGCGACGTTCCAGGCGTACGGCATCGCGGCGATCCTGTATGCGGCGATCGTGTTCGCGCTGATCTGGGGCTTCCGCAAGATGGAAATCCGTTTGCTGGCTTATCTGAAACCGCAAGGGCATTAAAGCGCATTCGCGCCATGATGGAGCATACGAGCATGTACAAGCTGACAGTCGACGACCTGCACAAGAAGTTCGGCGACAACGAGGTATTGAAGGGCGTCTCGCTGAAGGCGAAGGCGGGCGACGTGATTAGCCTCATCGGGTCGAGCGGCTCCGGGAAAAGCACCTTCCTGCGGTGCATCAACTTTCTCGAATCGCCGTGCTCCGGGCGCATCACGCTGAACGGCGAGGAGATCAACACGAGCAGGGACCGCAACGGCTCGCTACGCGTGACCCATCCGAAGCAGTTGCAAACGATGCGCACGCGTTTGTCGATGGTGTTCCAGCATTTCAACTTGTGGGCGCATATGACGGTGCTCGAGAACATCATCGAGGCGCCGATCAGCGTGCTGGGATTGAGCCGCGCCGAAGCCGAGGAACGCGCTCGCAAGTATCTGACCAAGGTCGGTTTGCCGGCCAGCACGGAGAAAAAATATCCGTCGCATCTGTCGGGCGGTCAGCAGCAGCGCGTCGCGATTGCCCGCGCGCTCGCGATGGAGCCGGAAGTGATGCTGTTCGACGAACCGACTTCGGCGCTCGATCCCGAGCTCGTCGGCGAAGTGCTGCGGGTGATGCAGGCGCTCGCCGAAGAAGGCCGCACGATGATCGTCGTCACGCACGAAATGAGCTTTGCGCGCAACGTGTCGAATCATGTCGTGTTCCTGCACAAGGGCAAGATCGAGGAGCAAGGGCATCCGCATCAGGTGCTGACGAATCCGCGTAGCGAGCGATTGCAGCAGTTTCTGGCGGGGCGGTTGAAGTAGCGGCGGCAGAGTATGGCGCGTGGTTCAGTCTCGTGCCTTAGCCCGAATCATCCGCGGAACGACTGCGCCACTCACCAGATTGCCCCCGCGTAGGAGAACTCGCGCAATCGCGCGTCGGGCGTGATCAGCGTGCCGCCAAGCGCCATCGCCGTGGATGCGATCAGCCGCTGATGCGACGTGAGCGTGGTGGGCAGCGCCGCGGCCTGGACGGCGATCGCCATATCGACCGGCACCACGCGCAGGCCCTCGACCGACGCCAAGGTCGACAACCAGCGCCGTGTATCGACACACAGTTTGAGCCGGCCATCCTCGACGTATTCCGCTACCTCGAGGACGCTAATCATCGAAATGGCGATTTCGCCCGCATTCATTTCGCGGTCGATCGCCTTGCGAGCCGTGACGCTCAGCTTGTCGTGAGCGCTCAGCCACATGATCAGCGCAGCGGTATCGAGCACAATCATCGAGCCCTCGCCGATCGCGCAGTGCAATCAGGTGCCGGTTCGGGATCGAACGAGGCGATCCCGGACCGAAGCACGTCGAGCGGATTCCTGTGGCCAGCGGTGTAGCGTCGAATCTCGATGGTAGGTTTGCCGTGGTCGGTGACAACCACACTGCCCCCTAGTGTTTCCACTTGCCGGAACAGTTCGCAAGCCTTTGCCTTGAACAGCGCTTTTGAAATCTGTCGTTCCATTTTTTCTACCCATTTCAATACGGGCAGTCAGGCCCGCAGCTGGTCTCCGCTCCGTTCACAGGTGCACCGTGTGTTCGCCGTCTCCCTCCGGCAAGACGAGGATCACGCCTGACTCGTGTGACCGCACCTCGAGGCCGCCGGCGTCGCGCAACGCCGGCCACTGCCGTAAGAGCAGCGGCAATCTCGCTTTGACGCCGTGACTGCGAATCCGCAGGGTATGGTCGCCGCGCGTCACGCTCACGCTCGTCACCGCCGCACCGTCCGGGCCGCGCAACGTCACGCTCGCCGATTTGCCGGAATCCAGCTCGAACAGGTGCAGTTCGCTGCGCAACGCATAGTCGTAATCGGGCCGCTGGTTCTCGGTCCCGATCGCGAGCAGCGTATTCGGCCGCACGTACAATGGCAGGCTCAGAAAGCCGTGCCGCTCGCGCACCCACCTGCCGCCCTCGACCTGCGCGCCGGTGAACAGATGAGTCCAGCGCCCCGCCGGCAGCCAGAAGTCCACGTCGCCCGTGGCATTGAATACCGGCGCCACCAGCAGCGCGTCGCCGAGCAGATACTGGCGGTCCAGATGGTCGCAGGTCGGGTCGTCGGGAAACTCCAGCAGCATCGCACGCAACACCGGCGTACCGTGATCGACGGCCTGTTGCGCGGCGTCGAACAGGTACGGCATCAGGCGCGACTTCCATTCGGTGAAATGGCGCACCACGTCCACCGCTTCTTCGTCGAACAGCCATGGGACGCGGTACGACTTGCTGCCGTGCAGGCGGCTGTGACTCGACAGCAGCCCGAATGCGCACCAGCGCTTGTAGACGTCGGCGGGCGCGGTGTGCTCGAAGCCGCCGATGTCGTGGCTCCAGAAGCCAAAGCCGCTCAGACCCAGCGACAGGCCGCCGCGCAGGGTCTCGGCCATCGACTCGTAGGTCGCGCTGCAGTCGCCGCCCCAGTGCACGGGCAACTGCTGGCTGCCCACGGTCCCCGAGCGTGCGAACACCACCGCCTCGCCGTCGCCGCGCACCTCGCGCAACACGTCGAACACCACCTTGTTGTACAGGTAGCTGTAGAAGTTGTGCATCTTCTGCGGGTCGGAGCCGTCGTGATAGACCACGTCGGTCGGAATGCGCTCGCCGAAGTCCGTCTTGAAGCAGTCGACGCCCATCTCCAGCAGTCGCCGCAAGTGGCCCGCGTACCATTGCGCCGCGGCGGGGTTCGTGAAGTCGACGATGCCTTGGCCGGGCTGCCAGCGGTTCCACTGCCAGACGTCGCCGTTCGGCTTGCGCAGCAGGTAGCCCTTCGCGACGCCCTCGGCAAAGAGCGGCGACGGCTGCGCGATATACGGATTGATCCACAGGCAGATCTTCAGTCCGCGCGCCTTCAGCCGCGCCAGCATGCCCTGCGGGTCCGGGAAGGTCTCGCGGTTCCACTCGAAATCGCACCAGTGGAAGGCCTTCATCCAGAAGCAGTCGAAGTGAAACACGTGCAGCGGAATGCCGCGTTCGGCCATGCCGTCGATGAAGTGGTTCACCGTGGCTTCGTCGTAATTCGTCGTGAAGGACGTGGTGAGCCACAGGCCGAACGACCACGCGGGCGGCAGCACCGGCCGCCCGGTCAGTTGCGTGAAACGCTCGAGCACGGCTTTCGGCGTGGGACCGTCGATCACGTAGTATTCGAGCCGCTCTCCGGCGACGCTGAACTGTACCTTCGCGACCTTCTCGCTCGCCACTTCGAACGACACGTTCTCCGGGTGATTCACCAGCACGCCGTAGCCGCGATTGGTCAGGTAGAACGGCACGTTCTTGTACGCCTGGTGGGTGCCGGTGCCGCCGTCGCGGTTCCAGCTCTCCACGACCTGGCCGTTCTTCACGAATGCGGTGAAGCGTTCGCCGAGGCCATAGACGTTTTCGCCGACGCCCACATCGAGCCGGTCGAACATGAACGCGGCGCCGTGCTGGTTTGCATCGTGGACCTGGCCGCTCGCGCGAAAGCCACTGCCGGTGATGCGCTCGCCGTCACGCAGGAAATCGACCGACCAGTCGCCCGACTTGACGACGCGCACCGTCAGCGAGCCGCTGGTGAGGCTCGCCTCGGTCTCGGTGTTGCGGGTTACGACGGCCCCAGGCTCGCGGTTGAGCGCGAAATGCGGGCCGCGGTCGAGCGCGCCGGAAAAGTGCTCGATGCGCACACCAATCACGCCGCTTTGCGGCGCAAAGAAGCGCCATGTAAAGAGCCCGGTATCGAGCTGCCGTTCGCGGTTCGATACATCGCGCGGCGCCACGCGCACGTGCAGTTCGTCGCCGACGATCTCCACGCTGTGCGGTGCGGCCGAATACGACACGTTCAGGCCGTCGCGGATCAACCAGTTGCCATCGCTGATTTTCATTTATACGTTCTCGAAAGGTATTCATTGCCGGTTCCGCTCGATCGCGGAACGCTTGCTGCTCGCCTACAGCGCGCGCTCGCTTTTGCGGTCGAAAACGTGGACATGCTCGCTCGCGATGTCGAGACCCAAAGCCTCGCCGCTTTCGATCGCGCATACCCCGGCTTGCGCAACCAGCACGGGCGCCGCAACGCCGTCGAGCTTCACCGTGACGAAGCTCATCGAACCGGTGGACTCCACCACGTCGACTACGCCACGCAGGCCTCCAGCGCCGCGCTGCAGACGCAGATGCTCGGGGCGCAGGCCGATCCATACTTCGGTGCCCGCCGGCAGAGAGCGGCCCAGCGCGAGCGTCTGCCCGCTCGCGCCGCCGAAATGCGCGCTGTGTCCGTCGGGACCGACTACGGCCTCGATGAAATTCATAGCCGGGGAACCGATGAAGCCCGCGACAAACCGGTTGGCCGGCCGGTGATACAGCACCAGCGGCGCGCCTTGTTGCTCGACTTGTCCCGCGCGCAGCACGACGACGTGATCGGCCATCGTCATCGCCTCGATCTGGTCGTGCGTGACGTATACCGAGGTCGCACCGAGACGTTGATGCAGCTTGCGGATCTCCGTGCGCATGTGCACGCGCAGCGCCGCATCGAGATTCGACAGTGGTTCGTCGAACAGAAACACCTTCGGATTGCGCACGATGGCACGGCCCATTGCGACGCGTTGGCGCTGTCCGCCCGACAGCTGGCGCGGCATGCGCGCGAGCAGATGGTCCAGCCCCAGCGTACGGGACACGCTGTCGATGCTTTCCCGGATCGCATGTGGCGCCGCGCGTCGCAGTCGCATCGAGTAGGACATGTTCTTTTCGATGTTCATGTGCGGGTAGAGCGCATAGCTTTGAAACACCATCGCGACATCGCGCTTGCGCGGCGGCACGTCGTTGACGACCTGGCCGTCGATGCGCAGCGTGCCGCCCGTGATCTGCTCAAGGCCGGCGATAGTGCGCAACAAGGTGGACTTGCCGCAACCCGATGGCCCAACCAGCGCGACGAAGCACCCTTGCGGCACACTGATATCGATGTCCTTCAAAATCTGAAGGGATCCGTAGCTCTTGCTCAGGCGCTCGATCTGTATGCGATCCACAGCGATTCTCCGACCGGCTCGCGCCGGCAAAAAAGAGGTATGCGTTACTTGAGCGCGCCGGCGGTCAGGCCCGCAACGATCCTGCGTTGCAGCAGCATGAAGACGACGAGGATAGGCGTAACGAAGATCGCCGAGTACGTCATGATGCCGATCCAGTCGACCCTGGTTGCCCCGACGAAGGCGGCCAGGCCCACCGTGGCGGTTTGGTAACGGTCATCGAGAATCAGTGAACGGGCGTAGACGTACTCGCCGAACGATTGCAGAAACACGAGGATTGCCGAGACCAGAATGCCGTTGACCGCAAGCGGCAAAATCACGCTAAAAAATGCCCGCATCGGCGACGCACCATCGACGAGCGCCGCATCGCGCATCTCACGCGGAACCTGCACGAAGCTCGGGCGGCACAGCACGATATAAAACGGCAGCGTTTTCGTGATCTGCGCGAGCACGACCGCGAAGCGAGGGGTATCGAGCAGACCGAGGCTTTTGAAGGCCGTGAAGATCGGCGTCACCATCAGGCTCGACGGCAGTGCCTGCAACACCAGCACCGTGAAAATCGCAAGGCTGGTCCAGCGGTTCTGCACGAACGCCAACGCATAGGCAGCGCCCGTGCCGAGCAGCACCGTCACCGCCACGGTGCCGCACGCGGTCACGAACGAGTTCCACAGGAAGTTGCCCATGCCGCTGTCGCTGAACACCCGCCACAGGTGCGACTGCGGATGCTGCGGCCAGAACGTGGGCGGAAAGTGGAACATCTCGCCCGCGCTCTTGAACGCCGTGATGTACATCCAGTACAGCGGGAACAGATAGACCGCGGTCACGCACAGCGCGATGACGAACAGCACGTAGCGCTTCATGTCAGACCATCCTTTCGTTGCGCGTCGAGCGCACGTAGATCACCGCGACGATCAGCACGAGCACCAGCATCATCGTGGCGACCGCGGAGCCCGCCGAGACCTCGAATGTCTGCAGCGACAACTGCCACGACCAGAACTGCGCGACCTGCGACGAGTTGGCCGGACCGCCCTGCGTCAGCGCCGCGATCAGGTCGAACTGCTGCATCGTCATGATTGCGCCTAGCGCGATCACCGCGCCCAGCGTGGCTTTCATCATCGGCAGCGTGATGCCGGTGAAACGTTGCAGCGCGTTCGCGCCGTCGAGTTCGGCCGCTTCGTACAGGTCCGCCGGAATCGCCGCGAGCCCGACCGACAGCAGCAGCATGTTGAACGGCACGCCGAGCCAGACGTTGGCTGCGATCACGGCATACAGTGACCAGCGAGGATCGGACAGCCAGAAGATCTTTTCGTCGAGCACGTGCATTTGCATCAGCACATGGTTGAGCACACCGTAGTCGCCGGCGAAGATCAGCTTCCAGATCACGCCGACCACCAGCCCCGGCATGATCCATCCGGCGAGAAACAGGCCGCGCATCAGGCTCGCGAACGGGAAGTCCTGCGCAAACAGCAGCGCCAGCAGGAAGCCGATCGACACCTGGAACGTCAGCGACAGTCCGACGAACAGCGCCGTGTTCACGGCTACCTGATGCATCTCCGGACGGCTGAACACATCGCGGTAATTCGCGAGTCCGACGAACGGACGCAGCAACGTGGCAGGCGCCATCAGATCGACCTGCTGAAACGACAGCACGATGTTGTAGACGAGCGGCAGCCCGGCAAAGACCAGCAGATACAGCAGGGCGAACACCGCCAGCGAGATCTCGAAGGCGTGAGCGCGCGGAATGCGGCTCAAGACCCCGGGGGCCTGGTCGGACGGGGCACGGCGTGACAGTGTGTTCATGGCGTTCATCGCTCGAAGACGGGACAGCGTCCGAGGGCGGCCGGCGCCGGACGCCCAGCGCACGGCCACCTCGATCGGATCCTTCGCAATGCCTAGTTCTGGACTTCCTGCACGGTCTTTGCCGCTGCCGCCATCGCCTGTTGCGGCGTGGCCTGATGCGTGATCACGGATTGGATCGCATCGGAGATCGCCTTCGAAATTTTCGGCCACTGCGGGTTCGGTCCGCGCGGACGGGCGTACTGCATCTGCTCGTTGAAGACCTGATACGCCTGCGGCCATTTCGGGCTCTGCGTATCGGTGTCTTTCGACGGCGGCTGCATGCCGAAGTCGTTCCAGTTCCGGTCGCGCTGCGCGTACATGTATTCGAGGAACTGGAAGGCCGTATCCGGGTTCTTCGCACCGCGCAGGATCGCGTGATTCTGCTCGCCCAGCGCCGATGCGCGTGGGCCGCCCGCCTTCTCGACCGGCAGCAGCGCGACGCCCCACTTGAACTTGGCGCCCTTGTCGACGGCGCTCAGCTCCCACGGACCGTCGATGTCGATCGCGGCATTGCCGTTGATGAACGTGGCGGCCGCCTCCGACTGGCTATGCGTGAGCGTGTCCTGCGACGCGACCTTGTTGTCCAGCAGCTTTTGCCAGAAGGCCGCCGCCCGAGCCGCGCCCGGATCGTTCAAACGGTTCCAGTCGGCGCCCGCCGCCTGAACGAACGGCAGGAACTGGAACACGCCCTCTTCGGTGTTGATCGCAGAAAACGCCAGCCCGTACACGCCCTTCTTCGCGTCGGTCAGCTTCTGCGCGTCGGTGTACAGCTCGTCCCACGTCTGCGGCGGGTGCTCGGGATCGAGTCCCGCGGCCTTGAACATGTCCTTGTTGTAGTACATGGCCAGCGTGTTCGTGCCGCGCGGAATCGCATACACCTTGCTGTTCCAGGTGGCATTCTTCAGCGGCCCTGGGAAGATCGTCTTAGCGTCGATTACCTTCGACTTCGCGAGGTATGGCCCGAGATCGAGCAGCGCATTCTTCGAAGCGAACATCGCCGTGTTCGGGTTGTCGATCGGCACGACGTCCGGCATGTTGCCGGACATCACGGCGCGCATGGTTTCGTCGTTGAGCGCAGCGAAGCCCACCTTGCGGATCTGCAGATGGACATCGGGATGCAGCTTCGCGAATTCCTGCGCCATCTTCGCGGTGTAATCGTCGGGCTCGTCCACGGCCCAGACCGACAGCGACGCCGCATGCAACGGCGCGCAGGAAAGCGAGAATGCCAGACCGATCGCCGCGGATGCGGCAAGTAGCTTCTTCATGCTGTCTCCGTTTTTGCGCGCCGCGACCGCGCTTTGTCCAGGTTTCTTCTTCGTCGGGCTGTGCGGGAGCCGTCTCGTTCGGTGGGCGCAGCAGCACGCTCGTTCGCGCCGTTGCGACCGGAGTTCCGGAAACGTTTCCGGAACCGCTTGAATGATCGTCCGGGCGGGAGGTGTCGTCAAGCAGCCCACGAAAATCGCAACTGCATTTGGCGCAAACCACAATGCGCGCCGGCGCGGCGAGGACCGTGTGGCACGCAGCTCGCGATGCGTGCGGGCCGATTGCTATCTGGCTGCCGGGGACGCAGCGTCGTCGTTGTCGCGCAGGGCCAGCGGCCACAGCACCGGCTCGCGCTCGGCGCGATAGGTGTCGGCAAGCTCGGGAAGCTGGGCGAGCAGCGCTCGTGCGAGGCGCTGGCCCAGTCCACGGGCATCCAGCGTAAACCCGCTCAAAGGCGGCGCAAGGTATTCCGACACCTCGCCGGCCAGCACCCCGGCCGAAATCGCCAGATCGCGGCCCGGCACCTGGCCCATTTCGTGAAGCTTCCGATAGGCGCCGATCGCCATGCAGTCGCTCTGGAACATCAGCGCGTCCGGCGCGTCGTCGAGAGCGAGCAGCGCCTCGGTCGCCAGATACCCGCCGCGCTCGGACAGCCGGTTGCGCTGCACGTATCCCGCGGGCACTTCGAGCCCGTGCTTCTTCATCGCCTTCTTCCATGCACGCAAATAGATGTGCGCCTGCATGGCGTCGCCGTCGGGGACCGCCAGCGCGATGCGTCGATGTCCGCCTGCCACGAGTCGAGCGACACCCGCGGCAGCGGCCGCTTCGAAGTCGAGATCGATCCACGTGTGCTCGCCGCCCGACTCGCTGCGGCCCAACGCGACGAATGGAAAATTACGACTCGCGACATAGTCGAGCCGCTCGTCGTGCCGCCGCGTGCCGGCGAGAATCACGCCGTCCACCTGGCGGCGATCGACGATGCGCCGCAGCCGCGCGAACTCGTCGTCCCAGGACTCGCTCGAGTACATGACGAGGTCCATGCCATGCTGCGACAGAACCGATTGCAATCCGTCGGCCAGCCTCATGAAGATGCCGAGGGTGTAGGTCTCTTCTTCACGTCGCACCGGTAGCATCAGGCCGACGATGTCCAGCCGGCCCCGGCGCAGACTCGCCGCGGACTTGCTGGGTGCGTAGCCGAGTTCGAGTGCCGCGGCGCGGACGCGTTCGCGTGTCTTGGCGCTGACCTCGTCGGCGTCGTTCAGGGCGCGCGAAACAGTCGAAATGGACAGCTTGAGCTCTCTGGCTAATTCCCGAATATCCATGCGCCTGTCTATCGATGAAGGAAATCTGCCCGGGCCGGCGGAGCGAGCCCGATGCGGGAGGCCATAACGGTACGTCACTGGAGGGCTGCTGTCGAGACTCGGGTTGCGGGGGGAGAGGTCGGTCCCGGGCTTCAACGTATTGCCAGCTTTGCAGCGATGCCCGATCCGCCCTGGCCTTCTCCCGCAAATCGCAAATTTACATGCGGCGACAGGTGCGAGCCAACGAACGCCCACATACTCGAAAAGGAGCTTTTGGACAGGTCGCGCAGCGCGCCTCCTGCAAGACTCAATATGAGGTTTTTTAAGATGGCGTCCTGTTGCACAATCGGGCCTCCTTGACTGACTGTGAGGCGCGATGACTTCACTTTCCCTCGGTTCTTTCCATGAGGTCCGTGAAAGGCGGCACGGACATTTCTTCTCGATCAGTCTTTACAGATCGTTCAACCTTCACATCGAATCTAACTGGTTGTTTGACGTCGACCGGTGGTTCCATTTTGCATTGCCGGCGAGCGTGCCCCGCGAAGCACACGACGACATTGTGCAGGGCATGGAGGAAGCGCGCGCAGCATGGCTGCGATATAGCCCATCCATGCTGCTGTCACTCCAGTCGTACGAGTTGCGCGATATGCTCGGCCGGAGTGGCAACCGCTTTCATATGTACAGGATGAGAGACCATGGGGTTGCCAAAGCCCTGTACAACGAAGTGAAGGACGGCAGTCTGATCTTCGTCCCTGAGCGCGACGAGATGCGCAAGTGCGTGCGGGCCATACGAGAGCAGCGAGAAAAGGCCTCACAGTCCGACTCCGCGCGCGCGCAGCAACCGGACCGCGCGGACATGCCAAGGTCGCTCTATGGCAACGGACCGCGCGTGCCGCAGAACCTCGGCAATGCACAGCCGTTCGACTATCAGCCCGATATGCCGGATGGTGACGGGGTGCAGGTCGCGGGTAGCGAAGGTACGCCGCGCAACAATCAGGCGCAAAACAGGCAGTTCAAGGCCGTTGTAAGAGCGTTGGGTCTGAATAAAGATCAAGCCTAGCGACTTCATCGAGAAACCAGTAGACAGGGCTTTGGCTATCACGAGATGCTAGAGCGCGGGCGGGAAATGTTCGGAGATGGTGATGACTGATATTAAGGCAGAAATTACGAAGCGGCTTGCCGTGCTTGTTGGGCTCGAGGTGAGTTGGGTCAGTCATGCGGGAGACATGCTCACCATGCAGTTTGGTCCCCAAAGGCGGTATACGCTCGGGGGCGAAGAGCACGAGGATGGAGCGTGGGCGCTCCACGTGCAATGTGCCTGGCAGATCAAGCGAGATGGATTAACCGTAGCAACACGGGAAGATCTGCGCGGCTCTGATGAAAAAGCGCACGACACGGCCAGGCGCTTGCACGAAATGCTCGTAACGCAAGAGCTTTTCAAGTGCGCGGACGCATCGGCAGACGACGCGGGCGGCATCGTCGTTTTGTTCTCGCGAGGGTATCGCCTTGTGGTGATTCCAGACGGAATCGAAGATGACGAGGACTGGCGCCTTTTCGCGCCCAGCGTCGATGAGAAGCACTTCGTGATCGAGGGTGGCAAGGTCGATCCCTGGTCGTTGTCGTGACGGCGCGATGTTATCGAGCGAAGTCGCGTCGGCTACGGATTCAACACCACCCACCCGTCCCCATCGACCGCAATCTTCACCGCATCGAGGCTCGCCCCCGCGCACGGCCCCTCGATACAGCGTCCATCTTCGAAGCGAAACAACGCGCTGTGATGCGCGCACATCAACACCTGCGATCGATAGCACAGCACATAGCCGGGCTCGAAATCGAGCGGCACAGAAAAATGCGGGCAACGGTTCGCGTAAGCCCACACCTGCTCGCCCCGCCGCACCACCACGACGGGCACGCCGGCGGCCGTTGCATCGACGACCCGCGCGCCGCCATCGGGCACGTCGGCGAGCGGACATAGCGGCGTTTCGTTCATCGCTCAGACTCTCCGTTCCGGGTTGCCGAGGCTCCAGTCCCACGGGCGAATCTCCACGCAATCGAACAGTCCTGCCTGCATGTACGGATCGTTGCTGACGAACTCCATCACGTCGTCGATACGCTCTGCTTCGACGACCAGCAACGTGCCATTCATCGCATCGCATTGCGGCGCGAGCGTCGGACCACCAAGGCGCACGAGCACGCCGCGATGGGTACCGCCGCGCAGCCACGTGCGATGCACCGGACGCACCCGTTCGCGCACTTCGCGCATGCCGGGCTTGTCGGTCGCGAATACCGCGAAAAAACGTGCCATCGCCATCAGCTCCGATCGAGGATGAAGTCGTAGCGCGCTTCGCGGAACGGTCCATCGAAACCGAAGCGGCGCGCGAGTTCGTGATCCGCGGGGCACTCGCGATAATCGACCATCAGCGACGGCTTCACGCCGAACACCGCGTCCGAACCCAGATAAGGGTCTTCGCGATCGAACACATGCGTGACGAGCGTACGATGCCCCGGCGCGTCGATCATGAAGTGCAGATGCGCGGGTCGCCACGGATGCCGTCCGGTCGCTTCGAGCATGCGGCCGACCGGCCCGTCGGTCGGAATCGGATAGCTGACCGGCACGATCGTCGAAATCGCGTAGCGGCCTTCGGCGTCGGTGCGAAAACGTCCGCGCAGATTGCCGTGCGGCTGCTCGGTGTCCTGCCCCGAGTACATGCCGTTCCCGGCGGTCTGCCAGACGTCGAGCACCGCGTTCGCAAGCGGCTCGCCGTCCGTCGACAGCACGCGCCCATGCACGAGCGCGGGTGTGCCGGGCGTGAACGCGATGTTCTCGCCATACGCGCGCTCGGGCATGCCGCGAATGTAGAACGGGCCAAATACAGTAGTGTCGGTGGCGCCCGTCGCCAGACGATGGTTGATCGCGTCGACCAGCATCGATACGCCGAGCGTATCCGACAGCAGGATGAATTCCTGGCGCACGAGGTCGTCGCACATCTTGCCGGTGTCGGTCAGAAAGCGAATAGCCGTCATCCATTCGGCCTCGGTCGGCTCGACTTCGCGCACGAATGCATGCATGTGCCGCACGAGGCTTTGCATCAGCGTGCGCAGCCGATCGTCGGGTGTGCCGGCGAAGCTTGCTACCACCTGCTCGGTCAGGGCCTGCTCGGCCTCTTTGCTGTCTGTCGACATGTCTTCCTCCATCGATTGTTCTGGCGGCGCTGCGTTGCCCGGCGCTCAGACGGGTTCGGCACCCTGCCACGCCCGTTGCAGCAGCGCGCGGATCGCATCGCGTTCCACGGGACGCGGGTTCGCATACGGATTCTTGCACGCTAGATCGGCCGCTTCGTCGAGTCCCTGCTCGGGCATGCCGATCTGCGCGAGCGCCAGCGGAACGCCGAGCGCGCGATTCAGTTCGAACAGCAGCGGACCCGCGTCGGCCTCGCGCTTGCCGCCGAGCGCGCGCGCAACGCGCGCGAGCGCATCGGGCGCGGCGCCGTGGTTGTAGTGTGCCGTATGCGGCAGCATCGCCGCATGGGTTTGCGCATGCGGCAGGTTGAACGTGCCACCCAGCGTATGACAAAGCTTGTGATGCAGGGCCATGCCGACCGCGCCCAGACAGGTGCCCGCGAGCCACGCGCCGTACAGCGCGCTGCTGCGCGCGGCGGCATCGTCCGGTGCGCGCACGATCGCGGGCAGCGCTTCGCCGAGCGCGCGGATCGCTTCCTCTGCCATCAGGCTGATCACCGGATTCGCGTCCTCGGCATACAGCGCTTCGACCGCGTGCGCCATCGCGTTGATGCCCGACGCGGCGGAAATGCCCGCCGGCAACGACAAAGTCAGCGACGGATCGTAGATCACTGTGCGCGGCAGCACGCGCATATCGCGGCCCGTGCGCTTCAGACGCCCTTCGGTGAGCCCATAGATCGGCGTCATCTCGGAGCCCGCATAGGTGGTGGGCACGGCGATGATCGGCAGCGACGATTCGAGCGCGATCGCCTTGCCGAGGCCGACCGTCGAACCACCGCCCACCGCGACGCAGCAGTCGGCATCGAGCGCGGCGGCCGCATCGCGCGCCGCGCGAGCGACTTCGATCGGCACGTGCATCACGGCTTGCGCATGCACACCCGCCGCGCGCTTGCCGAGCACCTCCGCGACCCGCTCGGCCAGCGCGTGCTGCTCGGGTGTCGCCAGGATCAGCGCGCGCCTGGCTCCTAGCCGCTCGACCTCCGCGGGCAGCGTCGCGAGCCCGCCCCATTCGAACACCACACGCGACGGCGTGCCCTGATAGACGAAGCGCTCCATGCGGCCCTCAGCGCTTGAAGTGCGGCGGCACATTGCCGTCGACGTTGACCCACACCGAGCGCGCTTCCGTATAGTCGTGCATCGCCTCGAAGCCCATCTCGCGGCCATAGCCAGACTGTCCGACGCCGCCGAACGGGCTGCCCGGATTGACGCGCTTGTAGCAGTTGACCCAGCACATGCCCGCATGGATTCGGGCGGCCATCGAATGCGCGCGCGACAGATCGCGCGTCCACAGCCCGCTGCCGAGTCCGTAGTCGGTGCCGTTGGCGATCGCGAGCGCTTCGTCGTCGGTACGGAAACGGAGCACCGTGACGAACGGGCCGAACACTTCCTCCTGTGCGACGCGGTCGTTCGGACTCGCAGCCTCGACGACGGTCGGGCGCACGTAGTAGCCGTTCGCAAGTGACGCATCGCTCGGCGCGCTGCCACCGGTCAGTACGCGGCCGCCCTGCTGACGCGCGATGTCGACGAACGCGAGCACCCGTTCCTGATGCTGCTTCGACGTGAGCGGCCCCATCTCGGTGTCGGCCTCGAGCGGATCGCCGAGCCGGATCGACGACGCCAGCGACACGAAGCGTTCGAGGAACCGATCGGCGATGCGCTCGTGCAGGATCAGCCGCGAGCCCGCGATACACGCCTGGCCCTGGTTGTGGAAGATCGCCCACGCGGCGCCGTTGATCGCGGCGTCGAGGTTCGCGTCGTCGAACACGATGTTCGCGCCCTTGCCGCCGAGTTCGAGCTGCACACGCTTCAGATTGCCCTGCGAGGCCTCGACGATGCGCCGCCCGGTCGCAGTCGATCCGGTGAACGCGATCTTGCCGACACCCGGATGCTCAGCGAGCCGCTGCCCCGCCGTATGACCATAGCCCGCGACGATGTTGACGACGCCCTCGGGAAAACCGACCTCGGCCATCAGCTCGACGATGCGCAGCGTGGACAGCGGCGTGATCTCCGACGGCTTCAGCACGACCGTGTTGCCGGCCGCGAGCGCCGGACCCATCTTCCAGCTCGTGAACATCAGCGGGAAATTCCACGGCACGATCTGTCCGACCAAGCCGATCGGCGCGCGCTGCACGTAGTTCAGAAAGCCCGCTTCGACCGGAATCACCGAGCCTTGCAGCTTGTCGGCCATGCCGCCGAAGTAGCGAAAGCATGCCGCCGTGCGCGGCACGTCGAGGGAGCGCGAATCGCGGATCGGGTGGCCGGTGTCCAGCGATTCGAGTTGCGCGAGTTCTTCCGCGTTGGCCTCGATCGCGTCGGCGAGCTTAAGCAGCAGCCGACCGCGTTCGGCGGCGGGCAACGCGGCCCACTTCGGGAACGCGCGCGCGGCGGCATCGACGGCCAGATCGACATCGGCGGCGGTGGCCGCGGCGATCTGCGTGATCAGCGAGCCGTCGTGCGGATTGAGCACGTCGATCGTGCCGCCTTCGACGGCGTTCCTGAAGCGGCCGTCGATGAACAGTTGGGTTTGCATGAATGGTCCTCGGTGAATGCGGGCGCGGAGCTCTTGAATCGAGCCTTCAGAAATCGACGGGGTACGGCTTCAGCTCGCCGCTTTCGTAACGCTTCGGCAAATTCGGCGTCGCGTTTTCCCACACGAGCAGCATCGAGCGCTTGGTCGAATAACCCTGATGGCGGATATCGGCCGGCATCGCGCAGATGTCGCCCGCACGCATCGTGATCCGCGCGCGCGGTGCGCCGGTGTTCTTGTCGCCGATGTCCCAGACGATCTCATCGGACAGTTGCAGGAACCACTCGACGCGATCGTTGCCGTGAAACACCGGCAGGATGTATTCCTCGGTGGTCGGGCAGAACAGGCTCTGGCCGCACACCGACGTGACCGACGGATTCCAGGTAACGTCCGAGCGCGACAGATACTTGAACAGGTTGAACGCGTGCAGCTGGCCCTCGAAGCCGGGCTCGACATGCACCTCCGGATCGTCCTGCGTGACGTCGGCGAACGCGCGGTTCACCGGCAGATCATCGCGCAGCGGCGAGTCGCCTTCGAGGCCCGGCATGCGGCGCGTCGCGATGCGCGTGCGATCGATCGCGGCATCGTTGTCGCCATGCTTGCGGCCGAACGCGGTGCCGGTTTCCTCGGGTGCCGCGAACGGGTCGAAGCCTTCGTTGGTCCAGTCGTGCAGGATCGCCTTGAAGGTCGCCATGATCGTCGGCGTCTCGAAGGTCTCCATGTAATCGACACCCGCGTCCTTCATGATGCCGTTGAACGAACCCGCATACACGTCGACCTTGCCGTAGTGATTGCGCGTGCCGAACACCTGGTCGAAATTAACCCAGCCGTAGAAGAAGCCCCATGCGACGTCGCGCATCATCGCGCGCAGGAACGCATCGGCCGGCACCGCGTGGGTGCGGGTCTGGCCTTTCGCGGGCCAGTTGATCTTGACGAAGTACTCGTCGCGCAGGAATTCGAACGCGCCGAGCGTAAAGCGGCGATAGCCGGTGACCGCGTCGGGTTCGCTGGCGCGCACGGTGTCGGCGGCGAAGCCGGCCGGGTGATCGAGGGTTTCGAGGGATGCCATGTTTTGTCTCCTATGTCGACCAGAGTTGGCGCTTTAGCGCTTACTCTGGTCCCATGCAACGTAGTTGCGGGGTGGGTGCATGTTCTGCGTATCAGTGCACGCAGATGTCGGCCCACTTCTCCACCGACAGTTCGCCGAGCATCGTTTGCACGAGCGCGACGCCGGGTTTCTGCGCGGTGAAGCGATATGCGCAGCCGGCCGGCAGCAATGCCTGATGACCGCGACGCAGCACCACGTAACCCATCGCGCGGCCGGCGGGTTGCGCGCCCGCTGCGACGGTGCCCGTGCCGCTCTTCGGCGGGTTGTCGAGCTTGATGAAATCGATGCGTACTTCGCCGTCCATCAGGATCGCGAACTCATCGTGCGCGCAGGCGAACCATTGCGATTGGCCTTCGGTGCGCAGCGCCTCGATCACGTAGTCGAGGTTCTTGCCGACCACGACCTTCTCGTAGGGCGCCGACCCGGAAGCGACTTCGAAGATGTTGGAAAACACGTAATGGCGCGCTTCGCCGCTCGTGATTTCGATTTCGCCTTTGCGGTAGCCGTCGAGCGAGCCAAAGACGGTGTGGAATGACGACTCGGTCATTGCTGTCTCCTGGTTGGAAGCGGGTGTCGTTTGATTCAACTTTAGAAGCGCAACAGGATGGCAACAACCGGCGATCGGGCGATTACAGCATTCGGACTTTGCAAATAATCGCCGCGTGAATAGCCTTACGTCACCCAGCCACGCTCGATCAGCGGCCGGTCCCACGCGGGCTCGGGACCCAGGTACTCGGCCAGGAACTCGACCAGCGCTTTCACCTTGAGCGCCTGTCGTTGGGTCGCCGGATACACGGCCGCGAAGTTCAGCGGCGACAGCGTGTAGCCGGTCAGAATCGGCACCAGCGAACCATCGAGCAGCGCGGCGCTCGCGACCAGCGTCGGCAGACAGACGACGCCGCCTCCAGTCAGCGCATAGTCGCGCAGCAGATGCACCGAGTTCGAACGGATCATGCCCGGCAGCTCCATTTCGACCACCTCGTCACCGTGCGTCATGGTCCAGCGATTGCGCGACGGGTAGCCCGAATAAAGCGCGGTGGTGTGTTGCAGCAACTCGCGCGGATGCTGCGGCGCGCCATGCTCCTTCAAATACGCGGGCGTCGCGCAGAACAGACGCCGCACTTTGAACAGCCTTCGCTCGATCAGCGATTCGGCGATCGGCGGAAAGATCTGGAAAGCGACGTCGAAGCCCTCTTCGATCGGATCGACCACCCGGTCGTTGACGATCACATCGAGCTGGATGCCGGGATAGCGTCGGTTGAATTCCGCAAGCGGCGCGCCGAAGTGGCCGAGCGCGAAACCCGGCAGCATCTGGATGCGCAAGCGGCCGGTCGGTGTCGCGCGCAGCTCGCGCATCTGGTCGGTCAGTTCGTTGACACGCCCGACCACCTCTGCGCATTCGCGATAGAACGCCTCGCCCACTTCGGACAGGCGTACGACCCGGGTGCTGCGATGAAAGAGCGGCGCGTTGACGAACTTCTCCAGCTGCTGGATGCGCGTCGTGATCACCGAACTCGTCACGCCCAACTGCCGCGCCGCCTCGGCGAAGCTGCTCGTCTCGGCCACGCGTACGAAGGCCTCGATGCTCAGAAAACGATCCATGCTGGGTCCTTGTCCACTCGTCCAGCCTGTCAGTGTATCTGGGCTGGGGCGCGTGAACGCGCCGCCCGGTCGGCGACAACGGCCTCGTTGCCGAGCGCTGCGCCGACCGGTTGCAGCGCATCATTCCGGTTGCTCGCTGGCCGGCAGGTCGAGCGACGGCGCAAGCCGCTGACGACGCACTCGGGCCGGCGCGGTTTCCTCGAGCAGCAGGCTCACGCCCATACCGAGCAGCACCGCGCAGATCGGCAGCCACAGGATGTTCTGAATGCCGAAGTTCGTCGCGACGAAGCCCGCCAATGCCGGCGCGATGCCGCCACCAAAAATCTCGCCCGCGCCGACGACGATGCCGATCGACGTCGAGATCATGCCGATCGGCGCAGCTTCGGTCGCAACCGGACCGGACAGCAGCGACACGAGTCCGAGCGTGAAGAACGACGCGACGAACAGCACCGCGAACAGCTGCACCGGCTGCGCACCGAGTCCGCGGAACAGGTACAGCATCACGGCGGTGCCGGCGAAGCCGACGATGCTTGCCACGCGCCGCCCGGTCAGATCCGACAGCCCCGGCAAACCGAACTGTCCGATAAAGCCGCCAAAGCCGATCGCCGAGACGACGACGCCCATGCGCTGCGTGTCGAGCGACAGATACTCGGTCAGGTACAGCGGCAGCATCGCGCCGAGCACGAACACGCCGGTCATCGCACAGAAAAGCGCGGCCATCGCGATCGGGATGTTGCGGCTCTTCAGCACGTCGCGCCAATTGCCGCGTTCGGCCGGGCAGGCGGGCCGCTTTGGCGTAGCTTGCGGCGCGGCTTTCGGTTCGCGAATCACGAAGAACATCAGCACGCCGAGAATCAGCCCGGGCACCGACACCAGCGCGAACACCCAGCGCCACGTGACCACGCTGAGCAGCTGCGTCGCGATGATCGGCGACAGCGCGAGGCCGAACAGCGCGAAGCCGCTTTGCTGCAGGCCGAGGTTGAAACCGCGGCGCTTCGGATGCGACGCATCGGCGGTCGCGGCGAAGCTGGTCGGGCAGAACGAGCCTTCGGCGACGCCCATCAATGCGCGCACCGCGAGCAGGCTCATCAGGCCGCCGGCAAGTCCGGAGAAACCGGACAGCAGCGAAAACGCCAGAATCGCCGGGATCAGCACCTTGCGGCGCCCGATCTTGTCGGAGATGCCGCCCATCAACGCCGCGAAAATGCCCCACGACAAGCCGAGGATGCCGATGCAGTTGCCGACGTCCTGCGCGGTCAGATGCAGGTCCTTCATGATGGCCGGAAAGAGCGGCGCGATCAGCCAGCGGTCGAGTCCCACGAGGCCGAAGCCGAGGGCCAGCAGCACGACGGCCTTCCATTCGTAGGCCACGTCCCAGTCGTTCGATTTCATCTGTGTCTCCATGTCTCCGTAGTCCGGCCGCTTGGCGCGCGCACGGCATTCGCTGGCGCCGCGGCGCGCCGCCGGGTTCGTCGAATTCAGCAACGGGTGTCGTGCCGCGCTTCGTCGATGCGGCAGCGACGCGGCCAAGATTGGCCCAAGTGCGGCGGCTCAGGTACGGGACAAGCGGCGAATGCGGTATTCGTGAATCGCAAATAATCGCGAGGGATAGCGTGGCGGCGAGTGTGGGCAAGGCTTGGCGGTACGCGGATGGGGTGAATTGGATGCGCGTGGAGGCACCCCAGGACAAGCCCGGGTAGACGCGCGGATGTGGCGCGGGCGGGGGCGCGCGGGCAAGCCGTTGGAATAGCTTTGGCTAGCCGTATCGAGCACCGGGCCCGCGACGTTGGCCGCTACCGACGAATTGCGGCGCGCTCGCGCGCGGCCGCGACATTCCGGGCATACGCGCCCGATATACTCCCCTCACCTCTGAACGTCTTTCAGCCACGGGCGGTTACTCGGATCATGAAAGCAACGGACCTCGAACAACGCATCCTCAAGCAGTCGCTGCTTTGCACCGTGATGATCGCCGGACTCGGCATCGCGGTCGGGATTGTGAGCGGCTCGCTGGCGATCATCTTCGACGGCATGTTTTCCGCGCTCGACGCCGCGATGTGCAGCCTGTCGTTGCTCGTCACCCGCCTGCTTCAACAGGAGAGCAGTCGACGCTTCCAGCACGGCTTCTGGCACATCGAGCCGCTCGTGCTCGTGTTCAACGGCAGTCTGCTGGCGGTGCTGTGCTTTTACGCTTTCATCAACGCGGTCAAAGGCCTGCTCGACGGCGGCCGCGAACTCGAATTCGGCTGGGGGGTCTTCTACGCCGTGGTGGTCGCCGCGTTTTGCTTCTTCATGTTCTGGCGCGAACGGCGCGTGAATCGCGTGATCGACTCCGAACTGATCGGCCTCGACATCAAAAGCTGGTTGATGTCGGCGTGCATCAGCTCGGCGCTGCTGCTGGCGTTTTCGATTGCATGGCTGCTCGAACGCATCGGACAAAGCCACCTGACGCCGTACATCGACCCCGGCGTGCTGGCCCTGCTAACTCTCGTGCTGATCCCGATGCCGATCGGAACCGTGATCGGCGCGGTCAAGGAAGTGTTGCTGATCACGCCGCCGGATCTGGAGCACGAGTTGCGCGACCTGATGCAACAACTGACCGCCGACTATGGCTTCGTCAAGCACTCGCACTACGCGACACGCGTCGGCCGAGGCCTGTTCGTCGAGGTGCATATCGTGTTGCCCGAGGCGATGGAGCACGCCGGCGTGCGCCAGCTCGATCATATCCGCGACAGAATCTCGCGCGCGATCGGTGAGTCGGGCCCGGACCGCTGGTTGACCGTCGCGTTTACGCGCGACCCGCGCTGGTTGTAACGACGCGTTGCGGGCGTGCGTTGCCATTCCCGTTTCCAACATGCGCACGCGATCAATAACGAACAAGGAATCGGTGTGTGTCGCGGCTAGTCACCGAACGGATTGCCGGTGTCCTTGACTTCGGTACTGAGGTTGTATTCCGCACGCATGGCCCTCAGTACGCCCTCGATGTCGCGCTCGAAGCCAATCGCATTGCCGAAGTGGGTCATGTTCCAGTTGCAGCCTGTCTTGTCAGGCTCTTGCAACTGCGGCCGCGGCACGCGAATCTTCACGCCATCATCGACGATCTCCTGCAGTCGATGAATTCTCCGATTGACCTCCTGCTGAAGCTGCGAGGCATTAAGCGTCTTGCGTATCATCCTGGGTCTCCTTCCGGTTGCTCGAGCCAGTCTAGCTCAAGTGAGGCGGTTCGCGACCTGGCGCTGCAATGCAAGATGCCGCACGGAAACCAGGCCGGCCGGTTCGTCGGGATGCGTCAGCCGGCGCCGACGCGCGCGAAAGTCTGGCGGCTTTAGACGACGCTAGTTGTGCGCCGCACCACACATCCGTTTGTTTGCTGTGTCGCCCGCCTGAATTGTTTCCCCGATAGCCAGACCTACGGATTCCGAGGAACATAGTCGTGCGCTACAAGTTGCACACGTGTAAAACCGGTGGGGGTAAGCATGGGACAACTCGACTTCAGCACCTTCGAACATGAAGGTTGGGAGCGGGTCGCGCAGGCCTATCATGAGTATTTCGGTGATTTGACCGCGCAGTCTAACCAGGCAATTCTCGAGACCCTCTGCATTGGTCGGGGTGCGCGTTTTCTCGACGTCGCATGCGGCCCCGGCTACCTCGCGGCGGCCGCCGCACTGTGCGGCGCGGATGTCGCTGGCGTGGATTTCTCGGTTGCGATGGTCGACAAGGCGAGACGCGTCTTTCCGGCACTTGAGTTCCGCGTCGGCGACGCGGAGGATTTGCCATTTCCCGACGAAAGCTTCTCGGCTGTGGGGATCAGCTTCGGAATGTTGCACTTCGCGCACCCCGAGCGCGCACTCGCGGAGGCGCTTCGTGTACTGCGACCCGATGGCAGAATTGCCTTCACGGAATGGGCGACACCGAACAAGGCGGTGGCCTTCGACATGGTGTTGAAGGCAATCGAGCAGCACGGGACGACCGATGTGCCCCTGCCGCCGGGACCAGCCCTCTTCCGGTTCAGCGATTGGCAGGAATCGAAGCACATGTTGCTCGATGCCGGGTTCGTCCAACCCGAGATGCGGCAGTTGGACCTCACGCTCGTGCTTCATGCTCCCAATACACCTTTTCATGCACTCCTGCGCGGCGGCGTGCGGTTTTCCGCGTTGCTACACGCGCAAACGCCGGCCGCGCTGGCGTCTATCGAACGGGCCGTCGCACGCGACGCAGAGGCGTATCGCAGCGATAACGGGGACCTGCGGCTTCCGATGAGCTCCGTTCTGGCCTCCGCGGTCAAGCCTTAGGGCGCTCGAAGAATCAGCGTTCATGTCCGACGGCGTGGACTCGTAGCGTGACCCGAACTAGACCGTCGCGGCCAGCTTGAATTCATCGAACCTGGCTACCGGTGGCGACAGTTCCTTGATTTCCAGGCGGTCCACCAGCGCTCCATGCGCACCGTCGACCAGCCAGTCGCAGATTCGCTCGAGGTCTTCAGCGCGCCCTTGCAACACAGCTTCGACCGAACCATCCATCCGGTTGCGCACCCAACCCGTGATCCCTCGAGCCGTGGCCTCCTCGATGCAAGCCTGCCGGTAACCTACCCCCTGCACACGACCGTAGACTCTCACCAGTCTGGTCCGCAAATCGGTATCGAACTGTGGTGTCATGGTGCACGCAACTCCAGGCTGAAATAAAAGGCAGCGCAGTTGCCTCTCAACCTCCGCGCATCTCGTCGCTTTCGCCTGCGGAGTCTGTCGCCTCCCAATCCGCCTGGGTCGTTGCTGGTGGCGTCGCCGGCTGGACACGTGTCCACCAGGCGGTATTTGCCGGTGCATGAAAGCGGAACTGCGTGCTCCATGCGGCCCAAAACTCCTGCTGCGCGGCCAGGGACGTCGGAAGAACGAAACCTAACTGCTCGGCGAGTGCCGGCAGATAAAGGTCAAACGCCGATTTGACAACGTCGCCCCAGCTTCTTGCCTCAAGAATCGCCAGCCGATACGCGATTACTGCAATAGCGGCCGCAATCGCGGCATTCTGCAAAAGATCGGCTAACACGCAATTTCCGCCCAGCCCGTCCGCAAGCCAGATGTCAAGCGCTCGCACGAACGTAAAGATGGACGTAAATGAACCCAGAACGACGAGTCCGACCAGAAAGTCAACTGGAGCTCTCGCGTCCGCAATGATTGCCTGATAGTCCTTTGGGATCACGGCAAGAAGACGCGGCCAGACGAATATGCTGTCGACCTTGTAGACTTCGCTCGAGTAACCCTCGAATGCACGCAACGTGTTCCCAAAGGCCGTAGAAAGAACGAGGTTTTCATAGCGAGGGAAATCACGCGCGTTGCGCTCCTGAGTGCGATACAGCCTCGCCCTTACGGTGGCTCTGTTCAATTCGGCTTTTCTGTATTCCGACGATTCCTTTGAGGCTTTGAGCCGCTCGATCGTACTGTTCTCAGTATCGAGTTCGGTACGGAGGCGTTCTATAAGGCCCAGCTGACGATTGCGGCGGTCGCGCTCATCGCGCTTCCAGGCCTCTCGATTGAATGGCCATTTGTATCCTTCGAGGACCTGATAAAACCAGTTGTTCAGCACCATCAAGAGCAGCGATAGAACCCATACGATTATGAGGAAAGTAAACAAGCCGCCGACCTTTTCGCTGTCCGAGGTCGCTTTGTTCAGCAAATCGCCAAACACCGGGATATCCGCATTAGCTGCGAGAAAACCTGTAAAGCCAAGCAGGGCTGGCAAAAAGAAGCCGAGGATAAATGCTTTGTCCAGTAGTTTCGATAGGCCCGAGAGCATCGGCGGTTATCCTTGGCAAGTTCAGCGACGCACTGGCGGCGGGTTGTCGTCATCGGGGTCTTGCTGCGACTGTCCCGGAAGACCTCCGAATTGAAGAGCCCTGTGAACGGCATTCAAATCAATGCTTGCCAGTTTGCTCGGTGGCGTTGCTGAGCCGGAGTCGTCTACCAGATGTTGATAAAGGAAATCGACTACCGCTTTGAGGGCATTGAGGGCGCTCGCGTAGTCTTGTGCAGTCGCAAGGTCATGGACTTCTACGGCCCGCCTCATCACCAGTTCGCGTAGCGGTTCCGGTGCTGATTCATATTGGCGAGCAAACGCCGCGTTGCGCTTGATCTCTTCGAGCTGGTCGATCGCTATCGACGCACTCCTGCGGGTCTGCCCCCTCGGCACATGCATGGCGGCCAGCCCGACTACTTTGGTCAGCAGTTCGACGATTTCCCGAGACGAGTTTTGTTTCATCTTGGTCCTCCAGGAGGAGGCAATTTGCCTCCCGGCCCCGCCCGGTCGTCAGTGCTCGAACCGTTACTGGATGTTAGTACAGCTGTTCGGTAGGAGGAAACAGTAAATCGTGTGCGCATGCCGCAGAGGCGTCGCGTCGGACTTCGCAATAAATGAACTGTCGCGAGGCTTACTCGCTGCCGTCCTTCCCTGTCACAGGATATTGCATGCGTCGCCGTCAAGGTCGAAGCGCCCGATTCTCCGCGCGAACGTGTTGGTTTCGGACCGTCTTTGCCCGCTCAAACTGTCTGGTGAATCCCACCATCGAATCCACGTTGCCGCTGTCGCGCGAGCAGCCAACGCGTATGCAGCCTTCCAGCGGCACGCTTGCCTGGCAGCCCGCTGCGTCGGCACATCCTTTGCTTGCAGAAGCTGCGTCAATCGGAGATAGCCATCATGCGATGTTTTGCGGACTTCGTTCCCAGGCAAGCGGTGCGCGGCAGTGTAGCCGTACTGGCTGCCGCCCTACTCATAGGGGCATGCGGAACCGGCATTGCGGCATTCGTTGGACTGCTCCCGAAATCCGACGGGGTAGCGACGGCAGTGACTGCTACGCCGCTGGTCGAATTGCAGACCACGATGATGAATCTCATCGAATCCGGTTTCCAGGACGCTTCCGCCGCTCCTGATTGATGTTGGACACCGTGCGGCTCCAACTCTGCCGCCATTGGCTATGCTTCTGTCTGTGTCTTGCGCGTACCGCGTACTGCACGAACATGGGAGCGAAACGTGGCAAGTATCGACTTCGAAAACCTCCGGCAGTTGTTTCCAGTCACCGACGATATTCCAGAGACCGCCCGCCTGGCGGAGCCCATTCATCAGCGCGTCTCGCTCGTCGATGGAGAACTGAAGGCATGGGATGGAAACTGCAAGACCGTGCTATCTCCGGTCTGCGTGCGACAAGCCTCCGGCGACGCTGAACAGGTCGTAATCGGCAGTTATCCCGTCATGGGCGAAGTCGAGAGCGATGCCGCGCTCGACGCCGCCGTGCGAGCCTACGACCACGGCCGCGGTGAGTGGCCGACGATGACGGTCGCGCAGCGCATCGGTTGCATGCAGGACTTCATTCGTCTGATGGCGGCCAGGCGCGATGAGATTGTGAATCTGATCATGTGGGAAATCGGCAAGAGCCTTGCCGATTCACAGAAGGAGTTCGACCGCACCATCAGCTATATGCAAGACACGATCTCGGCGCTAAAGGAGCTGGACAATAGCAACTCGCGCTTTGTCATCGCCGAGGGCACCATCGGCCAGATTCGCCGCACACCGCTTGGCGTCGTACTGTGCATGGGGCCTTACAACTATCCGCTGAACGAAACGTTCGCGACGCTCATTCCCGCATTGCTGATGGGCAACACCGTCGTATTCAAGCCGCCCCAATATGGCACGCTACTGTTCTTCCCGCTGCTCGAGGCATTCCGCTCCGCTTTTCCGAAGGGCGTCATCAACACGATTTATGCACCGGGCGCGGTGGTCGTGCCACACATGCTCGCCTCGGGAAAGATCGACGTGCTTGCCCTGATCGGCTCGAGCAAGGTTGCAGACCATCTGAAAAAGCAGCACCCGAAGTCGCATCGGCTCCGCGCCGTTCTCGGCCTTGACGCCAAAAACGCCGCGATCGTGCTGGCTGATGCCGACATAGACCTCGCTGTGAAAGAATGTCTGCTCGGTACGTTGTCGTTCAATGGTCAACGCTGCACAGCGCTCAAGATCCTGATGGTGCACCGCTCGATCGTCGATACGTTTCTAGAACGCTTCAACGCAGCGCTCAAGAATCTCAAGGTTGGTATGCCGTGGGAAAAGGGTGTGTCCATTACACCGCTGCCCGGCATGCATCGTACAGCCTACATGACTCAGGCGATTGACGATGCGAAAGCGAAAGGCGCGGCGGTCGTGAATGAAGGTGGTGGCGTGTTCTGCAAAACGCTTTTCTATCCGGCCGTGGTGTACCCCGTCAAGGAAGGGATGATGCTCTACCGTGAAGAGCAGTTCGGACCGATTATCCCAGTCGTGCCGTTCGATCACATCGATACACCGCTCGAATATGTCATCACTTCGGACCACGGTCAGCAGGTCAGCATTTTCGGCACCGACGCTGCCCAGATTGGCTCGCTGGTCGACCCTCTCGTCAACCAGGTGTGCCGTGTCAATCTCAACAGCCAGTGCCAGCGAGGTCCCGACGTCTTTCCGTTTGCCGGCCGCAAGGATTCCGCGGAAGGCACGCTATCGGTCACCGATGCGTTGCGCGCGTTCTCGATCCGGTCCATGGTCGCAGCCAAGGAGACCGACTTGAACAAGACGCTGCTCGACACGATTGTCACGAATCATCACTCGAAGTTCGTGAACACCGGTTTTATCTTTTAGCGGCTAAGAGGCGTTAACAAAATGAGTTCTTCAGCTTTCGCCAGCAGATGATGCAGCAGGCAATTTTCATGAAGGCTTCATGGATGAATGCAAGACGTTCGAAGCGGATGCGCAGTCGTCGAAAGTTATGAAGCCACGAAATGGTGCGCTCGACCACCCAGCGTGTTTTGCCCAGTCCGCTGCCGTGGGGCTCGCCGCGTCGGGCGATTTCAGTCGCGATGCCGGCTGCGTGTAGCGGACGGCGGTATTTGTCGTGATCGTAGCCCCGATCGCCTTGAACAATGCGGGGCTTCGAAAGCGGCCGGCCACGCTTGCCAGCAATGGGTGGGATGGCGTCAACCAGTGGGTGAAGCTGGGTAACATCGTTACGGTTGGCGCCCGTGAGAATTACCGCGAGCGGGATGCCCTGCGCTTCGGTGATGAGGTGGTGCTTTGAACCGGGTCGCGCGCGGTCCGTGGGATTCGGTCCCGTTTTTGACCTGCGCCCACGGCGCGGATCGAGGAGGAATCGACGACGACACGCGACCAGTCAATCTGGTCAGCCGCGCGCAGCCTGGCGAGCAGGACTTCATGCAGTCGGTCCCAGACGCCAGCAGCCTGCCAGTCCCGCAGACGGCGCCAGCAACTCATGCCGCTGCCGCAGCCCATCTCGCGTGGCAGCAGGTCCCAGCGCAGGCCTGTCTGAAGGATGAATAGGATGCCAGTGAGCAGCGCACGATCATCGAGCGGCCTGCGCCCAGGATAACGGCTTCGCCTTGGTTTGGGAGGGGGCAGTAACGGTTCAATGAGTGCCCAAAGTTCGTCGTCGAGTATGGGTTTAGCCATGTCCTTTTCGTCGTCGAAACAATGAAAAGGTTAACAGGATTCATCGAGAGTAAACAGCCCCTTTGTTCATTTTGTTAAGGTTTCTAAGTGCGGCTTTTGGAGGTTTGGCGGTTTCAGTGTCGGCGAGAATGCGCACAAATTCCCGCCGGCACCGCACGCATATGTAGTGCTTTTTTTCTTGGTTCAGGATGCGCAAAGCGGTTCACTGCGGCTCCGGATGAGCCAGGCCCGCTTCCTCGATAACCTGCTCGTATTGTTCCACGCCGACTACGGCTCGGTACTCCTGCATCAGCCGGATGAGCGCCTGCGACGTCTTGGAAATCACGCCGTGGACTTCCAGCTGCTCGGCGTGCACCAGCGCCTGCCCCAAAGTTATGGCCACGTCAGTCTCCTTATTGCAGTTGAACAGCGAGCAAGTCGTTGGCGAACGCGGGCCGGGCGGAGGCAAGCTCCATCAGGTCGACGAAGCCCTTGCTGAGCGCAAACTCATGCAGCGCATCATTGCCGCTGTCAGCCTTGATGCGACCGTAGCTTTCGACCATTTTCAGATCGGTAATCAAGTACATCATCTCAACCTCTTTCTGCCGGGGATGCCCGAGTTGTTACATGCGTAGCTCGGCGGAAAGGTGCACTCCGTCGCGCGGTTTTCCTCTCCTGCTACGGTTTGAAGCGTAGGTCGCGTCGCTTAATTCAAGCTTAAAGAATGCCAGCGGTAGGAAGCCGCGCCGGGACAGCGATTCAGAAGCGCTCGCTGCGACGACGAATGCCGAAATCGCATGGGTGATTCCGCGCACAGCTCGCCGCCTACACTCCGTGTCGACCTCGAATATTGCTGCATCGCACTAAGCGACATCCCGGTTGAAACCGACCTTATCGTTAATCAGGTATTGAATATGGTTCGGCGCCGACTTTGTCGTAATCCACTAGCAGCGGGAAGATCTGCCTTGTGTTGCATACCAGCCGGTAAAGTTAACCTACACTCAAGGCGCCTCAGCACCGCGGCGTTGTCCCCCGGTGCGTCTGCCGACCTCGCGCGACGCGTGCAACCGATGAGGACCCGTCGCGGCCCGCACAGGAGAAGAACATGCGCGCGCTCGACATCATGACTTCTTCGGTCATTACCGCCACACCGGATATGACCATCCACGACGCAGCGAAGCTATTCGTCGATCACCACATCAGCGGCATGCCGGTGCTCGGCGCCAATGGGCAGGTGATAGGCATCGTCAGCCAGGGCGATCTGCTGCATCGTGTGGAAAACGGCACCGGGCACGGCAAACGTCGATGGTGGCTCGAACTGCTGTCCTCGTCGGCGCGCGAGCAGGCCGCGAGGTATATCAAGGAGCATGGGCATGTGGTCGGCGACGTGATGTGCGAGACCGTCATTTCGATTCCCGAAGACATGCCGCTGCACCAGATTGCCGACCTGATGGAACGCCGGCACCTGAAACGCGTGCCAGTGCTGAAGGATGGGCAGCTCGTCGGCATCGTCAGCCGCTCTAACCTGATCCGCGCGCTCGCTTCCGCCGAGCCGATAATCGACACGGGCTCGCACGACGATGCGAGCCTGCGCGACGCAATCGTGCGCGAGATGCACGGACAGCGCTGGGGGCTCGCGAAACAAGGTGTATTCGTCAAGGACGGCGTCGCGCATCTGTGGGGCATCATCGAATCCGAAGAGGAGAAGCGCGCGATCCGCATCGCCGCGGAAAACGTGCCCGGCATCAAGCGGGTGGAGAGCCATCTGGAGTCGCCGAGTGTGATTCCGACGATGTAGCCGGCGCGCCCGTCAAAGTGCCGAACCTTCCCTGATTGAGGGCGAGCGGCGCGGTTTCGGACCGCGCCGGGCTCGCACATTTGCTGGATGACGCAGCACGCGACTGATATTGAATGTCAGTCCGGAATCTCCGGCTCGACCAGCTTCGCAAGCTGCGCGAGCGACTCCTGCCAGCCGAGGTAACACATCTCGACCGGAATCATCTCGGGGATGCCCTCCTGCACGATGTTCAGTTCAGTTCCGCACGACACCTGCCGCAACGAAACGGTCGTATGCATCTGACCGGGCAGATTCGGATCGTCGAAATAGTCCGAGTAGCGGATCTTTTCGAACGGCACCAATTCGAGGTATTCGCCGCCGAACGAGTGACCCTTGCCCGAGCCGAAGTTATGAAACGACATCCTGTAGGTGCCGCCGACGCGCGCATCCATCTGATGCACGTCGCAGGTGAAACCATACGGCGGCAGCCATTTCGCCATCGCGGCGGGTTCGAGGAACGCTCGATAGATACGCTCGGGCGTCGTGCGCAAAACACGGTGAAATTTGACGGTGCCGGTAGCCATGATGAGTGTGCCTTTCACGGGAGGGGTTGAACATACTGTCACGACGGGCCGCCGCTGTGGGAATCGACACGCGCGAGACCAGGCAAAACCCTGGACGGCTCTCAGCACCTGCGCGGCTCCTCGTTCATTACGAGCCCTGTACACTCCGCCGCGATGCTAGCAACGCGTGCTTTCTCTTCGCCTAAGATGGATTGTTCCCGCCATACCCGCAAAGGACGATCATGGGCATCGACTCTACCAGCCAAACCACCATCAAAGCATTCGTGTTCGATGTCTTCGGAACCGTGGTTGACTGGCGAAGCGGCGTCGCGCGTGAAGCGCAACCGTTTCTGCAGCGGTACGCACCGAATCTCGACGCATCCGATTTCGCGGACGCGTGGCGACGCGAGTATTCGCCTGCGATGGAAGAAGTGCGTAGCGGGCGCAGACCGTATGTAAGACTCGACGTGCTGCACCGGGAAAACCTCGTCAAAGTGCTGACGCGTTTCGGCATCGTCGACGTTACCGAGCCCGAGATCGATGAGTTGAACCTGGCCTGGCATCGGCTGGACCCGTGGCCCGATTCCGTCGATGCATTGCAGCGCCTGAAGGGGCGCTTCATCATCGCGCCGCTATCGAATGGCAACATTCGCCTGATGGTGGACATCGCAAAGCGTGCCGGTCTGCCCTGGGATGCCATTCTCGGCGCCGAAGTCGTCCGCGCTTATAAGCCCTCGCCGCGGGTCTATAGCGAAACGGCGGAAATTCTCGGCATCGCACCGCGCGAGCTATGCCTCGTTGCCGCACATAACAACGATCTCGCCGCCGCCCGGCGCGTCGGTCTGAGCACCGCGTTCGTGCTGCGGCCCACCGAGCATGGCCCTCAGCAGACGAGCGATCTGAAGGCGAACGAGGCATGGGACTTCGTTGTCGGCGATCTGCGCGAACTCGCGACGCAACTAGGCTGCCCGCGCTGACGCAAACCCACGTAAAGCGACGTACTGCAACAGCATGATCGTCTTGCCGTCGACGATTTCCCCTGCCTCGACCGCTCGCAACGCGGCTTGTAACGGCATTTCGATCACCTCGACATCTTCCCCTTCATCTTCGACGCCGCCGCCATCGTGGACGCGCATCGACGCCTCGTACTCGCCGACATAGAAGTGGAGCTTTTCGGTCACGGACCCCGGGCTCATGTAGGCCTCGAAAATCTTGTGGACCGCGCCGACGCGATACCCCGTTTCCTCCTCGACTTCGAGCCGGATGCGCTCTTCCGGCGAAGCGTCGTCGAGCAATCCGCCCGGCGCTTCGATCATCATGCCGTCGTGACCGTTCACGAACGCGGGCATGCGGAATTGTCGCGTGAGCATCACGTTGCCGGTGCGCGGACTGTGCAGCAGGATCGTCGCGCCGTTGCCGCGATCGTAGGTCTCGCGGTTCTGGCGCTGCCATGTGCCGTCGCGGCGCAGGAAGTCGAACGTCACCTTTTTCAGCGTGTACCAGTCGTCCGACAGCAAGGTCGTGGCGACGATGCGAACCCGGTCTTTCGTTGCAGTCATGTTGCCCTCCTGTCGATCACCGACAATGATTCATGTTATCGTGCAACTTCGTGCAATTTCAAGTGATTTCGTGCAAACCAATGTTGACCACCCAACGCAAGAAAGCGATCCTCGACGAGCTCGCGCGCAACGGGCAGGTGCTCGCAGGCGAGCTGAGCGTGGCGTTTGGCGTGTCGGAAGATACGATCCGCCGTGATCTGCGCGAACTGGCCGCTGAGGGGCGCTTGCAGCGGGTCCACGGCGGCGCGTTGCCGGCGTCTGCCGCGCTCGCGTCATTCGAGCAGCGTCAGGACATCGAGACGCTCGCCAAGCGGCGCATCGCGCGGCGAGCGGTCGAGCTGATCGCGCCGGGGCAAACCGTGATCGTCGACGGCGGCACCACCTCGGCGCTACTGGTCCGGGAACTGCCGGCCGATCTGCACGCGACCATCGTCACGCATAGCCCGAGCGTCGCGACGGCGCTGGCCGCGCATCCTTGCGTCGAAGTGATCCTGATTGGCGGGCGGCTCTACAAGCATTCGATCGTAGCCGTCGGCGCCGCGGCAATGGAAGGCATTTCGCGCATCCATGCCGACCTGTACTTCATGGGCGTGACCGGCGTGCATCCGAGCGCAGGGCTCACCACCGGCGACTTCGAGGAAGCCGCGATCAAGCGCGCGCTCGCCGCGCGCGCGGCGGAGACGGTCGTGCTCGCGTCGTCGTCGAAACTGAACGCCGCGTCGCGCTTCGTGATCGGTGATATCACGCTCGCGCAGACCATCGTGGTCGAGAAGAAGACCAGTGCGGAACTGACGAAGCCGATTGAAGCGGCCGGGGTGACCGTGGTGAGGGCGTAGGGTGTCTTCACGAATTGACTGATTCGCATCATCGTGGGCTCGAAGCGTCGCTCCACCGCCTCCGAACAAAGATAAAACAGACGACTTTTGGAGTGCTAGGATGACGCCGCACCCCGACATGATTCACGAAACGAGACAGTCGAGAGTGTGCACACGTTGATGAAATCGTTGCGTTGTGCAGCCTGATACTCAAGTACAGAGGAGACACTCAATGAAACTTTCGAAGCTGCTGATTAACGCGCTGGCCATCTCCGCCTTCAGCTTTACCGCAATCGCGGCTCATGCCGAAGATCTGCTCGACTCGGTCAAACAGGCTGGAGTCCTGAAGATCGGTCTCGAAGGCACCTATCCGCCGTTCGACTCGCGCAACAAGGACGGTCAACTGGAAGGCTTCGACGTCGATGTCGCAAAAGCCGTGGCGGCGAAGCTCGGGGTGAAACCGGAGTTCATTCCGACCGAGTGGAGCGGCATTATCGCGGCGCTGCAGAGTGGCAAATTCGACGTGATCATCAACCAGGTCACCATTACCCCGCAACGCAAACAGGTTCTTGATTTCAGCCAGCCATACACGTACTCGGCCGCGCAGCTGATTCAACGCGCGGACGACAAGCGTGAGTTCAAATCGCTCGACGAATTCAAGGGCGACAAGAAGATCGGCGTGACGCTCGGCACCAACTACGACCAGATGGCGCGCGCAGTACCCGGCATCAACGTGCAGACTTATCCGGGCGCACCCGAGAAGCTGCGCGATCTCGCGGCCAAGCGTATCGACGCGACCATCGACGACCGGCTGATGCTGCCTTACATCATCAAGAACTCGCAATTGCCGCTGCGTACGGGCGCGGTGCTGAAAGGCGCCGACCAGGAAATGGGCATCCCGTTCCGCAAGGACAATCCGAAGTTCGCAAAAGCACTCGACGATGCGCTGACCCAAATGAAGCAGGACGGCACGCTCAAGAAGATCTCGATGCACTGGTTCGGTACGGACGTGACGCAGCCTCTCGCGCAGTAAATTTCTCGTTGTTCTCCCGTACTCGCGCCGGCCTGCAGAATGGTCGACGCGGGTACGTCGCTTGCTCCCCGAGCGGTTTTTCTCGCGGAATCGCTCGCGCTCATCGCTTCCATTGCTTCGAATCATGAAGCACGCGCAAATACGCGATTGCGCGCATCTTCCCCTTCGTTCATCACGTTTCGATCCTCATGCTGAGTGCATACAGGATGTGCTGCGCCGCAGTTGCCTGATGCTTCGAAAGCGTGCGATGCTTTCGGGGCCATTGATCCGGCCACCTCGTGCCGGACTCGCATGTCGTCGGGAGACGACGTCGAATGGCGTGCGAAGAGACCAGTGACATGCCCACAACCTTGGAGGCATCATGAGCACACAATCACTGTCTCGCAGCAGCACCGCATCCAACGCGCATCTCTTTCCCAGCTTAAATGAGCACTTCGTGCCGCGACGTTCGCCGATCACGCTCGGCATCGCGTGCATCGCCACGCTCGTCTTCGCATCTGCGAGCTGTCTGGCCGATACCCAAGTGGGCGCCGCGCTGCCGCCCGCGCCCGACATCCTGTACGGCGATCTGTTCGTCGCCGTGCAAACCGCGAAGATCTTCAACGATCAGAAGACATTCGTCGACTCGACGCCGAATGGCAGTCCCGCCGCGATCGTGCAGTTATACGAAACGCGGAAGAGCCAGCCCGGTTTTTCGCTGCAGCAATTCGTCAGCCAGTACTTCACTCCGCCGCCCGATCAGAGCATCACGCCGCCGCCCAATCAAAGTCTGCGCGAGCACATCGACTGGCTGTGGAGCGGCCTCACGCGCACGACGACGAGCGCGCCCGACTACAGCTCGCTGATCCCGCTGCCCAAACCGTATGTCGTGCCGGGCGGCCGCTTTCGCGAGGGCTACTACTGGGATACCTATTTCACGATGCTGGGGCTGCAGGAGTCCGGACGTGAAGATCTCGTCGACGATATGCTCGACAACTTCGCGTACATGATCGACACGTTCGGTCATATCCCGAACGGCAATCGCACGTACTATCTGAGCCGCTCGCAACCGCCTTTCTACTCGTATATGGTCGAGCTCGCGGCGCAAAAGGAAGGCAATAAGGTCTATCAGAAGTACCTGCCCGAGCTGCGCAAGGAGTACGCGTACTGGATGCAGGGTTCGGCCAGCACGCCGCGCGGCGGCGCGACGCGCAATGTCGTCGTGCTCAACGATGGCACCGTGCTGAACCGCTACTGGGACGAGCTGGACACGCCGCGCGACGAGTCCTATCTCGAGGACGTGCAGACCGCGCAGGCGAGCGGCCGTCCGGCCAACCAGGTCTACCGCGATCTGCGCGCGACCGCCGAAAGCGGCTGGGATTTCAGCTCACGCTGGTTCGGCGACAACCAGACGCTCGCCACGGTGCGCACGACATCGATCATCCCAGTCGATCTGAACAGCCTGTTATTCCATCTCGAGACGACGATCGCGCGCGGCTGCTCGGCGACACGCGACTTCCATTGCGTCGCGCAGTTCATCGGCTACGCGGCGCGTCGCGCGGAAGGCATCAACCGTTATCTGTGGAATAGCAACGGCTACTACGGCGACTACGACTGGCAACTCCGCAAGTCACGCGACAACCAGACACCGGCGATGCTGTATCCGCTGATGGCCGGCGTGGCGTGGCCCGAGCGCGCGTGGAAGACTGCGCAGACCGTGCAGAACGTGCTGTTGAAGCAAGGCGGCCTCGCGACCTCGATCTATAACACCACGCAGCAATGGGACGCACCGAACGGCTGGGCGCCGTTGCACTGGATCGCGATTCAGGGCCTCAAGCGCTACGGACGCACCGATCTCGCTCAGTCGATCGGCACGCGCTTTCTCGCGGACGTCCAGAACGTCTACAACACGCAGCAGAAGCTCGTCGAGAAGTACGTCGTCGAAGGTGCGGGGGAAGGCGGCGGCGGGGGTGGCGAGTATCCGCTGCAGGACGGCTTCGGGTGGACCAATGGTGTGACGTTGATGCTGCTCGATCTGTATGGCAATGGGCAGTGAGGCGCGGCGGCATGTTCAGGCGAGTGCACTGAGCTTGGCCTTATGATTCCAGATACATCCCGAGTGGAAGCAGAATGATCTGGCTCGCCAATGTTGTTCTCGTGCTGCACGCGCTGATCGTGGTGTTTATCGTCGGCGGACTATTCGCGATCTGGATCGCCCACGGTTTGCGACTCCCGTGGGCGCGCAATCGCGCGTTTCGTACGCTGCATGTTCTCGCCATCGGTATCGTCGCGGCGCTCGCGGTGCTCGATGTGCCGTGCCCGTTGACCGTGCTGGAGGACTATCTGCGCACGGGCACGGCTGGTCCGCAAGGCTTCATACAGCGGTGGGTAAGCGCCTGGCTGTATTACGACTTTCCACCGTGGGTGTTCGTGGTCGCCTATGTCGCGTTTTTGCTGGCGGTGATTCTTACCTGGTATCGAATTCGGCCACGGGCCTGACTCGAATATCGCCTTTTTAATTCGATGAAGGATACGTTTGCACCGGTTAAATTTACCATTTAATTCATTTTTGAAACGCAATTAATTCCGACGACTTTCCCACCAAAATCCAATGCAATGCGGATAAATCCGGACAGCATTTTTCCGCGCCAAGCCGCCGAGACCGCACCGGTGCTCGCTAACAGACCATCTTTATCCCGAATAGCATAATCACCGCTCTATCCTTGACAAGACCTCATTTCGCATCTTATTTTCACTCTTGCTAAGCGCCGGAAAGATTCAATTTTAAATTTCTCTTCAAATGTCGAGATAAATCGACAGGAAATTCCTTTGCCCATTCAATCGGTAACTCTGGAAAGCAAATAGAAATATCCACGCAAGCAATTTGAATTAATGAATTCGGAAAAGCTGTCCATGCAAGCGCTGCGTGTCTTCGAGTGCGGTGCGGGTTATTCGATCTCCAACGCGCGACCGGCGAAAAGCGGCCGTTGTGTAGCGGTATCACTCACCAGGGAACGAGATGAAACCAGACAGAAGGAGTACCGACGATGGCCGCGTCCGTCGTCATGGCCGGCTAGCCGCGCTAAGCGTGCTGACACTCGGAATCGTGATCGTCGCCGGATGCGGCGGCAGCGATGGAGGTTCGTCGGCGTCGGCGGTTCCAGGCAGCATGGCGCAGGTCGCCAATCAGGCGCAAGCCGCATCCGCGCCGCAGACGCCGTCCGCCAATCAGCCCTATACCGATCTCACCAGCTATTCGACGAGCGCGACATCCGGCATTGCCTCGTCGCTGGTCACGGAGAAAGCGGCGATCATGCATTACCAATGGACGTCCGGCAGCACCACCATCAACTACACGACGACCACCGGCCATCTGACCGCAATGGATCTGACGAGCGGCGCACCCGAAGCGACGATGTCTTATGTCGCCTACACGGCGCCGAGCACGAATGGCAAACCGCGGCCCGTCACGTTCGTCTATAACGGCGGGCCGGGCTCTTCGTCGATCTGGCTGCGGCTCGGATCGTTCGCGCCGACGCGCGTCGCGACCACCGATCCGCTGCTGAACGGCACCAGCTGGCCGAACTACCCGCTCGTGAACAACACCGAAAGCCTGATCGACACGACCGATCTCGTGTTCATCGATCCGCCGGGCACGGGCCTCTCCGAGGCGATCCTGCCGAACACCAACCAGACCTATTGGAGCACCGATGCGGACGCGAACATCATGCGTGACTTCATCATTCGCTACCTGACGGTCAATTCGCGCAGCAGCTCGCCGATCTATCTGTACGGTGAATCGTACGGCACGCCTCGCACCGACATCCTCGCGCTCGCGCTCGAATCGGCCGGCGTGCACCTCACAGGGATCACGCTGCAGTCCTCGATCCTGAACTACTTCGCGGATGCGATCGAGGCGGTGGCGATCACGGGTTCGCCCAATCAGCTCGCGCTCGAAACCGATACGTTGAGCGGCTACATGCCGGGCTATGCCCAGGTCGCGGCATACTACAACCAGGTGTCGCCCGCGCCAGTGAATCAGGCGACTTACGCGCTTCGCAGCGAGGCGTTCGTGACCGCCAACTACAACCTGTTCAAGAACTATTCGCTGTACTGGACGTTGAGCCAGCTCGGCGCGCCCACTTACGCGGGACCGCCGAACTTCCCGCCGACGTGGCTCGAGAAGTTCTGGGACGCCGAATCCGGCCTCACGTTGCAGGCGATGCAGGGTTACTTCAACGTCAATCCGTTCAACATCACGCTGGTGCCGGGCTCGACGATCGGCCGCTACGATGGTCGCGTGTCGTTGCCCAACTCGGACCCGCGCCTGCAAAGCGACGGCGACCCGTCGGACATCCTGATCTCGCTGCCGTTCACCAATGCGTTGGCCACGCAGATGCCGGATTACCTCGGCTACACCGCACCGAACGCCGCGTATATGCCGCTGAACGACGCGGTCATCGAGGCGTGGAATTTCTCGCACGGCGGTCAGCCGCTGCCCGACACGATCCCCGATCTGCTCGGCGCACTGCAGCTGAATCCGCAACTGAAGGTGCTGGCGGAAAACGGCTACCACGATCTGGCCACGCCGTTCTTCAATACCGAGAAGCAGCTCGCGCGACTGAAGACGGTGCAGGGCCTCGAGCCGAATCTGCAGGTCAACTTCTTCCAGGGCGGGCATATGATTTATCTGGATGACGTGGCGCGCCCGCAGATGAAGGCGGATCTGGCGGCCTTCTATGGCGGCACGCCGATAGCGGGCGCACTCACGCTCGCGACGCTGCCGCAGCCGTGGGCCGACGAAGCGCCCGCCGCCACGCCGACGAGCGAGGCGGTCGCCGCGACCGCGCCCTGATCGATGGTGGTTTCGCTTCGCGCGAGACCCTCCGACTACTTTTTATGGCGAGTGATCATGTCTTCAATCGATATCTTGCGACGTACGCTGGCGTTGATCGTCCTCGGTGTGGTCGTCGGTAGTGCGCAGGCGCTGCCGCCTCAGCCGGTCGCGCCCGTGACGCTACCCCACGGCGGACACGGCGTCGACGGTCCGTTCTTTCCTCATAACCGTGCTAGCGCGGTCGCGCCGACCACCGGCTCGACATTGCAGCAGCAGGCTCAGCAGCGCATGGAGAGCAGGCTGGGCGCGAATTCGGTGCTCAGCAACGGCTCGTCGATCACCAAGGCTCTGGCGCAAAGCAATGGGCTCGGCTATATCGCCAGGCATTTTGACGAGATCGATAGCGCGCATTCGGGTCGTGTGACGTTGAACGACGTGCGGCAGTATCTGCAGCAGCATCAGCAATGATACCCGGTTAGGCCATTGGTCCCGTAGGTGGGACGGCCGGCGAACGCGTCGCGATCGTGCGACTTGTCGCCGGCCGTTTGTGACTACGCGCCGCCCGGATCGCTTACGCTCACTTCTGCGCCGCCGCCTGGATCATCTTCCATCCATTGCCCGCAGGATCGCGAAAGCCCGCATCGACGCTGCCGAAACGATCCACCGGCTCCTGCGTGAATTCCACGCCGCGCGCCTTCAATTGCTCATAGCTCGCGCGACAGTCGGCAACGGACAGCACCAACGGCGGCATCGCTCCCTTCGCGACCATCGCGCGCAGCGTTTGCGCGGTCGCTTCATCGTGGATCGGCGGCCCCGGCGCGAACAGGCCCAACTGGAAAGTCGGCTGCTCCGGGTGCTGGACCGTGAGCCAGCGGTAAGCGCCGTTGCGCACGTCCGTGTGGACGCGAAAGCCGAGCTTGTCGACGTAGAACGAAAGCGCCGCGTCCTGATCGTCGACGTACAAACCGACCACATCGATACCCTGATTCATGACTCCTCCCTCGGTGGTTGAGGGCTCGACTGTATCGCTGAGCACCGGGCGGCGCTTCTCCAAAACTGCGCTCGGCTCGCGCGCCGGTTCAATGCAATTCGTTGAACTCGACGCGCCCGGCCTTCATCACCAGCGGGATACGCTCGCCCTGGCCCGTCAGACAACTCAGATCGCGCAACGGATCGCCGTCGACCACCAGCACGTCGGCAAAGGCGCCCGGTGTCAGGCGTCCCAGCTTACCCGTCATGCCGAGAATCTCGGCGCCGATGGTGGTGGCGCTGCCGATGATCTCGGCGGGGGTCAGCACTTGCGCGCGGATCGAAAACTCGTCGCTTTGCATCCGGTGGCCCGGGCCGAGCAGATCGGAACCGAAGCCCATCTTGACCCCGGCGCGCTTGAAAATCTCCAGCGACTTCAAACCGGCGTCACGCACGATGTCGATCTTGGCCGCGCTCTCGGCCGACAGGCCATAGCGCACGCCCTCGATATGCAAGGCCTCGTAGGCCACCAGCGTGGGTACCACGTACGCGCCGCACTCGGCCATCAGATCGGCGGTCGGCGCATCGATCAGATTGCCGTGCTCGATCGTGCGCACCCCGCAGCGCACCGCGCGCCGCATCGATTCAGCCGTATAGGCGTGCGCCATCACATAGGTGCCGCGCGCCTCGGCCTCGGCGACGACCGCGCGAATCTCGTCCTCCGAGTAGCCGAGCGCGCCGATCGGATCGGTCGGCGACGCGACGCCGCCAGACGCCATGATCTTGATCTGGTCGGCGCCCATTTGCAGTTCTTCGCGCACGGCGCGGCGCAACGCGTCGACGCCATCGACGACCCGGCTCAACGCACCGACGCGCACGCAGCAATTGCAAGGCGCGTCGCCGGGCATGAAGTCGGTGCGCGCGCGGCCGTCGCCGTGGCCGCCGGTCTGGCTCAGCGCGCGTCCGGCAACGAACAGGCGCGGCCCTTGCGCAAGTCCCATCTCGACCGATTGCTTGAGCGCGAAGCCGGCGCCGCCCGCATCGCGCACGGTCGTGAAGCCGCGCCGCAGGATGCCGCGCATGATCGGCAGCGCCTTGAGCGTGACGAATACGTTGGGCATGTTGACCTGGCTCGGCAAGTCGAACTGCGTCGCGACCATGTGCGCGTGCAGGTCGATCAGGCCCGGCATGATGGTCTTCCCTTGCAGATCGATGACCTGTGCGCCGGATGCGTCGATCGGCTGCTGCGAGACTGCCTTGATCGTGTCGCCTTCGACGAGCAGATTGTGACCCGGCTGCAATGCATGATGCATTGGATCGAGCAAAGCGGCGTTCTTGAACAGGATGCGGTCCATATGTTGTTCCTGGGGTTGCGGAGTGCCAGCGCGTAATCCGCCGGCGATCAGCCGTTCAGCGGTTCAGGCGCATCGCGGCAATTTCTTCGAGCGACCGGCCGCGAGTGGACACTCCCATGATTAGAACGGCGAGCGCACCGATGATCAGCACCAGCGTCGTGCCGCCGAAAACCCCACCGAAGCCCAGCCGCGGATAAAGAAATCCGACCAGGATCGGCGCGGCGATCGCGCCGAGGCGGCCGATCGCCGAAGCGACGCCCATGCCGGTCGCGCGCACTTCGGTGGGGAACACCTCGGGGGTGTACGCATAGACGCCGGCATAAGTCCCGTTCATGAAGAACGACAGCAAAAAGCCGGAGGTCAGAATTTCGGCATCGCTGTGCGTGAGCGCGAGCCCCAACGCGGAGAATCCGCCGAGCGCCATGTACGTGACGATGGTCGCACGGCGGCCGATCTTTTCATTGAGCCACGCGCCCGAGAAGTAGCCGGGAATCTGCGCGAGGTACATGACCAGTGAATACGAAAAACTGCGCGTAATCGTCATGCCGTTTTGCACCAGCAGACCGGGAATCCACGTAAAGAACGCGTAGTAGCTGAACGTGATCGACAGCCACATCAACCAGGCCATCGCGGTGATGCCGGCCAGTTGCCGCGACCACAGCGCCTTGAGTTTCGCCAGTGGCGTACCGGACGCGACCGGGGCTGGGGCGCTCACCCCCTGCGCTTGCTCCGGCAGCAGCGGCAAACCGGCGGCGCGTACCACGGCTTCCATCCGTTCGACGATCACCTCGGCTTCGGCGGTTCTGCCGCGGCTGTCGAGCCAGCGCGGTGATTCGGGCAACGCGCGCCGCCACCACAGCAGCATGACGATCGGCAGTGCAGTGATCACCGACACGACACGCCAGGCGTCGGGCGCGAGCGGTATGACCAGATAACCGAGTATCGCGGCGAAGACGAAGCCGAACGAGAAGAACGCCGCCAGACTGCCGGTGAAGGTGCCGCGATATTTGCGCGCGCAGAACTCCGACAGGAAGGGCGCGACGATCGCGCTTTCGGCGCCGGTGCCGAGCCCGGCGATGATGCGTGTCGCCATGAAGAAAGGCCAATTCTGCGCAGTGGCGCTGACGAGCGATGCGAGGCAGTAGATGATCAGTGCCCACACCATCACTGTGCGGCGGCCGATCACGTCACCGAGGATGCCAGCGAGCGCGGCGCCGAAGAAGTAGCCAATGAAGGTGCCGCTGCCGAGCACGCCGGTCTGCACGCTGCTCAGATTCCACTGATTGCGCAGCACTGGCAGCATGAAGGCCAGTACCGCGGCATCCATCGCATCGAAGACGTAACCGAGTCCTCCCATCCATAGCAGTTTGCGATGAAAGCTCGAGTACGGTAGGCGCTCTATACGCGCGGGAATCGTCGACATAGCTTCCTTCCAGAAAGGGCGGCGCCGTGGCACCGGGCTTGGTCGAACGAGTATAGGAAGTCGAAATGGGCGGGTCTTGGTTGGAAACCGCATCGAATATGCGGATTCCGGCATCACGATGCGGCGGGCGCGAGCACTGCCTGATTCATGTTTTCTCGCTGGCAGGAGGCTCGGCAGCGTCGCCGTTCGTGCGGCGACGCTTTTCCAGAACCGCGGTCGTCAGGTCCGGACGTTGCGCGGCCTTCAGCACACAGGCGGGCACGCGATCGAGTTCGGTCTGATTGGCGCGTGCCTGCACGCGCATCTCGCTCGGGCTCAGGCCGGTGATGTCGCGAAACACGCGGCCGAACGTGCCGAGGCTTTCCCAGCCGGTCGCGAACGCGATGTCCGTGATGCCGAGGTCGGTGTCACGCAGCAGCGTGGTGGCTTGCTCGATACGGCGCGTCAACAGATAGCGGTGCGGCGGCACGCCGAAGGCCCGCTTGAACGAACGCGCGAAGTGCGCTTCCGACACGCCGCTTACTTCAGCCAGGCGCCGCACCGGCCAGGCTTCGTGCGACGCGGCATCGATGCGGTCTTTCGCGCGCAGCAGGCGGCGCAACAACGCCGGGTCTTCGAGCGCTTCGGCGCTGCCCGGGATGGGAAGGGGCTGGAGTTCAGGGTCGTGTGAGCGGGACATGAGTTCGCATTGGAACGGCTCGTCGAAGAACGCGCGGGTGAAAGAGCCGCCGCGGCGACCGCTTCAAGCGGTCTGCTCGGTCTTGCCGTAAGTGAGCCGGCCGTTTTTCGACAGCAGCACCGCGACAGGCCGCGTCATTTCGAATTCGGAGAAAATGATCGTCATGCTGGCGGTGATGGGCACCGCGAGAAAGGCGCCCGGCACGCCCCACAACGCCGACCACACCGCCATGCTCGCGACAATCGCGAACGGGCTCAGGTTCAGCGAATTGCCCGTCAGATACGGATCGAGAATATTGCCGATCACGAAGTGAATCGCGGACAGCGAAACCAGCACGATCAGGACCGAATTCACGTCGCCGAACTGCAGTACCGACATCAGCACCGGGAACGCAACCGCGAGCACCGAGCCGATATATGGCACATAGTTCAGCAGCGCGGTCAGTATCGCCCACAGCCCGGCGAACTCGAGGCCGACGCTGCGCATCGCGAGCCAGCAGAGCCCGCCGAGCAGCACGCCGAGAAACGTCTTCAGCGCGAGATACGCGCCAATGCGCCGGTTGATGTCGATGACCACGCCCCGGATGCGCGCCGCGTTGGTCGAATTGGCGGTCATGTTCGCCAGCTTGTCGCCGAACGTGCGGCGCTCGAACAGCAGAAAACTCGCATACAGCACGATCACGAACAGGTCGATGATCATCGACGAGAGCGACGCCAGCAGGCCCGTCACCATCGCCTGAATGTTAAGTTGCGTGAGTATGTTCCGCCGCAGTGACTCCCAGGTCGGCTCGCTTTCGAGGTGCAGCAGCGTCGAGATCTTGTGGATCATCAGCAAGACCGAGTCCTGGTAGCGCGGGGCGAGCGCGACGAGCGCGTCATAGTTGGCGACCAGCATGTCGACTGCGAAGAAAATCGCGGCGCAGATCAGGAACATCGACAGCCCATAGCGCAACTGCACCGGCAGCCGCGGGCCGATCAGCGGAATGCGTTGCAGCAGCCGCGTGAGGTCGACCACCAGGTACACCGCGATCGCGCCGAACACGATCGGCACGAAAACCGCACGCCCGATATACAGCAACCAGCCCACAATCAGCAGCAGCAGCACTACGTATACGGACGCTTGCAATCTGTCGGTCATTGCTCAGTGCTCCATGAATCGGCAAACAGGTGCGCCCGCGCTCAACCCGAGGACGACGGCGATCGCCGCGCACGCGCCCGCCGTACGAGCCCCTTACACAGCAGGCCGCGCGATGGACAGAACCGATCTTCGCACAGAACGATGACAGCTCACATATAAAGCGCGCCAGATCGTTCCGTCCGCAAACTCCAGGCCGATACCTCGAAATGCGCCAGCAGAATGTCGCGAAACGTTGTGATGCGCCGGTCTCGCTCGTGAAACCATCTGTTAGGCTGTTTTAATCGGTTTCGATCACCTGACGTGGTTCGACGCGAGCGCCTGCGCCACGCGGTGACAGCGTTCGGCCAAATCACGCAGTGAAACCCGCGCCGCGCGTGGCGGTGCGATGTCCGCACTTTGTCTATGCGCGATGTCCGCTGCACGCATCCCTTTCACCTCACGGCATGGAGAACGAGATGCTGCAACGGCTGGGGTCGCGATTCGTCGCATTAGGTCTGATCTGGACATTGTCCGCTTGTGGCGGCGGAGGTGGCGGCAGCGGCGCGGAGCCGGGCGGCATCGGCTCGAACGGCGCGGCCGGAGCGACCACCCCCGCATCGAGTCCCGCGCCCGCGTCGAGTCCGGCACCGGCATCAAGTTCAACTCCGGCATCAAGTCCAACTCCGGCGTCGAGCCCGTCGGGCGCATCGGACGCGAGCGCGACGACGCCCAAGCTCGCCGCCGCGACGCCGATCATCGACGGCACGACACTCGGCGCCGCCATCTGGCCCGCGGGCGTCACGTCAGCGGGCGGAACCGGTCAGCCCGTCGGCGGACTGAACTGCGCGTTGCGCAGCACCGCGTACACGTATGCTCACGTCTCGATCTATCAGAACGGGCAACTCCTGACGCTGTCGCCCAACATCGGCATGGTCGAGCCGACCATCACCGCGCCGACTGGCTGCGCGTATCCGGTGCACACGGTCGATTCGAGCGGCAAGATCCATATGGACGCGACGACCGGCGCGACTTATACGCTCGGCCAGTTCTTCTCGATCTGGGGCGAGCCGCTGAGTGCGTCAAACGTGGCGGGTCTGACCGCCTCGCCGATCGCGATCTACGTGAACGACGGCGGCACTCTCACGCAATACACGGGCGACCCCGCGAGCCTCGTGCTGAAGCCGCACGACGAAATCACGATCATGGTCGGCACGCCTGTCACACAAGTGCCCACCTATGCGTGGACCGATCCGCCGCCGTTCGACCCGAACCCGATCACGCTCGTCTTCGGAGGCGTGGTCGGCTCGTCGTTCTGGCCGAACGGCACGACGTCGACGGGCGGCAACGGCTCGCCGGTCGACGGCCTGACCTGCGCGCCGAACATGAATGTGCTGTACCACGTGCACGCGCACCTCGCGATCATCAAGGACGGGCAATGGCTCGCGTTGCCGGCGAACGTCGGCATCCTGTCGCAATGCACGTATGAAATGCACACGCACGACAACACCGGCATCATCCATATGGAAGCGCCGACCGAAAGGACCTATACGCTCGGCGACTTCTTCGATATCTGGGGCGAGCCGCTGACGAGCACGAACGTCGCGGGCATCATGGGCGACGTGGTCGCGTATATCAACGACAACGGCGATTCGCGCCGCTATATGGGCGACTTGCGCAATATCGAACTGACATCGTTGCGCGACATCACGCTGCAGATCGGCACGCCGCCGGTGAGCACGTTGGCGACGTATTCGTGGTACGAGCCGCAATAACATCCGCCGCAGGCCGCTTCACTTCGCCGTGATGCGGCTTCAACGCGGCGTACCGGAATGCCCGATGCCGCGCGGCCGGCGCGGCATGATGCCCGCGACTGAGCGCGGCGCCGCGTTCGCGACCAGAATCATCGACGCGCCGGCAAGACCGCTCGACACATGCTTCAACGCATGGCCGGCGATCACGTGATGCGTGAGCTCCCATATCTGCCAATCGAGGCTTTCGAAAATCTTCGCGACCCCGTAGAAGACGATCACGAGCGTCCATGCGATCACGCCGTCCACCTTGCGCGTGAGCGTCATGCCGACGATCAGCATGAGGCCGCCGAACTGCAGAATCGCGTAAGGCCACAGGCTGTTGAATACCAGCCAGTAGCCGACGGTGGCGGGCGACACGACCACCATGATCAGCATCTGCGCCCAGCCGACGCGCTGTCCGCTCCACGACGTCCATAGCATCGCGAGGATGCCGGCGAACACGATCGTCATCGGCAGGCGATCCCAGACGAGCGTCGCGTCGTTCGGCGCCATGTGGTAGTACGCCGAACCGAACGCGGTGAACAGCAGCCCGATCGCGGCGACGACCATGCCGGGAAATTGCGCCGGCTGGTTCGACGCATGCCGCGTGACCCAGCGCAGACAGAGCACGCCGGCGATCAGAATGACGATGTTCGAGAGCACGTCCGCCGCATTGTGCAGCGGCCCCAGCGAGCGCTGATCGGCGAAGTGGTGATACGAGGCAGGCTGCGCGAGCGGCCATATCATCTGTAGCACGGTGCCCGCCAGGAAAAGCAGCACGCTAGCCAGCAGCAAGCGGGAGATCTTCACGTTGCTCGACTCCACAGTGGGGCGAAATGCTCGAAGGCGCCGTGAACCGGACCTTTTACGCCTCTTGGCGACCCTTTTACGCTGACGCGAAGCGGATCACGCTCGCTCGCACGGAAACCGTGCGGCCGATGCGCAGCCGGGTTGGCCCCCGTTCGAATTCGCGCAGCCTGCTCGTATCATCGGACAAAGCGCCTGGCGCAACAAGAGCGTCGGGCGGCGCACCGATGGACATGCGCTCATAGTATTCTTCTCAACCAATGCAAGCTGCGTGCAAGAACGCGCGACCCAAAGGAAGACCCGGACTCCATGCAAGCGCAGATACACCACCCGTCGTTCCCGCATCGTCGATGGAAGGGCGCGCTGTGCGCGCTGCTGTGCGCAAGCCTGCTCGCCGGCTGCGCGCGGTTACCGTCGCTCGAGGACCGCAAGGAGTCGCATGCGTTGTCGCCCGCGGTGGCGGCCACCACGGATCTCGGTCGCGCGGTCGCGCCCGAATTGGCCTCGCACGCGGGGCTGGCGGGCATTTATCCGCTGGCCGATGCGCATGTCGCGTTTGCCGCGCGCATGGACCTGATCCGTTCCGCGCAACGCACGCTCGACATCCAGTACTACATCTGGCGCGACGATCTGACCGGCACGCTGCTGCTCGAACAGATCCACGAAGCGGCGGACCGGGGCGTGCGGGTGCGCCTGCTGCTCGACGATCTCGGCATCGCGTCCGCGCTCGACCCGACACTCTCGGCGCTCAACTCGCATCCGAATATCGAGGTACGCCTGTTCAACCCGTTCGTCGTGCGCAGCCCGAAATTCCTCGGCTTTGTAACCGACTTCTCACGCGCCAATCGGCGCATGCACAACAAGTCACTGACCGCCGACGCCACCGCGACGATCCTCGGCGGCCGCAACATCGGCGACGAGTATTTCGATGCCACCGACGGCGTCGTCTTCGCCGACCTCGATGTCCTCGCGATCGGACCGGCCGCGGCCGACGTGTCGCGCGATTTCGACCGCTACTGGGCCAGCGCGTCGGCGTATCCGGTCGACAAGATCCTGCCGCACGAGAGCGTCGATGAACTGGCCACGCTCGAGCGTGATGCGCAGGCGATCGAACAGGAGCCCGCCGCCGCGGAGTACAAGCAAGCGCTGCGCGGTCCACGCGTCGTGCAGAACCTGCTCGACCACAAGCTGCCGCTCGATTGGGCCAAAACGAAGATGATCAGCGACGACCCCGCGAAAGGCTTGAACGACGCGCCGCCGGAAGCGCTGATTCCGCACCAGCTACGCGAAGTGATGGGCCAGCCGACGAAGTCGCTCGACCTCGTCTCGCCCTACTTCGTGCCGGCGAATACGGGCACGCAGTTTCTGAGCGGCCTCGCCGCCCAGGGCGTCGATGTGCGCGTGTTGACGAACGCGCTGGAAGCGACCGATGTCACCGCCGTGCACTCGGGCTATATCAGGCGGCGCGTCGAGTTGCTGCAAAACGGCGTGCACCTGTATGAATTGCGGCGCGTGGCGGGCGTCATCCAGAAGAAAGAACAGTCGCCGGGGCCGTTCGGCAGCTCGGGTTCGAGCTTGCATGCGAAAACTTTCATCGCCGATTCCCAGCGGGTTTTCGTCGGTTCGTTCAACTTCGATCCGCGCTCCGCGCATCTGAATACCGAGCTTGGCCTCGTGATCGACAGCCCCGATCTCGCGACGCGGGTCGATCGAAAATTTCTCGCTTTGCTGCCGACAGTCGCGTACGCGGTGCATCTCGACGCAAACGGCAAGCTGTACTGGATCGAAACCAACGACGGCGTGGAAACCCGCCTCGATACCGAACCGAATGCGACGTGGTACGCGCGGCTCGGTGTATGGATGCTGTCGATAATGCCAATTGAGTCGTTGCTATAGCTTGCGGTTCAGAACCGTCGCAAATCGCGATCCCGCAATGGATCAGGCGAGCGCTGCGTCGCGCGCAACACGCCGTTGGTGTCGAACGCAAAATTGAACAGCATGTGGTTGATGTTGTTTTCGATGTAACGGTACGACCAGACTTCGCGTTGCGAGAGCCGGAAAAACTGCGTCTGCACGGGGCGGCCGAAATTGGTCAGCACATCCTCGCGCGTCCATTTGCCGATTTCCGCGCGATTGAATTCGCTCAACTGCAACACTTGACGCACGCTCACGATCTTGCCTGAAGCGTCGATGTCGGCGGCGACGGTGGTCGAACCCATCGGCTGGGTCGGCCACATCAGCCTGCGGCCGCCTCCGGGCAGGTCATAGGTTTCGCGCGGCGGACCCATCCGGGCGATGATCGCCGCTTGGTCCTGCCCAGCCTGGAATTGCTGCCACGGTTGCGCGCAAGCGGCGAGCATCAACGCCGTCACGCACGTGAGCGCGGCGCGGCGCAAAACCAGCGGCGCCCGTGCCGTTCGCGCAACAGCGTTTCGAACGTGGGCGACTCGGGCAAGCATGGGTTCCTCCCGTTACGTTCGATCGCGCGTCGATCGGGAAACCCTCACCGCGCAAAAGCCAAGGCGACACGGGCAATGCGCCCGCTCGCCGATGGCTGCACTGAGGTAACCGACGCTTACTGCACGAGCTTCGCGCGCAGACGCGAGTGCTCGTCCGCAGAAATGGAACCGGACGCTTTCAACTTGTCGAGCTTGTCGATTTCGTCGGCGACACTGAAGCCCACCACATTGCGCAAATCTTCGCGCATCTGCCTGGCCCGCGCCTGATCGCGTTCCGCCATGCCGCGATGCTGCGTGAGCAGATACGCGAAGATGCCGATATACGGCAGGATGATCAGGAAAATCACCCACAGAACCTTGCCCCATCCCGACACGTCATGGCGGCGGAACAGGTCGCTCGACACCGTGATCAACAGCCAGAACCACAGAATAAAGATGAAGATGGAAAAAACGTCGGCCAGAAAATTCGGGAATGTGAAACCATCATTAAAGAAGAGCATTGTTGTTCTCCAGTCATTCCGGTTGCAATTGAAAGGCGGAACGGATTTCGACCTATGGTTGCCTGCTATGGATGGCGCATATGATTAGCATGGCAGCGCTGAAAATCTACCATGACCGCATGTCAACTGGGCACGTGCATTCATACTGTATGAAAGACATGCGCATGATGCGGCACTTTTTGTCTTTATAGACTATTCCGATCAAGTAGCGAGAGCAATTTTTAAGGATTCCCTTCGATTTGCGATTTCTGACGATCTGGCGATCATGCCGCTGGCATTAGACATGCATCATGTGAAAACGAGGTCAAAGGCGAGCGCCATTGCTATGCAAAAAAAATGCCAAAAAAGTGTTTGCGAGATGCATCGATTGAAGGGCAGCCTTCGTTCACTTTCGTAAACAAACCTGAATAAATTCGGAGCATGCGTCAGCAGCTAGCCCGGACCACGAGCGCATCCGCAGGTGCCGCAGCCGGATCGGTCACCTCGATTGTCATATGCGTGAGCGCGCTTTTCGCTGCAAACGCATCGAGCCACTGCCGTGCGAGGCGCGGCAGCACGTGCTGTTCGATAAAGCCGATCAAAAGACGCGCCCCGGTCTCCTGCACGAGGCAGCGCCCGACGATGTAGTCGACCACCTCCGATGTATAGCTCAGCGCGATGCCGTTGTTATCCGCCATGCGCCGAACGACGCGATCGAGATGCAAACGCACGATCCGCGCGAACGAATCCGAGCCCAGCGGACGATATGGCACCAGCGTCACACGCCCGAGAAAGGCGGCCGGAAACGCCTTCAGCAATTCCGTCGCAAGCGCGGAACGCAGACCGTCAAAATCCGGTGCAAGCATTTCGTCCGCGCATAGGCTCGCGCTCAGATCGGCGCCGACATTGCTGGTCATCAGGATGGTCGTATTGCGGAAATCGATATAGCGACCATCGCCGTCTTCCATGTAGCCCTTGTCCAGCACCTGGTAGAACATTTCATGCACGTCGCCGTGCGCCTTTTCAATTTCGTCGAGCAGCACGACCGAGTACGGACGTCGGCGCACCGCTTCGGTCAGCACACCGCCCTCGCCGTAACCGACGTAGCCAGGCGGCGCGCCCTTGAGTCCCGAGACCGTATGCGCCTCCTGGTATTCGCTCATGTTGATCGTGATGAGATTCTGTTCGCCGCCGTAGAGCGCCTCCGCCAACGCGAGCGCGGTTTCCGTCTTGCCGACGCCGGACGGTCCCGCGAGAAGGAAGACGCCGAGCGGCTTGCGCGGGTCCGCGAGCCCGGCGCGCGCCGTCTGCACGCGCTCGCCGATCTGTTGCAAAGCGTCGTGCTGGCCGATCACGCGCGCCGCCAGCGTGGCGGGCAGCATCTGCACGGCGCTCACCTCGTCGGTGATCATGCGTCCGACTGGAATACCGGTCCAGTCAGAGACGATGTCGGCGACGATCGCTTCGCCGACTTCCGGAAACACGAATGGCGTAGCCGCCTGCAGGTTCGATAACGTGCGCTCCAGCTCGCGCAAAGTCTGCAGTTCGCTCGCCGCGCTATCGCGCGCGTCGGCCTCGGGTCCGCCTGCTGCGGCGCGCGCGCTCACGGCCTCGCGCGCGCCCGCCAGCGCCTTCGCCGCCTCGGACTGGGTCTGCCAGGCGGTTTCGACAACACGATCCTCGAACTCGAGGGTTGCGATGGTCGCGTTGACGTCGGCCAGCGCGGCCTCGCTGCCAAGCCCGATACGCACCTCGTTCCCGAGCAGCTCGGCTTTGACGCGCGCCGCTTGCAAGCGCTCGCGAATCCGCTGCAATTCGCGCGGCGGCGCATGCTGCGATAGCGCGACGCGCGCGCAGGCGGTGTCGAGCAGGCTGATCGCCTTGTCCGGCAACTGACGCGACGGAATATAGCGATGCGACAGTGTCACGGCTGCGCGAATCGCTTCGTCGAGAACCACGACGCCATGATGGCTCGCGAGCGTGCGTGCGAGTCCGCGGACCATGTCGATCGCGGACGGCTCCTCTGGCTCGGCGATCTGCAGCACCTGAAAGCGCCGCGTGAGCGCCGGGTCTTTCTCGATGTGCCGCTTGTACTCGACCCACGTCGTCGCGCCGATCGTGCGCAACGTGCCGCGGGCGAGCGCCGGTTTCAGCAGGTTTGCCGCGTCGCCGGTGCCGGCCTGACCGCCGGCGCCGATCAGCGTGTGAATCTCGTCGACGAACAGCACGACCGGAGCCGCCGACTTCGCCGCCTCCTCGAGTACCGACTTCAGCCTGGCCTCGAATTCGCCCTTCATGCTCGCGCCCGCAAGCAGCGCACCGACGTCGAGGCTCAACAGCCGCACGTCGGCAAGTTTCGGCGGGACTTCGCCGGCCGCGATCGCGCGCGCGAGACCTTCGACGACCGCCGTCTTGCCAACCCCGGCGTCGCCGGTCAGAAGCGGATTATTTTGGCGCCGCCGCAACAGCACGTCGATCATCGTGCGAATCTCGACTTCGCGGCCAACCACCGGATCGATTTCACCGGCGCGCGCACGTGCGGTCAGATCCGCGCAAAACTGCGCAAGTGCCGCCGCGCCCTTCGCCGAGGCTGCGAGCGCACCGGACGCCTCGCCCGGCACCGCGGACGAAAAGTCGCTCTGGTCGTACGGGGTGTCCTTCTCTTCGGGGGAACCGTCGATCCAGGCTGGCAACGCATCGTGAAGGCGGTCGACGGCAATCTTGCCGAACTCCGGCGAAATGGCCAGCAGCAAGCGCCGTAAGTCCGGCGTCTCGACAAGCGCCGCCATCAGCCATGCACCGCGAATCCGCCCGTCGCCGAACGCCAGCGTCGCGACGACCCACGCGCGCTCGATTGCCGTCTCGACATGATGCGAAAAATCCGTGAGCGCGCTCGCCCCGGACGGCAGCGCGGCAAGTGCCCTCTGCAGGTCCCGCTCGAGCAGTTCGCGGCTGATGCCGCAGTGTCTGACGATGCGGTGCAGGTCGCTATCGGACTGCGCGAGCAGCTGGTGCAGCCAGTGCACCAGCTCGATATACGGGTTGCCGCGCAGCTTGGAAAACGCCGTAGCGGATTCGATGCTCCTGAAGAGCGTCGCGCCGAGCTTGCCGAACAACGCGTGGCGTGAAATGGACATGATGACGTTGCAGGTAAAGATGTTTGTTGCGGAAAGCGCGGCTCTGCCGTGACATCCGGCACACCGCGCGCAGGTATCCGAAAAAGCGTGCTGGCCACACTGATCGAGCGACAAGGATAGGCGGTCGATCGCTGCGTGTATTTGGGCCGTCGCCCATATTCCGCTCGAGGTGCGCGAAGTAGCATTCACATCTGCCAGGCGCCAACCCGCATTTTTAGTTGGTGATCCTTTTATGTCTTCGTCGGGAGAGTCTTTTACCAATGCGCGCTTTACAGGCAGATCTGATTCGCCATTGCATACCGGCCAAGCAATGACTGGATATCACGCTCGCTGGGACCATTCACCTTTCGAAGCGGGTGCGCTCAGGACGTTCGCACGAACCATCCAGTCTCTCGGGCTCGTTCGTACCGCTTCGCGCAACGGTCGCGCCGGCGTGGCGTGTTCGTCTGACGCTGTTCCGAGCGCGCATCCCGACCTTCAGCTTATGCCCGATTTGTTACTGAACCCGCCTCCCGAAAAAGCGAACACGCCTGAAGAATCCGTCCCGACACCACCGTCGAGCCTGAATCCGCCCGCGGACCGGATCGAGCCCGTGCTCACGAAGCCGGATGACTTCAGCGACCTGATCGCACTAGCCGACGAGGACGATGACGATGACGATCCGCTGCAGTTGCGGCGCGAACCGCATTCAGCGGAACGCGGCGGACACGACGGCATGGCAAAGCTTCTGGCAGCCGACATCGATGAAGCGGACCCGCTCGCCGCGCTCACGCTCGAATACCGTGAAGCGCTGCTGAACCGGAAGAGCGAGAACGGGCCCGAGCCCAAGGCGTCGGCCGAAGCTCAGAGCGAGTCGATCATCGGGTCACCTCCCGATCCGTTCGCCGAACTTGTCGATCCGTCGCAGACGGAAGCGTCCGTGTTCGACCTGCTGACGCAGGGGAAGAACATCGACACCCTGCTCGATGGTCTTGACTCGTTCGGTGCCGAGCAGATTTTCGAGGCGGACCAAACGCACGAGATCCTCGCGCTGCTCGCGCCGCGCGGAATTCCCGCACACCGTGCGAGCAGGACCGCGCTGCTCGCACGCGAAGAACATCACCTGGTCAGCATGGACAGCCACATCGCCATGCCTGAATCGATCGAATACGAAGAGCCTGCATTTTCAGATGAACATAACCGCTGACCTGCCCAAGTCGGACCCTCCAACCCTTAGCAGCCTGCTCGACGCGCAGACCTACGGCGAACTGAAGGAGCAAACCATCGACAAAGTGCGCAAGCATCCGTCGAACGTGCGCGAACGCTGGCTGCTGTTCGAGCTGTTGTGCCTGGACGGCGAATGGAACCGCGCGCTACAGCAGTTGCAGACGTGGGCCACGCTCGAGCCGGAAGGCACATCGCGCGCCCAGATGTATCGCGGGCTGATCCGCAGCGAGATGTTCCGCGCCGAGGTGTTCGCGGGTCAGCGCACGCCGGGCGAGATCGAGCCGCTGCCCGAATGGGTGAAAACACTGCTGCAAGCCAACCTCGAGCTCGGCGAGGGCAATCTCGCCGCCGCCGATGAACTGCGCGGCGCCGCGTTGGACGCCGCGCCGGCCACGCGCGGCGAAAGCACGCAGATCGGCGAATTCGAGTGGCTGACCGATAGCGATAGCCGGCTGGGTCCGGTGTGTGAGCTGACCGTCGCGGGCGGTTATCGCTGGGTGCCGTTCGACTCGATGAAATCGCTGACACTCGGTCCGGTCACCGCGTTGACCGACCTCGTATGGCGCTCGGCCGTCGTGGGCCTACGCGACGCGACTGTCCTGCGCGGCTATCTGCCGGTGCGCTATCCCGGCTCGGAAACTGGCTCCGCTGCCACCCGGCTCGCGCGCGAAACCACCTGGAAAGACGTTGGAGAAACGGGCGTGATCGCGCTCGGCCAGAAAACCTGGAGCACCGACAAGGGCGACGTCGGCCTGCTCGACATCGGCGAATGCCGGTTCAATCACGACGAGCGCGTATGACCAGGTCCGACGCGCGGCACCGGCAAGCCTATATGCCGTCGCTGATCGACCGCCTGCTCGACGACGCGCCCGCGCGGCGCAGCGAGCGGCCCGACGCCTATGCGCCGAACAGCGAAGGCATGCGCCGCATCATCCAGCGTGATCTGAGTCTGCTGCTCAACACAACGAACCTGGACGACGAAATGGACATCGCGCGCTACCCGATGCTAGCCGAATCGGTCGTCAACTACGGCATCCCCGCGTTGTCCGGCAGCTACCTCGCCAGTCGCAACTGGGAGACCGTCGAGAAGATGGTACGCAACGCAATCGTGCGCTTCGAGCCGCGTCTGATTCCCGAGTCGCTGCGCATCCGGCCGCTCAATAGCGAGAACCCTGTACGCTACAACCAGCTCGCGTTCGAGATTCACGGCCTCATGCGCTGGTCGCCCTATCCACTGGAATTTCGCATCCAGAGCGCATTCGATATCGAAACGAATCACGTCACGTTCGATGCGGACTCTGGCAGGGGAAATTGACATGGACCCGCAATTTCTCGACTACTACAGCCGCGAACTGACTTACATGCGGGAGATGGCCGGCGAGTTTGCCGCGCAGCACCCGAAAATCGCGCGCCGCCTTGGCATGGAGGGCATCGACGTTGCCGACCCCTACGTGGAGCGACTCATCGAGGCATTCTGCTTCATGTCGGCGCGCACGCAGATCAAACTCGATGGTGAGTTTCCGCGCTTTACGCAGCGCCTGCTCGAAGTGGTCTATCCGAATTACGTCGCGCCGACGCCGGCGATCGCGGTCGCGCAGTTGCGTCCGAGCCTGCGTGAAGGCGATTTCACGAAAGGGCTGAAAGTGCCCAGGGATAGCATGCTGCGCTCGGCCATCCCGCCCGGCGAGCAAACCGCGTGCGAATTCCGCAGCAGCCAGGACGTCACGCTATGGCCTATCGAAATCGTTGAAGCCCGGCTTACCGCCGTGCCGCCGGATATCCCCGACACCGATCGCCATCTGTTGCCGCACGTGCAATTGCGCGGCGCGTTGCGGCTGCGCCTGCGCACAACCGGCGAAGTGAAGTTCAGCCAGATGACGAACTTCGACCGGCTGCCCATTTACATCGGTGGCGACGAGCGGATCGCTTCGCATCTGTTCGAGCTGATCCATGCCGGTAGCGTCGCCTCGGTCGTGCGCGCGTATGGTGCGTCGCGAGACGAAGGGCACGTGGTCGCGAAAACACCGGTCGCATTCGAAGGTCTGCAAGCGGAGCAGTGCCTGCTGCCGCTAAGCTGGAATACGTTTCACGGCCACAACCTGCTGCAGGAATACTTCGCATGCCGCCAGCGCTTCTATTTCTTCGCGCTGACGCAGCTCGCGGCCGGTCTCGCGCGCGTGGACAGCAAGGAAGCGGAGATCGTGCTGCTGCTCGACCGTCTGCCGGAAGAGCTTGCCACGCACGTCGACGCAGCGCGTTTCCTGCTGTTCTGTACACCGGTCATCAACCTGTTTCGCAAACGCACTGATCGCGTCGAAATCAATCGAGCTCAAACCGATTTTCATCTGCTCGCCGACCGCACCCGGCCGCTCGACTATGAGATTTTTTCGGTATCCCGCGTATTCGGTCAACGGGCGCAGACATCGCTCGAAGTCGAATTCAATCCGCTTTATCAAACACTGCATAGCGACGTGGGCAACCACGGCCGCTATTTTTCGGTGCGTCGCGAGCAGCGCGCGCTGTCCGCCAATGCGCGCAGGTACGGCACCCGCACGCCGTATATCGGCACCGAGGTCTACGTGTCGCTCGTCGATCAGGCGGAGGCGCCGTACGCCGACGACATTCGCTACCTGTCGGTCGAGGCGTGGGTCACGAACCGTGACCTGCCGCGCCTGATTCCGCGTAACGGCAAAACCGACCTCACGATGTCCGACTCCGTGCCGATCGAAGGCGTGCGCCTCGTGCATGCACCGAGCGCGCCGCGCGCGCCGTACGCGAGCGGTGAAACGGCGTGGCGTCTGATCCGGCAGCTGAGCTTCAACTATATGCCGCTCGCCGAACTCGACCACAGCGACGGCGGCCAGGCGCTGCGCAACATGCTCGGCCTCTTCATCGCGCCGGGCGAGCGCGAACAGGCACGGCAAATCGAGGCACTCGTCGGTGCACGCACCGAACCGGTGGTGCGGCGTTTGCCCGGCGACGGACTCCTCGTCTATGGGCGTGGCGTGCGCTGCGAACTGACGGTCGATGAAACCGGCTTCTCAGGCATCAGCCCGTATCTGTTCGGCCTGGTGCTCGAGCATTACCTCGCGCGCCACGTTTCGATCAACGTGTTCACGGAAACCGAACTTCGTTCGATGCAACGTGGCCTGATCACCCAATGGCGGCCACGCATGGGCGGACGCGGAGCGGTATGAGCATGGCTGGGACATTTGCGAGCGCTGTTGCGCCGACGCGATCATCGCTCGATCCGCAATCGCTCGACGCCTGGTTCGATCCCGACACGCCGTGGCAGTCCGGCTTTCTGAGCCTGCTGCGCGCGATCGCCGCGCGCGACCCGCTGATGCCGTTGCCGGGCACCGCGAGCCTGCCGCAAGAAGAGCCGTTCCGGATCGGTCAGCAGCCCACACTGGCCTTTGCGCCGCGCGAAATCGCGTCGCTCGGCACGCGAGACGGGCGCCTCGACGTGCGGCTGTTCGGGCTCGGCCTGTGGGGGCCGCAAGGGCCGCTGCCGCTGCATATGACGGAGCTGGCGCACAGTCGCGTGGAAAGCCACCAGGATCATGCGCTCGTCGGGCTCGTCGATCTGTTCCATCACCGCGCACTGTCGCAGTTTTATCGCGCGTGGGCTTCAGGGCAAGCCACCGCGTCGCTGGACCGGGCCGGCGACGAAACGTTTTCGTTCTACGTCGCCAGTCTGATCGGCGTCGATCCGGCCGAGGCGGGGCAGTCCTGTCTGCCCACGCACTCGCGTTACAGCGCGGCGGCGCACCTCGTGCGCGAGGCGCGAACGCCGCACGGCATCGAGGCGACGCTCTCGCATTACTTCGGTGTTCCGATGACCATCGAAGAGTTCGTGCCGCACTGGATCCACCTGTGCGCATCGGAACATACGAGGCTCGGGGTGCCGGGGCCCGCGGCGATCATCGGTGAATGCGCGCAGCTCGGCGAGGCCATTCCCGACCGGCAACACAAGTTCCGGCTCGTCGTGGGTCCGCTGGACCTCGATCAGTATCTGCGCCTCACGCCGCACGGCGAGGACTTGCCGACGTTCGTCGAATGGGTGCGGGCCTTCGTCGGCCATGAATACGCGTGGGAGGTCAAGCTGCTCGTCAACCCGCGTGCGGCGCCACCCGCCTGCATCGGCACGTCTCAGAGACTTGGTTACTCGACGTGGCTCGGTGATTCCGTCGACGACCTTCCGGTCGTCGGCATGGTTTTCGAACCTGAACAGTACAACGACCGACCCCGGAGTTCCTTCGCATGAACGCCAACACTCCCGCCGTCGTGCTGGGCTACGCCGATCTGCTCGAACCGGTGTCGGCGCACGCGCCTTGCGGTCCCGATCTCGAATACGATCCGGCTTTCGTGATGCTGCAGGCGGCCGCGGCTCCACGCGCCGAAGCGCAGTACGGCGACTTCGTCGACATGCCGCCAACGGCCAACTGGGCCGACATCGAACGCGATTGCCGCGCGCTGCTGCTGCGCACGAAAGACATCCGCCTCGCGGTGATCCTGCTGCGTTGTCGAACCCGGCTCGACGGCGCGGCCGGCCTGCGCGACGGACTGGCTTTGCTGCTGGCGATGTTCGAATGCTATGGCGAAGCGCTCCACCCGCTGCCAGTGTTCGAAGGCGAACCGGACCCGGCGATGTTCGCCAACGCGATCGGCGGACTCGTCGAACCGGATGGCATGCTGGCCGATGCGCGCGACATCCCGATGCCGCGGGCGGCCGGGCTGCAACTGCATTTGCGCGATATCGAAAAATCATTCGCGACGCCGCGCCAGAAGGACGCGCTCGCCCCTGAATCCGTCGCCCGCTTGCTAAAGGAATGGTGGGGCCGACGCGACGCGGCGATTGCCGCATTGGTCGAAGCGCAGGGTCTGACGCAACGCATCGCTGCCTGGTGCGATGAGACGCTCGGCGTCGATGCGCCCGATCTTGGCGCGTTGTCCCGAGCGCTGCAGCCATTCGCGCAGCATCGGATGGACGGCGGCGGCGCGTCCGCGCCGGCGCCTGCGGCCGCGCGAGCCGCCAACGAGCAGGACAACGATATCGTGCGTGGACCGGCGCCGGCTAGCGTCGCTACGGCAACCCTCGCGCAGTCCGACGCGCCGGCCGATCCGCCAGTCACCGCGCCGTGTCCAACGGATCGCTGGAGCGCGCTCGCAGCCATTCAGGACACACGCATGTGGTTCGAGCAAAACGAACCGAGCAGTCCCGTCATTGTTTTGCTGCGCCAGTCGGAACGAATGGTCGGCAAACGGTTTTCAGAACTCGCCCATATCATTCCCGCCGATTTACTCGCTAAATGGGATGAGTTCGACGGTTGAGGCAATGTGCGCGCATCTGCGTAGTTTCTCCGCTGTCGGCCCCTACAGTCCGCCGGTCAACCAACAAGCTCCAATGAAAAGACTCGTTCAATTTTTTATCCTGATTTGCTTCGCGATACCCCATTTCGCGTTCGCCACCTGCACCCAGTTGAAGCCTGCGCAAATCTCCGAACTGCTGTCTCAAGGCTACATTGCGGGGTATCCAATAGCGGTCAACATACCGTTTCAGGAAAGCTCGGTATCGATCGATCCTGGCTTACCGGTCGGCTCGGTGATCGCCACGGGCTTGTCGCCGGCGTACGCTACCTATGGGAACTTCGCGGACTGCACCAACGGGGGCACGGTCACATTCGGCTATTTCAACGCAACGCCGTCCACGATGTCAGGGGTCTATAACACCAACGTTCCCGGAATCGGCTTTCGTGTGACCTACCTTCGCGCGAGCGGCACGAATTCGCCACTTCCGTTTACGCCATCCTTTCCCGCCGGCGAGCCCAATCAGGTGATCTACGGTCGCTTCGGCATTGGCTCGCAGTTCCTGATCGAACTGGTCAAAACCGGCGACATCGCGAGCAACGTCGACGTGATGTTCAACACCTTGGGAACCGGCATTGCCGATGGTGACGGCAGTCGGGTCGTGACGATCACAGGCGGCAGCATCAACGTCAAGGTTCTTCCGAGTTGCTCGGTCAATACCAGCGCACTGAACATCGATTTCGGCACGTTCGGCCCAAGCGATGTGTCGACCACGAGCGGGCCGACCCAGCCAGTCGACTTTACGGTGCTCTGCACCGGTCCCACGCCACCGGCTTCGATCACCGCTGCACTTTCCGGAACCTCCGATACCGAAGATAGCAGCATGTTGAAGAACACCGGCGCGACGCATCTTGCGATTCGTTTGCGGGACGTTTCAAGCAAAACCGTTTTCCGGCCCAACGATCCGTCGAGCACCCTCGTCCACGCACCGCGGGGCGCGATGCAATCGCCGTTCGCACTCGAGGCGACCGTGCTGCGCGTCGGCACAGCGACGCCAACCGCCGGCAAGATCCAGGCAACCGCAACAGTCACGATGACCATTCTTTAAACCGACTATCAACGGCGAACGTCTACCAGAAGCAACTAGCATGACCGAGATACCCGTCGCACCACCGAACTCGATCTTCGTGCAAATCGCGAGTTATCGCGACCCGCAGTTGGTCCCCACCCTGCTGGATTTGATCAACAAAGCTGGAAGGCCAGATCTGTTGCGGATCATCGTCTGCTGGCAGCATGCGCACGACGAAACGATGATCCAGTTCTGGCAGCGGGGCTTTGGCGATTGGCGAGTCGAGCAGACCGACAACTGGATCGTCCACCATCTCAGTCATCGTGAAGCGAAGATCGAATTGATCGACGTTCCCCACATGATGACGCAGGGCGCATGCTGGGCCCGCAATCTGGTCCAGCAGCGATACAGCGGTGAGTGCTACACGCTGCAACTCGACTCGCATCATCGCTTCGTCGACGGATGGGACATGCTCGCAATCGAAATGCTGGAGTCGTTACGCGATGAAAGCCCGAAACCGGTTCTGACCGCTTACCTTCCGATGTACGACCCCGAAAACGACGATGCTCGATCGAGCGACGAGCCGAGGATATTGGCCTATGCGAGGTTTTCCAGGGAAGGGGTCGTCCTGTTCCGCTCGAAGACACTTTCCGACTGGAGAACCCGGGCTCGCCCGGTCCGTTCGCGCTTCTTCAGCGCACACTTCGCATTTGCCGACGGTCACTTTGCCGAAGTGGTCCAGCACGATCCCGACTATTTCTTTCACGGCGAAGAAATTTCGCTTGCCGTCCGTGCGTTCACCCACGGCTATGACCTGTACAGTCCGCACAGGCTGATCGGGTGGCACGAATATCTGCGTTCCTACCGCGTCAAGATGTGGAACGATCACAGTCACGAGGCCAAGGAACGGGGTGAAATCGACGAGCCCTGGCATGAGCGCAACGAGCGCTCATTGCAGCGCAATCGTGCGCTGCTCGGTATCGACGGACAAACGCTGGCTGACGCCGAGTTCGGCGAGTATGGACTCGGGGCCGAACGCACGCTCGCCGATTACGAGGCCTACGCGGGCATCAGCTTCAAGTGGCGCGGAGTTCAGCAGTCGGTATTGAATGACGATCCGCCCGTCCCGGGCTCTCAACGTCCCGACGAAGCAACATGGAAGGCCTCTCTGCTACGCGCAAACGACGTTCGTGTGTGCATACATCGGAATGGATTCGACAGGCATGTGCTCACGCCCGGCGTCGAGCACGCGTTGCCGGCCGCAACGTCGGTTGCCGTGGTGATCTACGACAACGGCGAGACGCAGCTGCGCCGGGAAACCGTCAACGCTAGCGGTCTTGCCCGATACCGGAAAAACGACTGGCTCGACTTCCATGTGTCTTTCGAATCAGAACTTGGCCGGGTCCCAGCCAGTTACGTCGTGGAGTTGTTCGACGACGCCGGCAACGTATTGAGCCGGGTCCGACGCGTCATCGATGCATGACGCGTCCGCGACGACGACGCACCAAGACGCTTCCGGCGTCGCGCGGCCAAGAGGATTGCACCACGTCAGCGGATTCGGCGCGTAGCGGTATGGACTGGCTGCGGCTTCGCCGTTGCGATCGGGGCTGATGTAGCGGCCCGCGTGAGGATCATAAAAACGCGCGCCGTTGTAATACAGCGTGGTTTCATCATCGGCGTATTGGCCGGCATAGCGAAGCGGCTGCGCAAACGCGTCGCTGCTTTGCCACTCCGGCGTCACGAGACCGCCCCACGCACGATAACGCCCACGCCATACCACCCGGCCCCTCTCGTCCGTGAGCGCGACGGCCGTACCGGCCACGTCAGTGTGATAGTGATAGACCTGCGTGCTTTTGATCGCGCCATCATCGGCGAGGGTCTGGTCCACGCGAGCGAGCGGCGCGAAGCCGGTTGAGCCGTCGGGCTCGGGTTGATACAGGTAGGTGCGCAGTTCCATCGCGCGGTGCTGCTGGATCAGTCTGTGCCCTTGCCACAAAAAGCGCGTGAGCTCGTCGCGCTCCGGCATCGATAGCTGCTGCGTGCGCCGCGACGCAGTGGATTCGACACGCCTGGCGATACGCCGACCGATTGCGTCGTACTGGTAGCGCACGGTATAGCCGTTGCGATGCGCGGCGATGATGCGCCCCTCCGCATCCCAATCAAGCGATAGCGTATGGTCGCGGCCGCTTCTACGCACCACTTGTCCCCACACATCATAGTCGTAACGATGTCCGCGGCATTCCCGTAACCGGTGGTCCGGATTCACGGCCGGGAACCAGCTGCCGCCAGGCGTATCGAGCAGATTGCCAGCGGCGTCCCACGTGAAATACTCGATGTCCCCGTTCTCCGACACCGATCGCAACAGACACCCACGCCGGTCGTAGTCGTACCACATCTGACCGTCGCTCTCTCCGCCTGTCCTGACGATCAGGTCAGCGAGACTGTAATCGGCTTCGCGCCACAATTCGGTGACAGATTCTGTCGCGGAGCCCGGCGTATCCACGTCGCGCCCCGTCACCGAGCGCCACCACACCGGCAAGCCGAGCGGCGAAAAGCCCGTATGCGTGCGCAAGCGACCTTGCGTGCGCGCAACCGGACGCCTCATCGCGTCATACCAGAAGCGCGCAATCTGCCGTTCGCCCAGTTCGATGAACGCGATGTCGCCGGTTTCGAAGCGGCGCGTACGCAGCTCCTGCCCCTGCGGCAGCTGAGTCGCGACAACGCGTCCAGCGGCGTCGTACGTGTAACGCAGTGTGCCGTTTGCGCCGTGCTCGGCGATCAGACGGCCACCGGCGTCGTGTTCGAAGCGGATCTCATCCGCTCCGATACCGAGTAGCTCGCCTTCCGGTGTCGGCTCGCGGATCACGCCGTCGAGCAATCCGCCCGCCCCGTAGTGATAGATATAGCGGCTATGCGCGGTTTCTCGCTGGGTGAGACGGCCCGCACGGTCGTAGTCGAACGTTTCGCAACGCTGTTGCTCGCCCGCCTTCCACGTGAGACAACGGACCTGCCCGCTAGCCGCATAGTCGAAGCTGCGTTCCACGCCATCGGCGTCCGAGATCGACAGGCAACTGCTCGCATTCCACCGAAGCACCTGCACCGCGCCGTTCGCGCCTTCGATTCGAACCGGACGCCCATGTGCATCGTACCGACGCACGATCACGTGACCCTCTTCGTCGACCGCACGTAGGACATTGCCGCGCCGGTCTCGATACCAGTGCCGGCTTCGGCCACTCGGGCCAACGAACGACGTGCGCTGGCCAGCCGCATTCCACCCATGACGCTCGGCCTGTCCGTCCGGGCGCGTGATGGTCAACGGCCGGCCGAGGCCATCGCGCTCGATTCGCGTGACGGCGCCGAGCGCGTCGGTCACGCTCACGACGTAACCATTGACGTCATACTCGTAGCGGGTCGTGCTCCCGCCGACTCCCGTGCGACGCGTCACCTGCCCCCACGCGTTATGCGCGAAGGTCGTGACGGTCCCCAGCGCATCCGTCGAGCGTACGACATCGCCAGCGTCGCCATATTCGAAACGCGTGAATTCTCCCGACGGGGTCTGATAGTGCAATGGCTGTAGGCGATTGTTGCGTGCCCACATCCACGCACGGCCATCGCTCAACGCGACCGACACGGGCTCGCGTGACGCAAACGCATACTGTGTCGAGCGGGTGGCGCCCTGCGGGTCCGTCTCGCACGCGACGCGTCCGAGCGCATCGTATTCGATGCGAACCTCCCGCTCGCCGGGCAGTTGCAGTGCGACCGGCGCGACGGCGGCGTCGTAGCCGAACCGGTAGCGTCGGCCGTCGAAGTCCGTGTGCGACAGCACGCGGCCCTGCTCGTCGTATTGCCAATGCGCCGCGTTGCCGAAGACATCGCTGACCTCACTGGTCTGGCTATCGAAGTCGTAAGCGAAGCGATCACGCGCGCCTTCCGACGTGACTCGTCGAACCACGCGCGCGGCGCCGCCGATCGTCTGCCATTCGTAGCGTGTCGCCATGCCGAGCGCGTCTGCTTCTTCGACGATCCGCCCATCGCGGTATGCAAAGCGACGCACGATTTCGCCGACCCGATTGCGCACCTCGGTGAGTTCGCCATGCTGGCTGTAGCCGTACTGGACCAGCGCGCCGGTTGGACCGCCGTCGACACACTCGACAGCGCTCAGACGCGGTCCCATCCGCGCTTCATAGTGCATGCGCAGCTCGTGGCCGCAGGTCCCACGCATGCGCAGCAAGCGCCCGTCGGGGTCCCAGATCAGGCCGATCCGCTGCTGACGCAGATCCTCGACGTATTTGAGCCGTGCGATTCCGTTGGCGTCGAAGTCGCCGAACACGCGGTAATGCGGCGTCAGATCCGCAACGACGAGGCGTCCGTCGCTCCGATGCGCGATGTGCAATTGCGCAGCCGACGCTATTACCTGTGTCCCCCGCTCGGGAAACGGCACGCTGAGCGTGCTGCCGTATTCGTCGGTATAGAGCAGTTGATCGTCCCGCTTATGCAGCGTGACTTCCCAGTTCGTGCGCCAGCCAACCCCGAGCAGTCCGAGCGCATGCTGCGCGCTCGAATAACAACGCGACCATGCAAGCGGAAGACGGCCGCGCAGCCTGAAGTCGGTTTCGTCGGCAGGCAGGCAGATTTTGCTGCCGCTGATCACATCGACCGAGCCGCACAGAATGCCAGACAGCGCACGACGCATTCGAAAGCGGTCGACCAGGCCGCCGAGGCGCTCACAGCGATCGACCAACGGTCCGACACAGGCGACGGGCAATACGACGCCGGGCAGTCTGACCAGCTCGCCGCCGATTCCCGCGAGACCCGTCGTCACGTGGCTACCGTCGTCATCATGAACCGATGCGCACGTCTGGCGAACCAGCGGAACACGGCGCGCCACACGAAACCTTGCCGCCAACCAATGCCGCCGGCAGGTTGTTGATCAACACCGTCCCCGAACCCGCGACCACAGCTTGGGAGCCCGGGTGCAGCGTGCAAACGGCAGAGCTCATACCGACGAGCGCCGCAGGCATTTGATTGATGAAGACCGTCGGGGAACCCCCGGCGATCGAACCGCCATGTCCGATCGCATCGCCCTTGCGAGCCGCTGGAAACATGCTCGATTTTCTCCTAATGAAAATTGAAAGACCGTGCAGGGCGATGCGCGAAGGCATTCGCCGGCTGCACGGTACTGCGAAATACGCTGTTACGCGTCGTTGCCGGTTGCCGGCGGTGTTTCAATCGGCGGCGGCAGTTCTTCCGACGGTGGCGGCTCCTCCGATGGCGGCGGCTCCTCCGACGGTGGCGGCTCCTCCGATGGCGGCGGCTCTTCCGATGGCGGTGGCTCCTCCGATGGCGGTGGCTCCTCCGACGGTGGCGGCTCCTCCGATGGCGGTGGCTCTTCCGATGGCGGCGGCTCCTCCGATGGCGGTGGCTCCTCCGATGGCGGCGGCTCTTCCGATGGCGGTGGCGCTTCCGACGGCGGCGGCTCTTCCGACGGCGGCGGCTCTTCCGACGGCGGTGGCGCTTCCGACGGCGGTGGCTCCTCCGATGGCGGTGGCTCCTCCGATGGCGGTGGCTCCTCCGATGGCGGTGGCGCTTCCGACGGCGGCGGCTCTTCCGACGGCGGCGGCTCTTCCGACGGCGGTGGCGCTTCCGACGGCGGTGGCTCCTCCGATGGCGGTGGCTCCTCCGATGGCGGTGGCTCCTCCGATGGCGGTGGCTCTTCCGATGGCGGTGGCGCTTCCGACGGCGGTGGCTCTTCCGATGGCGGTGGCGCTTCCGACGGCGGTGGCTCCTCCGATGGCGGTGGCTCCTCCGATGGCGGTGGCTCCTCCGATGGCGGTGGCTCTTCCGATGGCGGTGGCGCTTCCGACGGCGGCGGCTCCTCCGATGGCGGTGGCTCTTCCGACGGTGGCGGCTCCTCCGACGGCGGCGGCTCTTCCGACGGCGGCGGCTCTTCCGACGGCGGTGGCGCTTCCGACGGCGGCGGCTCTTCCGACGGCGGCGGCTCCTCCGACGGCGGTGGCTCCTCCGATGGCGGTGGCTCTTCCGATGGCGGTGGCTCTTCCGATGGCGGTGGCTCTTCCGACGGCGGCGGCTCCTCCGACGGCGGCGGCTCCTCCGACGGCGGCGGCTCCTCCGATGGCGGGGGCTCTTCCGACGGCAACGGCTCCTCCGATGGCGGGGGCTCCTCCGATGGCGGTGGCTCCTCGGAAGGCGGCGGCTCCTCCGATGGCGGTGGCTCTTCCGACGGCGGCGGCTCTTCCGATGGCGGCGGCTCTTCCGACGGCGGCGGCTCTTCCGACGGCGGCGGCTCTTCCGACGGCGGTGGCGCTTCCGATGGCGGTGGCTCTTCCGATGGCGGTGGCTCTTCCGACGGCGGCGGCTCCTCCGACGGCGGCGGCTCCTCCGACGGCGGCGGCTCCTCCGATGGCGGGGGCTCTTCCGACGGCGGCGGCTCTTCCGACGGCGGTGGCTCTTCCGACGGCAACGGCTCCTCCGATGGCGGGGGCTCCTCCGATGGCGGTGGCTCCTCGGAAGGCGGCGGCTCCTCCGATGGCGGTGGCTCTTCCGACGGCGGCGGCTCTTCCGATGGCGGCGGCTCTTCCGACGGCGGCGGCTCTTCCGATGGCAGCGGCGCTTCCGACGGCGGCGGCTCTTCCGATGGCAGCGGCTCTTCCGACGGCGGCGGCTCTTCCGATGGCAGCGGCTCTTCCGATGGCAGCGGCGCTTCCGACGGCGGCGGCTCTTCCGACGGCGGCGGCTCTTCCGACGGCGGCGGCTCTTCCGACGGCGGCGGCTCTTCCGATGGCAGCGGCTCTTCCGAAGGCGGTGGTTCTTCCGACGGCGGTGGCTCTTCCGACGGCGGCGGCTCTTCCGACGGCGGTGGCTCTTCCGACGGCGGTGGCTCTTCCGACGGCGGCGGCTCTTCCGACGGCGGTGGCTCCTCCGACGGTGGCGGCTCCTCCGACGGCGGCGGCTCCTCCGATGGCGGCGGTTCTTCCGTCGGAAGCGGATCTATCGTCGGAAGTGGTTCCTCCGAAGGCGGCGGCGGAATAATTGGAACGTCCAGCGCATCAAGCACCACTAAAGGAACCGGCACCGTCACTGCGCTACCGCATTCCATGTCACCGGGGTTGAGGTCCAGCGGCGTGCCTTGCACCACAACACGGGTGTCACCCTGGATGCGGATCGACTTACCGATGAGCTTGATCTCGCCATCGTTGCTCATCGTCAGCGACGACTTGCCGCACACGATGGACAGCACCCCTCCAGCCGACAGCGAATAGGCTCCGCCCACTGCGTGCGTTGACGCGCCACCGACCGTGACCGTACGTGCCCCGCCTACCGTCAGAGTGGAGGCGCCCCCAACCGCAGTCTCGTCGAGCCCCCCGATCGAAACGAACTGTCCAAGATCCACGGAATGGAAGGCAACATTCTTCACCCTCATCGAATACTTGCCGCCAACGACCGTGCTGGAAGTCGCCCCAACGGTCATGCTGTGCGCCGCGGCCACGCCGATCGTGTAGTCGGCACCGATCACGTGCGATTCGTTGAGCTTCGTCAGGCGGTTCATGTCCCGCTCAGCCTGCACCGTGAATTCCTCGGCACCCGCCTTGTCCTCGAAGCGAATGCTGTTGTAGTTCTGCAAGCCCCCTTCCATCGACCGGCTCATGAAACCGCTTTGCGTCGCGTTGCCTGGCAACTCATAGGGCGGACGCGTCACCGTGTTGTACAGACTCCCGGTGATCAGCGGACGATCCGGGTCGCCGTTCCAGAAATCGACGATGACTTCCTGGCCGATGCGCGGAATATAGATGCCACCGAAACCCTGACCGGCCCACGCCTGGCTTACACGGACCCAGCAGGAGTCGGTTTCGACGTTGCGGCCATAGCGGTCCCAGACGAAGCGGACCTTCACGCGACCGAATTCGTCGGTCCACAATTCCTTGCCCTCGGGACCCACGACGACAGCCGACTGAGGCCCGCTGACGATCGGTTTCGACGTCTCCCGCGGCAGTCTGAACACTTCGCTCGTCGGCTGTACGTCGAACTTGTTGCTGCAGGTGTACTCGTAACCGCTACCCGATTCATCCGGCGTGCCAATCAGGGCGAGTTTCGTACCGATCACGAGGTATTCGCAGTTCGCAGCCGTATGGTCGTAGTGGGTCAACCCAAACGTCTGCCCGCACGCGAGTCCGCGCACGTTACCTTCGCCTTGCGCTCGCGTGCCCGGCGCGCGCAGCGCTTCCATGCGCGTACGCGCGAGCAGTTCACCGTGGTTGCCGTCGGTGTAGTCGCCCGGCCAGTCGTAGCGCTCGAGCAGGTTCCAACTGGTATCGCGCGGCTGTTGATTGATCGCTCGCATGTCGGCACGCGAACGCGTGAAGTCGAAGTCGCTCGTCACATAGTGACCGGTGCACAAAACTTCCGCCGTCGAAAACGCGCTGATGTATTCGGTGTCGGTCTTGCCGTTCTGCGGTTGGAACGCGAGCGTCCGGTATGCGGAGTTCGGCGACTGGCGGTGCGCGCCGATGTGATCGCACAGCACGAGCCGGTGCTTGCCGTCGGCATGCTCGAAAAACCAGTAGATGCCCCACTCCTCCATCAGGCGTTGAATGAAGTGGTAGTCGGTCTCGCCGTACTGGACCTGGAACGCGCGCGGCTCGTTGGTCGGACTCTCACCCTCGAGCGCATAGCGGCTGACGTCGAGACGCTTTTCGACCGGATACGGATAGTCCTTCAGAACCTCGTCGATGATCTCGATGACCGTCTTGTTCTGGAAAATCTTGTAGTCGGTCGTCAAGGTGGCCAGCCACAGCCAGGGCTTCAGCACGACACGATAGACGTTGTAGCGGCCTTCCCGACGCAGGTATTGCGCGGCGGCGACGAGTCCGGTGATTTCGCGCTGAGCCGCTTCGGGATCGGCGCTCGGCTCGAGGTCGATCGCGACGGTCATTTCCTTGCCTAGCAGCGCCTTCAGATCGAGGTTGGCACTGACGGCAAGCGGCACCGTGTAATTGTCGGGCGTGCGCAACAGCAGTTCGTATTCGAACAGCTTGCCGAGATGCTCGTTGCCCTTCAGTGACATGAACTGCAGCGCCGGCTGCGTCAGTCCGTCCGCGCTCTGAGCCGGCCACCTCGGTATCCCCGCGCTGGATACGGTCACTGCGCGGCTTTGCACACCTATCGCGTTCAAGGGATTACTTGACATGCACTCCTCTAAGTTCTCTTTATCGAAAAGGCGCTACAGCTCATTGGACGATGCGGTGCCTGACGACGCGTCCGTTCGCCTTGCCAGCGTGTTTCCACTGCCAGGGCAACGAAAATCCCGCAGCAACGCGGTGAGTTGCGGTCCCGACTGCCCGCCCGATGTCAGTTCGATAACCGCGTGCCGGTCGTCGAAATTGAAGTCCACTGCCGAGCGGCTCGACGACAATGTCGACGTCGCACGACCCCGGTCGATCAGACGGAACAGCGCCCACGGACCCTCGGTCATCACGGTCGACGTATCCGGACGCACGCGCGGATTCGCGGTGAGGCCGGCCATCGAGCCGCCGCGCGGCCCCGGCCATGTGATCGGGAATGTCGTGACCGGACCGTGCGCATAGCGCAGGCTTTGCCCGTCGACGTCGATGAGCAGATCGGTAATCTCGGGGTCCAGCGACACGACCTTGAGGCCCGCATTCCACGACATCCGGGTCGCGCCGGGATCGCGGAAAAATGTCTGGCGGATCGCCGCGGCGCGCTCGAACGGTTCGAGGCTCGGTCCCTGCATGGGCGGCATGCCGGGGCTGACCGGCTTATAGCGCCACGGCCGTATGCTCGTATCGACACGGCTCGCGAGCGTCTTGTGGAAGAAGTCGTCGAGCAGGCCGCCCGCCGCGAAAACGCGGTTGAAATCGTCGATGTCGACTTCCTGGACGCTCGCGACGAACGGATATTTGCCTTCGACAGCACGGCGGCATTGCGCGCCAACGCTCGATTCGACCTGCATCGTCAGCAGCGAGCCGACGTTGCGGTCCACCTTGCGCATCGACTGCGTCGCGAGGCCCACGAGCACGGCCCGAAACGGCGGCGGCAGCTTCTGCGCCTCGAGCTGCATCGTGGCGCCGAGGTCGTCCGTGGGCGGCATGCTGTTGGTGGCGAGCACGTCGCCGGCGGTCGTCAATCGCGTGTACTGCTCGTTGATCAGCCCGATGACGCCGCCCAGCTGCAGCACGCCGCTGCCGCCAGGCAGCGCGCTCCCGCTATCGGCCTGGCCGGTCACGACTTCGCGCAGCGCGGCAAAGCGTCGGTCGACCAGTTCACGTTCCATCTTCTGCTGCGCGAGCTGACCGATGGTGGCGGTTGCGGCCACGGCGCTCGCGGCGCGCGCCGCCTGCGAGCGACGCATGATCCCGTTGATGGCACTCCCGGCGGCCGACGATTCGTCCGCGCCGTCAGCGACCGACAGCGACGTCTCGCGCGCGGCGGTTCGCGCGAGTCTGGCCAGCGGCGAATCCGGCGCGGCCAGCGTGCGCAGCGTCTGCAGATCGGGCGCCAGCGTGCCTTCGCTGGCGGACACCGGTCTCACGTCGTCGAGAAACTGGCTCCAATAGTTGCCATAATCGGTCAAGTACTGGCGACGGATATCGTCGGCGAGCTTGTCCTTGCGCAGCGCGTTGCCGTTTGCCATGTGCCGCCACCGCGTCGATGTATCGGCCTCGCCCATCACCCACGCGTCCTGTTTGCGCGCCTGCTCGAGAAATTCCGGCAGGCGCTTGTTGAATACCGCGTGATAGCCGTCGTAGGTATAGAGACCGGGGATGCCTCGCGCGAGCGTCGAGCCGTTGGCCAGCATGAACACGGTAGTGGCTTGCGGACCCGCGGCGCTCAGCAGCGTGACGTTCTCGGGCGCCTCCGGCGCCATGCTGTTCATCGCGCGTTCGTAGAGCCGTCCGGACGCCGGATTGCGGCCGAGGAACTCGCGCGCGCGACGCACTAGCTGCGCATTCACCGGTTTTGCCGGCACCGCGGGCACCCCTTCCCCGATCAGCGCGTCGAGGTGTCGCGCCATCACGGTGCGCTCGCCGAGCGGTGCGACGCCGTTGGCGTGCTCCCAGTCGCCGAGCACCCATGCCTTGATCGCTTTCGCGTCGTAGTGCGAGCGATCGAACAGCATCAGGTAGACCGTCAGCGTGCGATAAACGCCGTCCGCGTCCTGTGCGCCGATTTGTGTATCGAGCACCGTTTCGAGCCGGCCGATGACTTGCGGCAGCAACATCTGTTTCAGCAGACCGTAGTAGGTCTCGCCGGCGGCGGCGCTGATGGCGGGCGCCGTATACAGCCCGTAGCGCCATGCGGGACCGGGACTGTCGAGTTCGATGCCGTCGAACTGCGGCAGGTCACGCGACGCTGACAGCATCGACCCCATCGCCCCGGGCTGCGGCGTCTTGCGCTGCGACAGGACCCGCGCGGCGAGCCCATTGGCCTTGGCGTCGATCGCGGCAAGATACTCGCGGTTATTGCCGAAGCTAACGACGAGTGCACCGACTAGCCACACCGCGACGACGATCGCGAGCAGATGCCCGACAACACGCAACGCTCGGAAACGGATTTCCCAGTACAGGTTTGGCCGCACCAGATGCGCTTCAGCCAGGATCACGTGCTGAAACAGATTGCGCAAGAAATAGCCGCGATAGGCGGTAGGCGTAGCGCCACCGGATGACGGCGAGACCGTTTTCGGCGCGGCGCCGAACAAACCCGCAAGCCCGCGACGCAGCCGCTGCAACAGTGTGGTGCTGTCGGCGGACACGGCCTCGTGAGTTTGCGCCGCGCTCGTGAAATAGACGCCGCGCAGCGTGCTGTTCAATTGTGTATCGTCGTATTTCGAATCGAGAAACACCAGCGCGAGCAGTTCATTGAGTTCCGCGCACAGGCTACGAAATTCAGACGGCAACGCATAAAGCTTCTTGCGCAGATCGACCTCGTACACCTCAAGCAGCCTCGTGTTGATGCTGTCTTCGAGTCCCTGCTCCAGCTCACGCATCTCGGCCGCGCAGGCCACGCGCAATGTGTCGCGGCCGTGTGGTTCCGGCTCCTCCTGATAAGGCAGTGTGAAGCCGAAAATCTGCGCGCGGCTCTCCGCCGTCAACGACTGGAAATACTCCCCGAAGCCAGGCAGCAAATCGAGCTTCGTGACGAGTACGTAGACGGGGAATCGAATCCCTAACTGCTGGCGCAGCTCGCCAAGCCGCGCGCGCATCGACGCGGCGAGCGCCTTTCGTTCCGACGCGGGGCGCGTCAACAACTCTTCGACCGAAACGGCCAGCAGCGCACCGTTGATCGGCGCGCGCGGGCGCCGCTTGCGAAGCAATCCGAGAAAGCCGCGCCATTCGGCCTCGTTCGCGCTCTTCAGGTCTTCCGGTTTGACGTCGATCTTCGCGGCGTCTTGCGATGCTGCGTCGTGAACCGTATAACGGCCAGCGGTATCGATCAGCACCGCCTCGTTCGCGAACCACCAGTCGCAATTCTCAGTTTCGACGCGACCTCTCAGCGACGTCGCGGCCATTTGCTCCGCCTCCGGAAAATCCAGACCCGAGTTCAGGATCAACGTCGTCTTGCCGGCCCCCGGCGAGCCCACCACCATGTACCAAGGAAGTTCGTACAGATAGCGCTGGCTTTCGAGCAGACGACGCAGCCCCGCCGGTCCGCCGCGCATGCGTTTGAGTTTGTCGATGGCCTTCGCGACGACCGCGTGAAGCGCGCGGATTTCGTCACGTGCGACAGGGGTCGCGGCCGGCTTCTTCGTGAACGGGTTCAGAACGCGCTGCAGCAGCACGTCGTCGCTGCGCACTGCCCGCCACAGGCGATACAGCCCATAGATCGCGTAGCAGGCAAGCAGCACCGAGATCAGCAGCACGCGGGACCATGTAGTGCCGAGCGTATGCGTTTCGCCGAACGCGAGTATCGGTCCGAAATACCAGAGCGCGACACACAGCAACGCGACGCCGATGACGCCCGGCGACCAGCCGAGCAGCCAGAACAGCAGCAGCAACAACAGCACGACGATCGACAGCGCGCGCGAGAACACGCTGTCGAGCGGCCGGTAGTCGCCAAAAGCGATCAGAGGCCCCACGAACCAGAGAGCCATAGCCGCCACGAGGATCGCGGCGAGCACCAGCGTCTGGCGCGTCAGCACCAGTTTCGATAAGCGGTTCAAATAAGACATCAAGGCTTTCCCGTTAGTGCGCGACGAAGACTTCCACGCGTCGATTGCGGGAACGACCTTCCGCTGTAGTGTTGTCCGCGACAGGTTGGGCATCGCCCTTGCCGACGGCCAGGATGCGATTGGCAGGCACGCCGTGCGCCTTCAATACGTCGGCGACGAACGCCGCGCGCTGTTCCGATAACACCCGGTTGTCGGGAAACTCCGCCGTATGGATCGGCTGGTTGTCGGTGTGCCCGGTCACCGTGACATGGCCGCCGACCCGCGCGACCTCCTGCGCAACCCTGCTCAGCACTGGATCCAGTTCCGGGCGAATGCGGCTTTGCCCCGGAAGAAACACGTAGTCGCCACGAAACACGACCCGGCTGCTGCGCTCGTTCTCTTCGACCAGGACCTGGCCGCGAGCAATCTCATCCTTCAGCAGAACGGACAGGCGCAAGCGCTCGTGAACGACCGGAGCCGCGACCTTGATCGGCACTCCGATCGCGAGAATCTTTGCTTGCAGCGCATTGCTTTGCGCCAGAAGCCGATACTCGTACCAGGCGAACAACGAGAACACGCATAGCGCGGCGACGCCCGCCGTCGCCCAGACCGGCACGCTTTTCAGCAGCCGCATCCTGCCCGGCTCCTCGCCGCGCCAATGCGGCGACAGTTCGAGCCGCAGCGTGTCGCGCGTGCCGCTGATGAGCGTCAGCATCCGCTGCCGGATCTGCTCCAGATGACGTGGACCGTCCGCGGCAACGCTGTAGCGTCCTTCGAATCCCAGGCTGAGAATGCGATACAGCACCTCGAGTACGTCGATGTACTCCTGGGGGTCGGTTGCCATGCGGCCGATCAGCAGGAAGAACTTCTCGCCACCGTCCACTTCTCCTTCGAAGTTCAGCAACAGACCCCGTGCGGCCCAGATGCCACCGCTCCCCCAACGCGTGCGGTTGGCGGCTTCGTCGAGCGCGGTGCACAGCGCGTAACGAACAGCCGCCACATGTTTCCACGGCAAACCTGCCTTGTCGCAGACCTTCTGGAATGCGGCGACCTCACGCACCAGCAGCGAGCGCAAGCTCGCGACCGCGGCCAACGAATCGAGCGAAGCCGGCATGTCCGCCAACATGCGCAACAAAGGCTGTGCGGCTTCACGCAACGGATTGCGCGCGGTCTTCATGCGCTCGAGACGCGTCTGCACCTCTTCCGGCGGATCGAAGGAGGTCGCATCCACGACCGGTTCCTGATTGGCGGCGGCCGCGGTTGCGGGACGGCCCGCGGGCAATCCAGACGGCTGGCTCTGGCCAGAAGCGGAGTTCTCGGGGTTCAGCAGAAAGTCGAACGCATCATCCCCGTATGCGCCGGTACTCATTTTTGACGCACGCCCCACAGTTCAAGCTTGAGTTCCGGGAAGTGTCCGGCGACGTGCATGGCAAGCCCTCCGTGCCGTGCAATCTGCTCCCAGAACGGTCCGGTACGCGACAGTTCGAAATATATAAAGCCCGAGTTGAACGGAATCTGGCGCGGAGGAACCGGCAGCGCGGCTATGGTCAGACCCGGCAGATGCGAACGGATCAATTCCGGCAAGCGCTGTGGATGGCTGATCTTCGTTTGGGCAAGAAACTGCTGCTGCAGCAATTCCGAAGGCATCTGCGCGCCCACCGCGAGCACGAGGCTCGAATAGCCTGCCAGTTCGTTCGGCAACATGGCGGCCGTGCGGATGCCGTGCGCCTGCTCCGTAAGCGCAATCGGCTGCGCACCGCGAATCAACACCTGGTTCAACAGATAGTGAACCTCCTCGACGAGCGGCCTGATACTGCTGTAGAGCTGCGCGTGGTCATAGCCTGGAGCAGGCCGCGGACGACGCGTTTGTGGACGCACGAAGGTCGAAAGCTCGCCGGCAAAAAGCGCGAGCTCGCGATACAGGTTTACCGGCGCTGTCTCCTCGAGCTGGCAAATATGTTCGAGCAGCGGCTCATAGCGATTGAGCACCTGGAGCAGCAGATAGTCGGCCACTTCGGCCGCCGCGCCCGAACGGCCATCGGCACCTGACAGACGAGCGGCGAGCGCGTCGGCGCGTAGTCGCGCGAGGCCGTGCAGCTGCATCGCCCATTCGCGCAGCAGTGGATTCGCGCCGTAGCCGGTCACGGGCGGAATGTGGTCGGTGCTGTGCAGCGACACGGCGCCGTCCGCGTGCAGCGCCTTCACGCGCGTCAGCGCAACACCGATCCAGGACTGTGTCAGCTCTTTCTCTGGCAACAGCCGCAGGCGCAGATTCGACAGTTGGACGGGCTTCGGGCCCTGGCCGATCGCATTGCTGTCGCGCAGTTCCGTGTCGTACGCATGGTAACGGGCCAGCGATCCGCTCTGCTCGGTGAAGGCGGTTTCCTCGGTATTCGGCAGGCGAAGCGGGATCGCCAGGTAAATCACCTGCTCCTGATGTTCCGGTCCGATCGTCAGTGGGGGCGGAGGCTGCGTCAGACCCGGCACCTCGAACGGCGTGCCGTCCGGAAATACGCCGAGCCCGCTTTTGAATACCAGCTTGCCGAACGCGAGCGATTCCTGATCGATTTCATAACGGCTGAAGCCCCAGAAAAACGGGCTCAGCGGCGCACTGCGGCGATGCGCGAACGACTCGAAATATCGTTCCTGCTGCTGAAACAATTGCGGGCGCAGGAAAAGTCCCTCGCTCCAAACAACTTTGCTATACCAACTCATTGATATTAGTCTGACTTTGAAATCGAAACAGTGCGCTGGTCAAGCTGGATCGTCAGCTTCTGTTCCTTGTCTGGAAGAGCCATCCTGTACCATGCGGCGTCGGGCGCGACTGGCAACCGGTACACCGCGCGCCAGACTGATTTCCCGAGATCCCGGTAGCCGGCCAGCACGCCAATTGCGGTAGTGGCGGCATTCGACTTGCGGACGATCTCGCGGGTGTCGCCGGGACGCAGAATGAATTCGTCGACGATCAGCGCGTCGTCGCCAAGGATTTTTTTGTCGTCGCTTTGCAGCGTGAAAAAGTCGGCGGTTTGAAACGCGGTGGGTGACTTCAGTTCGTAGATCCGCACGAGGATCGGCGCCGCCGTTCCCCACTCGTTCGGATTGACGTTCTCGTTTGCCGCGATCTGAAGCCGGAGGGTCGTTCGCTCCTTGATAACGGGAGCCGGCGCGCCAGCGCACCCGGACAGCCATGCGCTCACCCCGCTTAGGGCTAGCCAGCCCCCGATGCTCAGCCATATCGCGAAGCGAGAAAGAAAGTTCGAAACCATCTGACGGTATCAAGGAGGTCTCGCACGTAGTCCTGAATGAACCAGGATGCCTGCATCCAGCCCGGCATCCTGGCTAACAGTCTTGACACTGTCCACCGGACAAAAGAGTGGTGGTGTCAGGATTCAGGAATCTGTGCGACTTTAGGCTTTGTTCTTCTTGATATCGAAGGTCGCCGTGATCGCACCGCCGCTGCCGCCTTGCGCGTTCTGCACCACATATTCCTGCTTCAGGCGAGCAAAGGACAGACTCACCGTTTCGCGGGGACGTGATTCGCTGTCGCTGACGCCGGAGGGATGCACCGAGGTAACCAGCACGTCGCTCATCGTGAATTTGATGTATTCGAGCGGATTGCCGCCGGCTTTACGCACGACCAGCTTCGCTTCATCGATGTGCTTACCGGTCAGGCAGTATTGCGTCAGATTGGGCGTTGCACGATCGATGAAATGCTCGAACGTGAAGTCTTCGACCGTTGCCCGGCCGGCGCCACCGCCGGAACCAACGTGCATATTCGATTGCTGCGTAACGCCCCACCCCCAGCTCAGAACGTCGATTTCATCCTTGTGGTTAGCGTCTGCCGACTCACCATCAATCCCGTTAATCTTGAGAAAGATGTCTTGCGCCATAAAAGTACTCCTTGGTACACGTTAGTTTTGAGTTGCTCAATGAAAGCCAGGCATATTTAGTGAGCGCCTGTCCGTCGCTCAATCACCGCATAAGCGGTAGACGCAGGATCAGGCGGCTTCCTTCACGAGCGGCAGCTTCGCGACGAGACGCAAAGAAACCGTCAGACCTTCGAGCTGGAAATGGGGGCGCAGGAAGAATTTCGCCTGGTAATATCCAGGATTTCCCTCGACGTCCTCGACGACCACTTCGGCCGCCGCCAGCGGTCGACGTGCCTTGGTTTCCTGCGACGAATTCGCGGGATCGGCGTCGACGTAGTTCATGACCCATTCATTGAGCCACTGCTGCATTTCGTCGCGCTCCTTGAATGCGCCGATCTTGTCGCGCACGATGCACTTCAGGTAATGCGCAAAGCGCGAGCATGCAAACAGATACGGAAGACGCGCCGATAGATTCGCGTTAGCAGTTGCGTCCGGATCGTGGTACTCGACCGGTTTCTGCAACGATTGCGCACCGATGAACGCCGCGTAATCAGTGTTCTTGCGGTGGATGAGCGGTATGAAGCCACTCTTGGACAATTCCGCTTCGCGGCGGTCGGAGATCGCGATTTCCGTCGGGCACTTCATGTCGATCCCGCCGTCATCCGTCGGGAACGTGTGACACGGTAGGTTTTCAACCACACCGCCGCTTTCCACGCCGCGAATCAGCGTGCACCAGCCGTAGTTCTTGAACGAACGGTTGATGTTCACCGCCATTGCGTAGGCCGCGTTCGACCATACATAGCGTTGATGATCCGCGCCGTCGGTCGCCTCTTCGAAATTGAATTCGTCGACCGGATTAGTCTTGACGCCATACGGCAGACGCGCAAGAAAACGCGGCATTGCAAGGCCGATGTAACGCGCGTCTTCGGAACTGCGCAGCGAGTTCCAAGGCGCGTACTCGAGGTTTTGCGTAAAGATCTTCGTCAGGTCGCGTGGGTTCGCGAGTTCCTGCCACGAGTCCATCTGCAGCACGGACGGCGCCGCGCCGCTAATGAACGGCGCATGCGATGCTGCCGCCACCTTTGCAATCGAGCCCAGCAGGTCGACATCGGCCGGTGTGTGATCGAAGTAGTAGTCAGCGACGAGACAGCCGTACGGCTCGCCACCCAACTGCCCGTACTCTTCCTCGTAGATTTGCTTGAAGAACGGACTCTGGTCCCACGCAATCCCTTTATAGCGCTTCATCGTGCGGCGCAGATCGTCCTTCGACACGTCCATGAAGCGTATCTTCAGTTTCTCATCCGTTTCCGTGTTCGCGACGAGGTGGTGAAGTCCACGCCATGCGCTTTCAAGACTCTGGAAATCTTCGTGATGAAGAATCAGGTTGATCTGTTCGGACAATTTGCGATCGATCTCCCCAATAATCGACTCTATGTTTTTGTAGGCGTCGTCCGACACTGTTGCCGATGTAAGCAGTGCTTGCTGAGCGAGCGTTCGGACAGCCCCCTCTACAGCCTCGCGCGCGCGCTGCGTTTTGGGCTTGAATTCGCGCGACAGGAGTGCATTGAAATCGGATTGATTGGTCACGCTCGCCGTTGCCTTGGCGCGCGTATTCGCTTGAAGTTCGGCCATCATTTCCCCATTGTTTCAGGCTGTGCTTTCGTGCGGAAAGCAAAGATCATTCGTCGGTCACCGGCTCGCCGGTGGTTGCCGCTTCCGGTTTCGGCGCCTTGGCAAGCGCTTCGAGCAATGCAGGGTCTCTCAACACTTTGCTGACCAGGTTTTCCGCGCCACTCTTGCCATCCATATACGTTTGCAGATTGGCGAGTTGCGTACGCGCCTCCAGCAGTTGCGCGAGCGCGTTAACCTTCTTCGCGACGGCTGCGGGCGAGAAATCGTCCATGCTTTCGAACGTGATATCGACCATCAGCTGACCTTCGCTCGTCAGCGTGTTGGGCACCGCGAACGCGACACGCGGTTTCATGGCCTTCATTCGCTCGTCGAAGTTCTCGATGTCGATATTGAAGAACTTGCGATCGCCGACGGCGGGCAACGGTTCGAGCGGCTTGCCCGACAAGTCGGCGAGGACGCCCATCACGAACGGGAGCTCGACTCTCTTATCGGAACCGTAAATTTCGACGTCGTATTCGATCTGGACGCGAGGAGCACGATTACGTGCGATGAATTTTTGAGAACTGGTAGAAGCCGACATAGTGCTCTGAGGTTATCGCTCAAATAAAATAAGAAGCGGTGGCACCGCTCGTTTTCACTTAGGAAATGCGCTATCCGGTGATGTTATGTCTCGAAGCAGCGTGACGATATGGGCGGTTGCCCAAAATTCGGTCTCGATTGCAAGAACAAATGAGGGGTTTGACGTGCCACGAATGCTGCCACTTGGACGGATACCCGCGACGAGTACTTTTATTGGGCGCCTGAATCGGGAATAAGGGTAATTTCGGCACGACGATTCTTCTCGCGGTCCTGAGTATTTTCATTGCTGGCAATCGGCCGCGTGTCGCCATATCCCTGAATGGCGAAACGTGTCACGGGCAAGGAAGCAGTGTTGACGAACCAATCGCGGATGGCCTGTGCCCGTGCCTCGGACAGCTTCTGATTCGCGACGCTGGAACCCATGTTGTCCGTGTGACCCGCGATCAGGATCCGCTTGTCGGGATTGGCGCGAATCAGATCGAGAACGCCTTTGAGTCTCGGCTCTGCACCTGGCTTCAGCGTCGTCTTGCCGCTGTCGAACAACAGGAAATTGTCGATCGTCACAGCGTACGGCGGCGAATGCGCGGGAATCGATGGTGAATGCGATGTGGCGGTCACGCGTTCAAGCGCGACTTGCAACCGCTTGCCCCGATACAGTCCCCAGCCGAGTCCCGTCGGCACACCGTTGCTCGCATAGCGAGCCAGCTCGGCGGAATGCCTGCGCAACGATTCGAATCGCTCACGCTTCGCGTCGGCACGGGCTGTGGGTATATGCGTGTACACCTCGAGGTCGTCCGCGACTCGCGCGACCAATCTGCTGTTCGACCATGCTGACACACCAACCGATACCATCAGGACGACGGCCGACGCAGCCACTGCGTGCAGCATTGCGGAGTACGGTCGGCCCCGCTCGCTCTTCGAGAACCGGACGCTCTCGTTCCGCACAATGGTCCTGAGTAAGGGTAGAGACAGCGGCTGCGGCTGCGCCTTCGGCGTCATCAGCGGCGGCCGCAGCGTGGTTTTTCCGGTTAGCCATCGCGACCAGGCGCCGGGACGCATCGGTGGGTGTCCGATATCGGCCAACAGCAAGCCACGCAGCGAGAGCGGCGCGGTGTTCGCGAGCGACGAAAGTATCGACAACAGCGCCGCATCTTCTAGCCAGTCGAACACTGCGTGTCCCAAGCCGGCACGCGAGGCACGTTGCGGCCGTGCGACCGCGAGCCATGCCTGGTCCAGCTGTTGCCTGAGTGCTTGCGCATGTTGCCAAGCGGTTGCGGTCGCGAGTGGCGTTGTCGACAAACTGCTTGCATCGCCGAACCAGACCGGTTCCACTGCGCGGTCGCGATTCGCGCCGAGATAAGCGTAGATCGCGAGATAGCAAGGTAATACGAACGCCCGGGGAGCGGTGCTTGCGGCGATTTCATGCTTCCAGCGGGTAAATTCGCGGCGAATCACCGCGTCGTCGCACTCAGCGTCGGGAACAACGGGCATCAACACAGCATCCGGCGGACGTTGATACGACTCCATCACCGTGTCCAACACGCTGGACAGCGCCCCGGGGGACGTGACATGAAACCACACGGCATCAACGCTTCGGCGCAGCGTGGCTGCTTGGCCATCGCGCGCAAACAACGCACCGGCATGTGGCCCGGCGACAAGAACGATCGATAACTCGCGCATGTTCCCGGTCTGAACGTGCTGGTCCTCGTGGGTCGGCTTCGATCGCCCGCAAGTTGGCAATACCGCCGTGCCCACCGCCGTCAGCAGAACAAGGCTAAGCACAACGGGCCACGACGGTTGAAGGGCAAGCGGCAAACACAGCCAGATCAGGCCGGCAACGGAGACAGCGACCCAGATCAGCGCCGCTCGGTAGCTGTTTGCGGAAATCATTGCGTACTCTGCGGGGACGATGATTCAGGTAGATCACTTATCGCAACGTCCAGGCTAACGTCCAGCGCCGTCCATAGTGACGCGACGGCAATCGCGCCAGCAATGAGCACGCCGGCGGTCCTGCGCGAAAGTGCGATGCGTGATATGTCCGCCGGCCGAATCGAATTGGACGGTGTCATGGCGGTTTTCGGTGCGTCGGGTGTGGACAACGCCGCCGTATCACATCTATGCCAGTTCAACTCCAATCTCGCACGCTCCAGATATGCGTTCGCGTCTCTGCGTCCGCCGTCGAAGCCCAGCCCCAGCAACATGCTGTAGAACTCGAGTCCGGCGAGATCTCGGCCGCCGCCATCCACCACCGTTCCGATCCGTTCCCAAACCAATGCAGTGCCATCGCGCACGCCATGAAAACGCCTCTGCAACGGGTCACGCAACCATTCTTCGTGCTGGTTGGAAGGCAATGCATGCAGCGTCAGCTCATCCAGCAGAACGCACTGTGCGAGGCTGACTTCCTGGATATCCGTTGGCGGAAAGTTTCGATCCTGCATTTGCTGCTGTAGCGTTTCGATCAACGTGCTACAACGCGCGCGCCAAAAAGGAACAGCCGGCATTTGCGCGCCGTCGGACAGCAGTGCCGCATGCAAGGCTGTCGCTCGCATCAGCGCGACCGTTGAATCAAACATCATATAAACGTATGCGCGCCGGCACCCTCAGGGCATTTCGACGACATAGGTGACGAATGTACTCACAGTGCCAGCCGTGGCTCGACCCGTTGCGTAGTAGCTGGCAATGAAATCCACCGGCGTCGGATCGGTGGACGTGATCGGAATGACCTTCATCGTGGATCGGTCGCCGACCTTGATCCGCGATCCGTCCGCATTCGCCAGCATGACCTGTACATTCTTTGCCGATGTCGTGCCGCCCGCGTTTTGCAGGTCCAAATTTCCCGTATTGGGATCGGTCGACGAACCGCTCTCGAAATACACGCGCGCACCCGTCTCGCCGCTTGGGCATCGGATCGTGATGGTGAAGACCTTTGAGCCATCCGCCACTCCGGCTCTCGGCAGCGATTGCGTCGAAAGCCTCGGCAATGTGACCGTCATGTCGGGCGAACTGACCAGCGAACACGTCGTCGCGTTGTAGGTGCCACTAAAGTTGAGCGTGACCGAGGGCGATCCTTGCGCATATACGCAAACTGATCCCAACAGCGCACTCGCGATCAACCCGGCAGTTGGTCCGGCAATTCGAAAGTATCTGCAAATATTTTTCATTTTCTGACCTCCACTGTCGGCGGAATCATCTGAGCCGCAGCGCTGGCGCTGACCGGGCATCGGCCTTCGCCTTCAGCGAAGAGAACTGACAAGCGCCGCGCCCGCTGAACGCCGCGCGACGGGCTTTGCCGGCGCAGACCAGACAAGCGCTGGATCACAGCTCAGTTTGATGCGCGCAACGATTCCCGCGTGAGGGCTGCTGTCCGCTTTGTCGTCGGCTGGCACCGTGTACGGCATCACGCACTGCTCCGCTGCGCGGTTGCCCCAGCGCACCAGCAGCTTGCCTTCGTGCTCGAGGCCGCGCAGATACGCGAGACCGCCCTGACCGACGATGCCCACCGATTTCTCGGATTCATCGAACAACTCGGCGCCCATCGGCATGGCTTTGCCTTCCCTATCCATGACCTCCGCGAAGATAGGTGTGCCCTGCGTCGTCGCAATCTTCACCTTCACCAGCGAATTCGCGCGCGGCACGACTTCTTCACTCGTGTTGCCCAGTTCAACGTCGAGCGGCACGTCGCTCGGATCCAGCGCGACCGTGTTGACCCGGTATGGCGTCAACGAAGACACCACCGCATAGCCGTGGCCGTCGATTCGCGCGCCCTGGCCATTGATAATCCGGCCACCCTCTGCGCCTTTCGCTTCGACGAGCGCGAAGGCCTGACCGAGTGGCGGGCTCAGCGTGACGCCGCCGCTGTGAATGACGACCGCGCCGTCGGCGTTGAATGCGGCTTGACGGGTCTGATTGCTGATCGATGCATTGAGGTTGTACGTACCGAACGGCGCGCGATACATCGCGTAACCGCCTGCGGAAACGGTTCGATTGTCGCCGGCGACGATCCTCGATGCGTTGACACCGTAGTTGATCGGCGTGGCTCCGGTCGTGTTGCCCGACGCAGTGGCCTGGATCGTGCTGTCCCCGTTCGAGCTGCGCGCAACGTTGGTGGTCAGATAGTCGAACGTACGATGCTCGTTCGAGTCGACCTTACCGAGCGGAATCGTCAGGTTCAAGCCTACCTGCGTGCTGATCTTCGAGTTTTGCAGGCGCGTGCGTTGCGCATACAGCGAGTAGGACACCCGTTTGTACGCGCTGTTGAAGCCAACCTGATATTGCAGATCGTAGCCCTTCGACGCGCCCCAGTAGTTCTGCGAACTGCCGGCGATATAAAAAGAACTAGACTCGCCGATCGGTTGGTTGACGTTCAGTTGCAGACGGCTGCGCGTGCGGTAGTCATACTGACCCGTGATGTCTCGCGGGCCATATCGCGCGTACATCGCGTCACGCAGGCTATAGAAGCGTGCGGTCGAATAGCGGTAGGCCGCAACCGAAAAATTCGTGTTCGGCCCCGGAAGAAGCTTGCTGTAGCTGATCCGGGTACTGTAGCCGGGACGACCACCCGACATGCCGGGAATATTCGTTCCGGCCGCGGTTACGTCAAACGCGAATGCGCCGAGCGGCGTATTGAGCGCGACACCGACCAGCCCTGCCCAATAACCTTCCGCGAACTGTGCACCGGTGTAGCCGGTCCACAGGTTTGTCAGGCCGCGCTGATAAACCGCCTGCGCTACCCACGGATGGCTATCCAGCACGGTATCGCGATAGACACCGGTCGTCAGATTGAAACGTGAAACACCTGGCCGCAACAACTGCGGGACTGACGCGAACGGAACCAGAAAAGTCCGCTGGCGGCCGTCGGATTCTGCAATAGTGACCTGAAGGTCGCCGCCATAGCCGGTAGCCGGCAGGTCGCTCAATTCAAATGGCCCCGGCGGTACGCTGGTCTCCGCGACGATGACGTTGTTCTGACGGACGATGATGCGTGCATTGGTATCGGCCACGCCACGCACAACCGGTGCGTAGGAGCGCATGGAATCCGGCAACATGCGGTCGTCGCTCGAAAGCTGGACGCCACGCACGTTGAACGAATCGAAGACGTCACCGCTCGTCGAGCTGTCGCCGATCGTCAATTGACTCTTCAGCGCCGTGACATCGTGCTGCGCGAACAGCGCGACACTTTGCCAATGCGCGTCGGGACTCCGGTTCTGCAAGCTTGCCGTGGCCCACTGCCGGAAACGCCAGCCGTTCACGTTTAATCCGCTTTGCACACCGAGGTAGGCACTGGTGAAGTCTCCGCTCCCATTGTTCTGGTGAGTCGTATAGCTGGCGAGACTGTATTGCACGAAGCCTGCGTTGATCCCGTTGTCCCAACGGGATGGATCGACATAACCGGCAGCCTCCTTGCGCAGTTCGATCTGTGGAATCGACAGATCGAGCTGGAGATCGGCGGTGTTGAACGATGCCAGCGATCCTGGTATGGCTTCCGCCAGCGGCACGCATTGCGATGACGCATCTGCATCGTCGACGTCGCCCTTTCCGGTTTCCGTTAGCCGTTGGATCACGTGTTCAGTATCTACGCCAGCCCGGTCCAGGCTGGGTATCGTGAAGCAGGGCCTGGCGATATCCGAGTCCGGCACCGCCTGAAAAACGACATCGAAGCGTCCACGCTTCTTACCATTGACGAGCAGTTCGACCGGATAGACACCCGGAGCAACAGGATTACCTCGCGTATAGCGCGACAGATCGGCGACGTTGCCCGTGAAGAACGCGGGATTGAACTCGACTTCTTGCGGAGCTTCCACAGACGGCGCATTCGATGTCGGCAGGTCAGATGACGCATCTGTATGCGCAGCTTCTACGTTGGCACCAACTGCCTGCTGCGGCAGTTCGGACGCCGAGCAGTCACTGGGCGGCGTCGCCCCGCCCGAATCCGACGCACATGCGGCGACCGCGGAATTCGCGGAAAAGACCCAGCCCGACGCTACGATTGCCGCCCACGCCAGTGGGTGGAATCGGAAAGGGACATTAGTGAATACTGTTGCAACCGCCGTCTTACTATTCCGCACGCCCGACATACCGTATTCCAATTATTGATTCTTTTGCGCTTCCGCGCTTTGTACTCCTACCACCACCGCCGAGTCCTTGATCGCTGTGCCGAAGTCGTTCAGAACTGTGTAGGAAACCGTGGCAGGAGCTTTGATATCCAGCTTTCCTTCTTGTGGATGGAGATCAACGTGCCCGAACGGAGGTGCCATAGTGGGCAAAAGAGCGACTTTCTTGCCTGCCGTCTCTACTTCCGCCATGCCGACGGAAATGTAGTAGGGCGATGGGTTGTCGAGACGAACGACCTTCTGACCTTTGTCATCCGACTCGACATGCCACTTCAGTTGAGCTCGCCCCGCCGTTGGGTCATCGAGCAACGATGTGGGCCGGTAAAACATCTTGATACGCGTGCGGAACGCGAGCTGAATCATGTTCCGGTCATCAGCGTCCTTAGGCTTCGGCGGAATTTCCAGAACGTTCAACCAATAGACTGTTTCACGGTCAACCGGCAGGTCGCCGCCCGCGAACATGATGCGCAAAGCCTGACCTCGGTGAGGTTCGACTCGAAATACGGCTGGCAACAACGTAAACGGCACCTTGATTTCATTCGGCGCAGCTGCCGCATCGCCGTCGTCCAGCCACGCTTGGACCAGGACCGGGCGGCTCTCAACATTGTTCAAACGAACGTTGACTTCACGGTTTTGCGCCGGATAAATAACTCGTGTACCGGTAATGGTGATAGCAGCTTGTGCAGCAAACGACGCGACACTGCACGCTATGGCCGCAACCAGATATCTAGAGAATTTCATTGAAGACACTCGCTCCTCCACGCGACCGATAAGCGGAATGTCACTTCGGGTTGCCTTCCGAGAAGAAGCGCAACCCGATGCCATTCGGCTTGGACTGGCTTACTGATATGCCAACGTGTAGCGAACAACAGCCGTCACGTTACCGGCCGTGGTTTTGTTCGTTGCGTAGTACCGGCCGCCGTAGTTCATCGTTGCGGTGCCGTTGCTCGCGATAGGAACGAACGAACCCGTGCTACCCAGAAGAATTGGCGTATTGCCATCACTGTCAAGCAATTGCACTTCGACATTGGAAGCCGGCGAAGTGCTTGCCTGATTGATGGCATTACGCGTAGCCGGGTCCATGTTCGTGGTCTCGAAATGCGCCGCGACATTGGTCAGCGTTGCCGGGCACTGCGACACCGAAATTTCGAACATCCTGGAGCCGGCGGTTTGCCAGCGGCAACCAGCGACTGGGTAGACAGGGTAGGCAGCGTGACCGTCTTGTCGTCGTCACCGGCGTTAATCACGCAGGTGTCGTCGATCAGTTCGCCGTTGAACGTTACCTGACCTGTGCCCGGTGCGGCTTGAGCGAAAACCATCGGCGCGACGGACAGGCCGGCCACCGCGATCATGAGTTGCGTCACTTGTTTTTTCATGAGATTCCTCTTTGTTGCTATTTCAAAACTACACACCCTTGTGAAGCCGGAGCTCCCCAGCGATCGTCAAGGCAGAGGAATGATGTCATTGAAGAAGGTCGGTGTTAATGGGCCGATACCCAAAATGAAATACCATATGGGACAGCCGACAAACGGCGTGTCGATCCTCGAACTGAGCCGATGTCAGGACCGCCAGACGGTTGGGGAAAGGCGCCAGGAGAACTACAGAATCCGCCTGAGGATCGCGGCAATGGCTACGAGCAGGACCACTCGCGCACGATCGTGACGAGTTCTACGTCGTTTCTGGCACCCAGCTTCTTCATGCCAGCGTTCTTCTGATTGCTGACGGTCTTGGGACTGCGATTGAGCCGCTCGGCAATTGTGGCGATCGACATGCCGTCGCAGATCATTCGCACGACTGTCGACTCATTTTTAGACAGCAAATTGAGAGAAGAACCGCCTTCCGCTGCGCGCGCCGTTGCGCGCAACATCTTGTTCGCAATGGAATCAGGCAGAAAGACGCTCTTATTCTTGGCGGCACGAATGGCAGCGGTCAGGCTGACAAAGCCCTCCGGCCCCTTACCGACAAAGCCGGCCGCCCCCGCATTGAGCGCAGCCGAAATGATGTGCGTGGAAGAGTGCGTACTCAGGAACACTACTCGTAAGGTTGGAGCGACACGCCGGATGCGGTCAAGAAGATTGAGACCATCGGCATACGGATCGCCTTCGAATTCGTAGTCGCACACGAGCACATCGACTGGTACTTCAACCAACAGCTGGAGAAGCTGGCCAATCGTTTCGCTTTTGAAACAGACCTGAATATCCGGACAACGCTGGAGAAGATGCTCGACGCCGAGGAGAATGAATGGATGATCGTCGGCAATAGCCACTCTGATTTTGTTCACTCGCACTCCATACCACGCTGGTGAATACTTTTCTCGTGCCGACACACCTGCATGCTTTGTTACCAAAGTACGATGTCATTTCACGCCGATACATGACGGGAAGGGCGCGGGAATATCTCGCCCATGCCACTCGTCGGACGTTTTTGAGCCACTGTTTTTTTGAATCAATTGAAATCGCTGAGCAGGTCGGTGCGCTTTTGGTAGAACACAAAGTAATTTTTCGCATGCAACCTGACATGGACAGCGGCGAGAATTTAAAAGACTCCCGCCTTCAACTTAGCCGGATTGTACGGGGCGCTAACAGGAAAAAAATCGGAGAATTCCTATATGCGTCATAGGTACGAGGAGTGCTTGGCTCAAGGTGCTCTCCAGACACGCTTGCGAGCGGCAAGTACGTTGAGCGTTCCACAAGAAGCGGCAATGACTGGGCGATGAGCAACGTCGTGCTTCGAGTCAACATCTAGCCCCAGTCGGACCCGTCGCGATTCCTCGCTAGTTGCTGCCCCGTGTGCTGAATTCCTTGCGCACCGCGACGCGGCTCGTCACCGACTGAACACCGGGTACGCCTTTCGCAATGTTGGTAGCGAGATCGACCTGGTCCGCGGTCGGCGCGCTGCCCGTCAACGTCACGACGCCGTTATTTGCGCGCACTGTAATGTTGCTGGCCCGCAGCCCCTGACTTCGCGCGTTTCTGAATGCGCGGCGTACGTCCCGCACGAGTTGCCGGTTGGCTGCCTTGATCTCGCCCTCGGTTGGCGAGGAAGCCGCCTCCGCTTGCGCCGTCGGAACCGACCCACCCGCTTGCGGTTGCGCGTGAGTATTCAGGCAAGCGAACACGATCGCGCTCGCGCCAACCAGCTTCACCCATTTCCGTGCGTTCATTTTGTTCTCCTGTCATCTATGGCCGGATGACACCGACGACGACTCCGGCCGTTAATCGGTGATGCGCTCGTCGAATACAGTCAGCGCGGCGAGACTGACGAGTATGCACGCGCTCATATACCAGACCGGCGCATAGGCGACGACCCGCCGTGTCTCGATTCAGAACAGGTGATAGATGCCGAGTGACGCCGTCATCGGCGTCGTGCCCAGTTCAGGCGACGCGGTCCCCGTTTGCAGCGGCAGCGGATTACTGTTCAGAATCACACTCGAAATCCCGTAGTTGCGGATGAAGCCCGCGCGCGCATACAGCGACGTGCGCTTCGACAGCGAGTAGTCGTAGCCGAGCATCGCGCCGAGCGCCGAGTCCTTCGCCGGATCGCCAGCACTGTCACGCACTCCCGATGTATCGCGATAGACCACCGACGCGCGCACCGCGTGACGTCCCCACGGCACTGTCGCGCCGACGATGTACGAGCGCGCGATGCCGTTGCCTGCGAGCTTCGGCGCCACCTGCGCGAACGCGGCCGTTAGCACGTAGCTGCCGACGTCGTAGATCGCAGATACCCCGTAGATATCGTTGCGCACGGTTTGCTTGCCCGCCGAGGTTTCGACCGGCGAGCTCCACACGCGGTTGTAGGCACCCGACAGGTACCACGTGCCGTTCGTCCACGACGCGACCACGCCCTGATTCGACGCATTCGGCGACACGCCGGCCTGGTTGTTGAACGCATACAGGAACGTCGCGCCGAAGCCCATCACCCGCGGCGTGGTCCATGTCACCGCGTTGCTCGCGCGCACCAGCACCTGGCTCGAACCCGGCCCGAGGTCCGCGTTGTAGCCGACGCCCTTCGGCGTCTGCACCGCACCGCCGGCGAGCCACGCGACAACCGAGTTCGTCGTCACTTCGCCGAATGGGTCGATGACTTCCGGCAGGTTCGCGGTCGGTTGCAAGCCGAGGCGCACCACACCCCATGTCGCCGAGTTCAGCCCGACCCATGCGGCGCGGTCGAACAGCGTGTTGCTGGTGCCGAACGCGCCATTGTTCGCCATGAAGCCGTTTTCGAGGTTGAATTCCGCCTTCAGGCCGCCGCCGAGATCTTCGCGGCCAAACAACCCAAATTGCGACGTATGAACGCCGCCGCTCTGCGTTTGCCACTTCGAGGTGCCGCTGACGCTCTGGAAGTTCAGACCCATGTCGACGGCGCCGTACAGCTGAACGCCGTTCTGCTGGATCGCGCTTTCCATCGACGGCCACGCGGACAGCCATTGCTGCAGGTACGAGTCGGCCCAGGCCGCATGTGACATCAGCGCCACGGTCGCGGCGCAAACGGTCTTTTTATATTTCATGTGAATCCCCGATATGGACGTAGTCTGGCCACCGGCCCGTCGGCACGCCGGGTCGGCGAAACGCGAATTGGCGAAGTTCAGGCTGAGAGGTATTGCTCGACGAGCGCGGCCCAGTAGGCGACGCCGATCGGCAGCGCCTGATCGTTGAAGTCGTAGCCGGGGTTGTGAATCATGCAGGTGCCGTGACCTTCGTGACCGTTGCCGAGCGCGACGTAGCAGCCCGGCACTTTCTCCAGCATCCACGAGAAGTCCTCACCGCCCATCATGCCCGGCGGCAGCGGCAGGATGTTCTGTGCGCCGACCACCGCGGCAACCGCTTCGCGAGCGCGCGCGGTCTCCTGAGCGGTGTTCATCAGCACGCGCGTGACCCGCTGATAGTCGATGTGCGCACTGACGCCGAAGCTGGCCGCCTGGCTCTCGACGATCTCGCGCAAGCGCGTTTCGATCAGTTGCTGGACCTCGTTGCTGAGCGTGCGCACGGTCAGCAGGATCGTCGCCGTGTTGGGCACGACGTTGTGCGCGGTGCCGGCCTGGATCGCACCGACGGTCAGCACCGCGGCATCGGCCGGCGGCACGTTGCGCGCGACGATGGTCTGCAGTGCCATCACGATGCTCGCGGCAGCCACCACGGGATCGCGGCTCAGATGCGGCATCGCGGCGTGCATGCCCTTGCCGGTCAGTGTGACCGTCACCAGATCGGCCGATGCCGCCATCGCGCCCTGCTGCACGATGAACATGCCGACCGGCACGCCCGGTGCGTTATGCAGCGCGTAGACCGCGTCGCACGGAAAGCGCTCGAACAGACCCTCTTCCATCATCCGCACGGCGCCGCCCTGCCCCTCTTCGGCCGGCTGGAAGATCAGGTTCAACGTGCCGTCGAAGCGCCGCGTTTGTGCAAAGTAATGCGCGGCCGCCAGCAGGATCGCCGTGTGTCCGTCGTGCCCGCATGCATGCATCTTGCCGTGCACCCGGCTCGCATACGGCAGACCGGTGTCCTCGATGATCGGCAGCGCGTCCATGTCCGCGCGAATGCCGATCGCGCGCGTGCCGTCGCCGAGTTTCAGACGGCCGACCACCCCCGTACCCCCGATGCCTTCAGTAACCTGATAACCCCATTCCTTAAGTTTCCCGGCGACGAGCCGGCTCGTTTCGACTTCTTCGAATCCCAGTTCCGGATGTGCATGAATGCGCCGGCGCAATTCGACGAATTCGGCCGCCTGCTCGCGAATTGCGGGATCGATATTGATGTTATGGGACAACGCCGTCTCCTCTGACAGACCCGTGTGACACGCGCTGGATCGAGCTCAGCGCGAATTGAGAGGCAGTCTACGAGAGCGGCGGCGAATAAAAACATGATAAAGTTTTATGCCAATAACCGTTAGTTATAGTATTTACCCTGAGGTAATAAGGTTAATGGCAATTAAGCTTCATCAATTGCGCGCACTGGTCGCCGTCGCGGATCATGGCACGATCGTCGGCGCCTCGCGGGCGCTATTCGTCAGTCAGCCAGCCGTTACCAAAGCCATTCGGGAACTGGAAACCGATATCGGCATGTCGTTATTCGGCCGTAGCGTCAATGGCGTCGCTCTTACGCGCACCGGGGAATCTCTGTTGCGGCATGCGCGGTTGATCGTCGGGGAACTCGGGCGCGCCGAACAGCAGATGGCGATGGAGCGAGGCGCGCAGGAAGGCCGCGTGACGATCGGTGTGACGCCGCTCGCGGCACTTACGCTGCTGCCCGATGCTTATGCACGGTTTCGCCTGGATATGCCGCACATCACAGTCGAATTTCTCGAGTTTCACGCGACGAAACTACAGGATCGGTTGCGCCAGGGTTCGCTCGATTTCGCGCTCGCCGCGGCGACCGAATCGTCCGCCGATTCGTCGATCGAATGTTCGGAACTGCTGTCTTATCCTTTGGCGTTCGCAGTGCGCGCGAACGGTGCGCTCGCGAAGGCCAGTTCGCTCGCCGATCTGTGCGATGTCGAATGGGTCCACTCCGACACTACCGACGACTATCCGCAATTTGTCGCCGATCTGTTCAACCGTCAGGGCCTGCCGGTGCCGAGCCGGATCACTCGCTGCACGTCGCAATCGCTGATGTACAGCCTCGCACTCAGCATCGACGCGGTGATGGCCTGGGCTTCGCACACGCTCGAACTCGTGAACTCGACGGGGCATATGAAAAGGCTGGATTTCGTTGAAACGTCGCGCACTGCGAGATTGCATCTGATGCAGCGCGAAGGCGCGATTCACACGCGCCCGGCCGACTATTTCATTCGCTGCATTCGCGAGGCCGCGCTGATGTGAGCCCCGCGGCGCGCGCAGCAAGCTATCTCCTGAGCACCGCCGTCACCTGCGAGCGGCACTGAAATGCTCAAGCCCCGAAATGATTGCGCACGAGATCGGCGAACGCGACCAGCGCGGTAAGCAGAACCACGATGAACAGCCAGCGTTCCAGCACCGTAAACACAGGCCGTTTTCCCTTGCGACGCTCGGCGATGTAGAACCATGCAGTCGCCGCCGTGTAAAGCACGGTCGACATCAACAGATAATGCAGGCCGCCCGCGTACACGAGAAAGAGCGCATAGACGCAGCCCATCAGCGCGAGCATGAAGTCGATGCGCCGTGACCACGGCTGCCCCGCATACGATTCGCCGCTCGCGGCGAGCTTCAATCCATAGCCGGCGACGAACAGATATGGAATCAGGCTCATCGATGTCGTGAACTCCTTGGCCAGCGTGAACGCTTCTTTCGAAAACAGCGTCACGATCAGAAACGCCTGGATCACGAGGCTCGTCATCCATAGCGCGGCGACCGGTACGTGGTTGCGGTTTTCTCGGCCGAGAAACGCGGGCATCGTACGGCTCTTGCCCGCCGCGTGCAGAATTTCGGCGGCGATCAGCGTCCATGCGAGATAGGAGCCGAGTACCGAGATCAACAGGCCGAGCTTGACCACGACCGCGCCCCAGACACCGACCGCGGCGCTCAGCACGCCAGCCATCGACGGATTTCTTAGCGTACCCAGCTGCTCGAGCGGCAATACGCCATACGACAACAACGTGACCATGACCATCAACGCAAGCACGCATAGAAAGCCGAGCACGGTCGCGACGCCGACGTCGCGCCGCTCGCGCGCGTGCCGTGAATAAACGCTCGCGCCTTCGACGCCGAGAAACACGAAGACCGTCCCTAACATCGTCTTGCGCACCTCATCGAAAAGACCGGTCGCCGACGGCTCGGGACCGGTCCACAGATTCGCGACGAACACCCGCCACTCGACGCTCGACAGCACGAGCACCGCGAACAGTCCGAGCGCAAGCAACTTGGCGACCGTCATAGACGCATTCGCAATCGACGAGCCCTTCACGCCGCGCAGAATCAGATAGTGAAACACCCAGATCATCAGCGAGGAACTGACGATCGCGCTAAACGTATTGCCGGCGCCGAACGAGGGCACGACGATCGCGAGCGCGGACTTGATCAGCACGAGATAGGCCACGTTGCCGAGACAGCTGGCGCACCAGTAGCCGAACGCCGACAGAAATCCCGTATAGCGTCCGAACCCGACGCGCGCATATGTATAGACGCCGACGTCGAGCTCGGCCTTGCGCCATGCGAGCCGTTGAAAGATCAGCGCGAGTATCAGCATGCCGGAGCCGGTGATGGTCCAGCTGATCAACGACCCGACGACGCCGGTATATTTGCCGAGCGCCTGCGGCAACGAAAAGACGCCCACCCCGACCATCGAGCCGATCACCATCGCCATCAGGCCCGGCGCTGAAAGTCTGACGCGCTTGTCCATGCTGCGATCGCTCTCCCGCGAACACGTTCCGATCGAGCCGCGCTCGCGCGACTACGATGATCGACCGCTCAGATGACGATCGTGCCGGTCGCGAGGCCGATCAGCGCGGCAATCGCGCCGCAGGCCGCGACGGCAAAGATGACCCACTCGACTTTCGAAAACACCCGCATGCCGCGCTCGCGTTTGGCCAATACATACAGCACCGTACCGGGCGCATAAAGCAGTGCCGATAGCATCAGGAATTTCAGGCCGCCCGCGAACAGCAGAAAGGCCGTATAGAACGTCGCGAACATCGCGACGAAATACTCGGTGCGCAACGCACCGCTCAAGGTGCCTCCATTCTGTCCACTATCGCGGCGCGCAGCCTTGATGCCGTACGCAGCCACGAGGAAATACGGAATCAGCGCCATCGAACTCGTCAGATTGAGCATCAGCGCAAACGCATCGGTCGACCAGTACGTGCTGACGACGAAACACTGCACCACGGTGCTCGTGAGCCAGATCGCCGCGACCGGCAGCTTGCGCTCGTTTTGTCGCGCGAAGATGCGCGGCATCGTCTCGAGACGCGCAGCGGCGAACAGCACCTCGGCACAGATCAGCGACCATGCGAGGTATGCGCCAAGGATCGAAACGATCAGACCGGCGCTGATGAACACGACGCCGAATGGGCCGAGCAGCGCGCCGAGTACCGCGGCCATCGACGGTTGGCGCATCACCGCGAGATCGGCGCGCGGCAAGCTCGCGTAAGGCAGCAGAGTCACCAGCACCAGCAGACACAGCACGGCGACGAAGCCGGTGATCGTCGCGGCGCCGACGTCCGAGCGCTTTTTCGCGTAGCGCGAGTACACGCTCGCACCTTCGATACCGACGAACACGAAGACGGTGACGAGCATCGTCGCGCGAACCTGCGAGAACAGGCCGTTGCCGAGCTGATCGTTGCCTTCCCGCAGATTTGCATGAAACATGTCGGCGCGAAACAGCGCGATCAGTATCACGATGAACAGCACGATCGGAATCACTTTCGCGACCGTCACGATCGTGTTGATCATCGTGGCCTGCTGGACACCGCGCAGCATCACCAGATGAAACAGCCAGATGCCCACCGACGACACGATGATCGCGGTCGCCGTATTGCCCTCGCCAAAGACGGGGACGAAAGCGCCGAGCGTCGATTTGATCAGCACCCAGTACGACACGTTGCCGAAGCAGCCGGCCATCCAGTAGCCGAATGCGGATAGAAAGCCCGCATAATCGCCAAAGCCCGCTCGCGCATAGGCGAACACGCCGGCATCGAGTTCGGGCCGGCGCTGTGCGAGCGCCTGGAACACGCGCGCCAGCGCATACATGCCGATGCCCGCCACGCACCATGCAATGACGGCTCCGAACGGTCCGGTCGCGCGTGCGAAATTGCGCGGCAACGAGAATATCCCTGCGCCCACCATTGAGCCGACGACCATCGCGGTCAATGCGGGTAACGACAGTTTCGTCTCGACCTGGGTTGCCATCGTTCACCCTTCAGAGAAGCTGATTTCTTCCAGAAAGGGACTTACGCGGAGCAGGTGCGCGTACGTTGCGCATCTCCTGTTAGTCCTCCCGACTGAAGCCAACGGCCTTGCGAATGTTTCGTGCGTTTGCGGTGCCTCGTCGTCGCTCATTGTGACGCCGGCGCCGGTGCGTTCCCGGCGGCGGCCGCGGGTCCCGTCGGCGTTTGTGGATTCGCTGCGACTGGCGGATTGGCCAACCAGCCGCCCCCCATCGCTCTGAACAGCGCGAACTGTGCCTGCAGTTTGCCGACCTCTTCCCTCGCCTGCGACGACTGGCTTTCGAGCAGCGCAACCCGCACCTGATCGATATCGACGCGGCCGGTATCGCCGAGCTCGTAGCGACGTCGCACCTGGTTCAGCTGCGTGGTACGACGCGCGACTTCTTCATTGCGCGCATTGAACAACTCGTCCTGCCGGTTCAAACGCGCCAGCGCACGCTCGACGTCATAGAATGCGCCGAGCGCGGTCTTTTCGTAGTTGAACATCGCCTGCTGCGCCTGCGCATCCGACGACTCCACCTGCGAGCGCCGCGCGCCGAAGTCGATCAACGGCATCGCCATCGCCGCGCCGAATAGCCAGAACGTGCTGGTCCCCAGGTTTTGACCTGCGAACTCCCAACCGTTGCGCGCGAGCATGCCGCTTAGCGATATGGTCGGCCAGTAGTTGAGTCGCGCGACATCCGACTGTCTGACCGCCGCATTCACGCGGGCCTGCGCCGCGATCAGATCCGGCCGCCGCATCAGCAGATCGACGGGTTGGCCGGGCTCGATATGCGGCAGCGCGGTCATCAGCGTGTCGCTTTCATCGAGGATTCCCGCGAACTCCGCTGGCTGCACGCCGCACAGATTCTGCAAATTCAGCCGCGCCTGAGCGATGCCGTTCTCCAGGTCCTGCAAACGCGCATCGACCTGCGCACGGCCAGCGCGCGCCGCTTCGATGTCGGTACTCATCACGAGGCCCGCGGTAAAGCTCTTTTCGGCGATGTCGACGAAGTCGTCCGCGATCGCGCGGCTTTGCAACAGGATCGTGCGCTGACGCAACAGGCCGCGATACGTGACGTACAGATCCGCGACACCCGACACCACGCTCAGGCGCAGCGCTTCCGCATCGCCCGCAGCCGCGCGTACCTGCTCCCGTGCCGCCGAGAGCCGCGAGCGTCCCTGGCCGAACAGATCGATCTCCCATTGCGCCTGCAGACCTACTCGAAAGAACTGCGCATCGGTATTGGTGATGCCGAGGAACTGCGCGAACTCGAGCTGCGTCTCGCCGCCGTGAAACCTTGCGCCGCTCACGCTCGCACCGAGCGATGGCAACAGTTGCGAGCGAGCCAACCGAATCCCGGCCTGGACCTGATCGACGCGCGCGTAAGCGGTGGCGATGTCGAAGTTGCGTGCGAGCGCGAGTTCGATCAGTTTGTTCAGCGTCGGATCGTCGTACTGGGTCCACCATGCGGCGAGATCCTGCGCGGACATCGGGGTCGCCGCGTCCGGTTGGGCCTCCGAATACTGCGGCGGAAACGCGGCGGGCTTTTCCAGCTGCAACGAACCCGAACAACCTGCTTCGAGCAGCAGCGCCGCGACGACGAGAAGACAGTGGCGCGCGCGGATCATTTTGCTTCCGGGTGTCGGCCCGGCTCCCATTCCGCCTGCTTGATCGAGAACAGCATCGAGTACAGCGCCGGCACGGCGACCATCGTCAGTACGGTGGCGAAAGCAAGGCCCGACATGATCGTAATCGCCATGTCCTTGAAGAACGGGTCCCACAACAGGGGCGCCATGCCGAGCGCCGTCGTGCCGGCCGACAGCATCACCGGACGCAAGCGGCTCATCGCACCGTGGGTCACCGCCTGCATGCGAGGTACGCCGGCGGCGACCTGCGCATCCATTTCTTCGACGAGCACGACGCCGTTCTTGATCAGCATGCCGATCAGGCTCAATAGACCGAGCAACGCCATGAAGCCGAACGCGCCACGGAACAGCAGCAGACCGATCGTCACGCCGCAGATCGACATCGGCACGACGAGCAGCACGACGAGCGCGGGCTTCAGGCGTCCGAACATCATCAGCACGAGCAGCGCCATCGCGATGAAACCGAGCGGCAGTTGCCGGAACAGGCTTTGCTGCGCGCGCGTCGACGATTCGTGCTCGCCGCCCCATTCGAAGCGATAGCCCGAAGGCAGCTTGATGTCCTCGATGCCCGAGCGAATGCGGTTGAAGGCGTCGACACTGTTCTGCCCATAGATAGGGTTCGCCGATACGGTGATCGTGCGAATCCGGTCCTCGCGCGCGATCTGACCTTCCTCGGTCCCGACCGTGAAGCCGTCGACCACGTCGCCGAGCGGCACGTAACGGCGCAGACCGGCGCTGAACACCTGCAAGTCCTGCAGACCCGCGACGCCGCGCGTGTAGTCGGGCGAGAGCAGCACGATCGGCAGCAACTGATCGCCTTCGCGATAGATGCCCGCGCGCAGGCCCTCGGTTGCATAAGCCATGGTGTCGGTGACCTGCCGGCGCGTCACACCGAGCGAGCGCGCGCGCGACTCGTCGAATTCCGGCCGCACGATGCTGATCGGGTTCTCCCAGTCGTCGCGGATCGCGATGATGCGGCCGTCGGCCTTCAGCACGTTCTGCGCTTCCTGCGACAAGCGACGCAGCACGGCCGGATCGGGACCGGAGAAGCGCGCCTGAATTGCCGCGCCTCCGCCGGGGCCGAAGTTCGGCCGCGTCACCGTCCAGTGCTGCTCGGGGAAACGCTTCTTGAGATCCGCTTCGATGTCCGGAAGCATGATGTCGATCAGGCGCAGGTCCTTCGCGCCGACGATGAACTGCGCGTACGACGGATCGCGCGTCTCCGGATCGTAGACAAGGAAGAAGCGCGTCGCGCCGGAGCCGATATACGTCTGCACGTTGCTGACATCCGCATGCTCGAGCAGCACCTTCTCGACTTCGCGACTCTTTTCGACGACCGCGCGAATATCGGCGCCGCGCGGCAAACGCATATCGACATAGAAGATCGGCGTCGTCGACGCGGGGAAGAAGCTCTGCTCGACAAAACGGAACGCCCAGCCGGCGAGTACCGTCAGCGCGACGAGGCCGATCACCACGAGCACGCGCCGTCGGGTGACCCATGACAATAACTCGCCATAACGCTTGTACAGCTTCGCCTTGAACGGGTCTTCATCGATGATGTCCGCGGGCTTGAAAAGATACGTGCCGAACAGCGGCGTCAGCGCGATGGCGATCACCCAGCTAAATAGCAGCGAAATCGCAGCGACGGCGAACAGCGACGCACAGAATTCGCCGACCGCATCCGGCGACAGACCGATGCCCGAAAAAGCCAGAATCCCCACGATGGTCGACGCAAGCAGAATCCATTGGCTTTGTTTGAGAATCTCGGTCGCCGCCTCGAGATGCGACTTGCCTCGCTGCACCCTCACGAGCATGCCCTCGACCACCACGATGCTGTTATCGGTCAGCATGCCCATCACGATGATCAGCGCACCGAGCGAAATGCGCTGCAACTCGATCCCCGCCGCGTACATGACGAGCAGCGTGCCGAGAATCGACAGGAACAACTCGACGCCGAGCACGATCCCCGCACGCCACCCAAGCCCGATGCCGAGCGCGACACCGACGATCGACACGGACAGGAACACGTCGAAGATGAAACCGCGCACGCTCTCATCGACGACCTGCGGCTGATCGTAAAGCGAGTACAGCTTGATGCCGATCGGGCGGTCGCGCTCGAGTTCGGCGAGTTTCGCCGTGATCCGTTCGCCGACCCTCACCACGTTGACGCGCGGTCGCGCGCTGATGCCGATCGTGACCGCGGGCTCACCGTTGTAGTGAATGACCTGGTTCGGAATCGTCGCGTAGCCATGGCTCACGCGAGCAATGTCGCCGAGCAGAAGCGGGCCGGGCGTATTGTTGACGGGCAGCGAGCGGATGGCCTGCAGTGAATCGAGCGAGCCGGTCGGCGCAATCCGCAACGACAAGTCGCCGACGCGCTCGCGGCCCGCGGGCCGCACCTCGTTCTGCAGGAACAGCGTCTGCGCGAGGTCGTCGGTGGAAAGATTGTTGGCGATCAGTTGCGACTGGTCGACGTCGACCGAGATCTGCTCCTGCTGCTGACCGGCGATCACGATGTCGGACACGTCGTCGAGCGTCAGCAACTGGCGGCGCAGTTCGCGCGCGTACGCATACAGTTGCGCCTGCGTATAGCCCTCGCCGGTCAGCGCGTAGAACATCCCGTAGACGTCGCCGAAGCGGTCGAGCACGAGTGTCGGGCCCGCCCCCGGCGGCAGCCGTACCTGCGCATCCGACACAGAGTTGCGCAATTCGTCCCACACTTGCGGCAATTGCGCCGACGTGTACTGGTCGCGAATCTGGACGCGGATTTCAGAGTAGCCCGGCATGGAACGCGAGGTCAGCTTCTCGACCTGCGGCATCTGCTGGATCGCGCTTTCGAGGCGGTCCGTCACCTCCTGCTCGACCTCGTGCGCACTCGCGCCCGGATACAGCGTCACGACGACCGAAGTCTTGATCGTGAACTTCGGGTCTTCGAGCCGCCCGATGTTGTAGTACGCAAAAAGGCCGCCCAACAGCGAGATCAGCGTCAGAACCCATGCGATCAACGGCTTTTCGATCAGGGGGCGCGCGAGGTTCATTGAGGCGCATCCATTGGACGGACCGCCATTCCCTCTTTCATGAACTGCGAGCCGCCCGCCACCACCCGGTCGCCCTCCGCGACCGCACCCGCGACGACCGCATCGTCATTGCGAATTTCGCGCACGCTGACCGGCACCGCATGCACACGGCCGGACGCCGCATCGTAGCGCCACAGACTGCGCTGACCGTCCGCGCCGATCGAGACCGCCGCGATCGGAATCGCGAAGTAGCCTTGATTGTCGTTTTGCGCGACTTGCCGGGCCGTGTCGGAAATCTGTACCCGCAACGCCATGCCGGGTAACAGCATGGCGCTATGCGGTCCCTCGATCGAGAACACGAGCCGGTAGGCGGCCGAAGTCGGCGAGGTCTGCGTGGTCCGTTCGCGGAACACTAGCGGGAAGCGGTTCTGCGGCCGCTCGGGCAGCCACGCCTCGGCTCTCAGCGTCTTGTCGACGAACAGCCGTTCGGCAATGCTCTGAGGCAGATCGACGCCGACATCGACACGCCCGATGTTTTCCAGATTGAAAGCGGGTGCGCCAGCCTGCACGACCTGCTGGATCTCGATGTTGCGGCGAGCGATCCGGCCGTCGAATGGCGCGACGAGCCGGCTATTGCGCAAGTCGCGGCTCGCCATGTCGCGTGCTGCGCGTGCGGCGTCCGTGGCAGCCGACAGCTGCTCATAAGCAGCCTGTGACAGAATCCCGTCCTTGTGCAGCACCGCCTGACGCTTCAGGTTGTCGCTCAGTTGCTGATACTGCGCGTTCGCGCGTTGCAGTTGCAGCTTGTAGGGTTCTTCATCGATACGCGCGATCACCTGCCCGCGTTTCACGGATGCGCCTTCGAGCACCGCGATCTGCACGACGCGGCCCGATACTTCGAAGGCGAGCGGCGAGATGCTGGTCTGCTCGACTCGCCCGGTAAATATGCGAATCGCGGAGGCGTCGGCCGGTTCGACCCTTGTGAGCTGCACGGCTGGCCTCGTTTCGCCGCTCGGTGTTTCGGTCTGCCGTTGGCAGCCCGACAGTGATACGACGAGCGCACAGGCCAACGCGCACGACGATACGCCGGTCAATGCGACGCTGGCTGATCGGCCTGGCTGCGGTGCTTCGGAACGGTTTGCGGTCATCTCGTCCTCGGCTGACTGCTGGCGCAACCCATGTCGCACACCCCGGCGGCAACGTAGCTCGCGGGCCGGCGATTACGAGGCTCTACAGGTTGCTCGTGAATTCATAGTGGTCCGCATCCCTTCTGTGGGACCGGCAACGTTATGCGTCGTCATTCAGGCTCCGTTTATCAGGCATCCTGTGTAACTGCCAACCTGCTTCGCCACGCCGAAGAAACACTGAGGAAATTCACTAGTCCGCCCTGTATGGAATGGACGGCGATTCCAGCACGATCAACAGTCGTTCATGACTTCGCGCAGTTCACGGGTGGACTGCCCGTGTCACGCGTGCGTCATTGTCCCCTTTCGCAGTTCGTCACGGGCATCATGGCCGATCCATGCGCTAGCCGTCAATCGATTCGCGACTTACGTCGGGCATACAGATTTATTCCATGGTGCGCTCGGAAAGAACGCTGTAGGTCTCAAGGAATTTGTTCGCCGAAGGAGCAGCCGTGATTAGTTGAATCGGGATTCTTTCTCATTGGAGCCAATACGCATTATGGCGAACGGCATGGGTTGAACCAGCGATTTGCCGGGCGTAGAGTCCACCGGATTCTCCATCGCGATGCGCCGCGGCGATATTCTGTCGACCGGACGTCTGATGGAGACACCTGCCAACGCCAGCCGCTGGATTGCATCAATACCGTCTCGACCGTCGGCGGAATCAATACCGACCGGCGTTTGTCGAGCCTCACCGAACTGTCGTTGCAGATGGCCATCACGAACACACCGGCCAACGCCTGCGAATGGAGCGACGCGCGCTTCGCGCATGCGTTTCTATTCCTCGGTGAACGCACTGCTGGCGACCGTGCATTCGAAGATGGTCAGACCCAGGTCCGTGACCATTACAACTACGCGGTGCAAGAGCTTGCGCGCGCTGTTTCTGCGCGGCGCGCTCGCGACCGAAGCCGGCAAGGACGTGCCGGGCACGCAATACATCGCAGGCTGGCCATTCATCTCGACCTCAGCCGGACCGGACCCGGCGCCCCGAAGGCGTGCGCGAACCGCGCGAAGTCATCCCGGCGTCGCGGCTGTCGTTCGCCTGGACGCCGACGCGGGTGGCGATGCCGATGGCGAAGGAGATGGCAATGCCGAAGCCGATAGCGGTGTGTCGTCACCGACCGCGGGACGGCCGAAGCCGGCGTCGCGCTATTGCAGCGAGATGCCGTCGCCGAACGTCACCACGTTGATCTGGTTCAGCCAGGGCACGCTCGAACAGGTCGTGAGGACGGGCGGCTCGATCGGCTACTGAACTTCACACCGATGCCGCACGTCGAGCGCGCCATATTTATCGCGGCACCCCACCAAGGCACACCGCTCGCGAGCAACCGGCTGTCGCGCTGGACGGCCAACCTCGTACGTCTGCCGCTTGCCCTGCTAAACGAGTTCAAGGAAGTGATGGGGACGGCGACGAACATCGAAGCGCAGGGACAGACCTTCCAGGCGCCGAACAGCATCGAACAGTCGGGCGAAATCGATCCGTTGATCCGCGCGATTTCGCAGTTGCCGATCGGCCCTCACGTTTGCTTCCGTTCGATCATGGCGTGGTGCCGCGAAAGCGGGCGGCTCGAAGATTCCGACGATGGCGTCGTTCCTTATCGCAGCGCGCATCTCGCGGGCGCGCTGTCGGAGAAGGCGATCATTGCCGGGCACAGCGTGCAGCAGATGCCGCGGGCGCGAGGAGGCGGGGTCGGCGAAGTGACGGCGGAGCAGCCGGGTGTTTTTTCGCGACGGCGTGGGCCTGGCGAGATCGATCAAGTCAGCGAAACGTTCGAATGGTCAGCGCGAGCCCCTCCAATTCATTCGCTACAAATTACGTATTGAATGTTACGGATCGTTGAGCCGCGTGGGTGCATTCATGCGTCTGGTCCGCGATGGATGGAAGTGACGGGGTATCGTGCACCAATTTGATTGATCGGCGTGAAACAATACTTCGGTGAGCAGAAAAAGATCTTTTAAAACAAGGAGTTATGATATATGAAAGACATTTCCCAATGTTTCACGAGGCTCCCGTTGGCGAGATCGGCTGCAGAATCGACGGTTCGCGCTCGGATTGGCTAATACTGGGTCCTTTTTCGATATTAAGTTCGTAGAGGTTGCCCGCATGCTCTGGCACCGTATGTTATTAGATTGTCCATGGACGACTGTGATGGGCGTTGAAGCTCAAGTTGTTGACGCGCTCGGCGATAAATAGTGGCTCGCGTTGGGATCATGTGATGCGCAACCGTCTCGCCAATCCATGTCACAGAGCGAGCCGGCCGACGACTCTTTCCGTCCACGATGACTTGCGCGGTTGTCCCCGCTCATCCCGCCAACCATCGTCCAGCGGGTTAATTGCCGATAAGCCGAGCGCTGCGACTTTGATTTCGCGCTGACCGCGTGGTCTGGCGGCGGCTCACCGAGTAGCCCCGACATACGAGACCAGACGGAAACCATCCGTTGCAGTCGATTAGCTCATTGCTCAAGTGCTGAGCCAAACGATGATCGGCGCGGTCGCGATGCATGCCTTCGAAAAAGACGAGCCGGACATCCCGTGAGGGAGCGAATCGATCCGCAGACTTGTCGACCGAGATTACTTATCCGAACGTGCCTTGTCACTAACAACGGGCAGAGTTTGGCTTAACGCACGAACCGTCAAACGCGTAGCGGTTGGGAGGTGTTGGTGATTGACTTCTCGCCGTCGGGCGACTGGCAGGATCTGCAATGGGACATGATTCCAGGGCAAGCTTGCGCCGCTCGAATCAGATGCGAACACCGCTGACGGTAGGTTTGATCTGCTTAAGTCTAGAGGGATCGCGCTACCAAATGCGGACATCCCTAGCGCGGTATTTGAGTAATAGCGGTGCTGGCTCCCGCCGCACCTTGACGTATGCCGTCTATCCGCTGAGGGCACGCCAAATGCACAGCCTTTCTTTGCGCGTCAGTCCATCCGGATTCCACCGCAAATCGTATGGGACGGATTTGCCGGCAGAAATGCCGCCGACTGTATGGTCGATAAGCGTTGGTGCGAGCGCCGCATGTCCGTGGCCATAGGTGCTTTCGAACATCGGAGCGGCCGTGAAACGCGTCGACGACATTCACCAATGCGCTGCGGCCAGGAGCGCCATCATTAACTCGACGCTTTATGGAAAAGCATTGTCGGCGTGTCCCGCGATATTTCACCTGTTTGCCGGCAAGCCTGTGGCGTCCGTTTGGCGAGCGTCGAGTCGTTCTCAAGGGCAGCGATTTTTCTCATTAGCAAGAGCGAGCCGTCGATGGCCAAGCGGAGGCACGCGGACAAATAGCCGGATCGTAGCGCGAGGTTGAGAATGACCGTGGATGGCTTGACGGGGAACATTCTCTTTTAAACGAGAGATAGCTGTGCCTCCGACAATATGACCCATCGGTGAGTCGGTGGAAGCCAGCTCACGGATTGCCTCATAAATTCCGAGCCAAATGGCGAGCTCGATCATGTTCAGGAGCTGACCAGCAATCAGCCTTTGCAAGATTGCCCCGCGAAGGCACTACTACGCGTGTCTCCCCGTGAACCGCCGAAGGCACAATGAATGTTCGTCCGCACGGAGGCGACGCTCTGATATCGACGTCGGTTTCCGCCGGCAAGAATGTCTAGAGTCTAGACACTCGGATGGACGCTGATGCGTGGCAGCTTAGAGAGTGTCTAGACTCTAGACACTCTCTTAAGCTCGGACCATTTTGGCTGGCCGAAAAAAAGCCCGCACTTGGCGGGCCTTTCTACACTACGAACCAGAAATCAAATCAACTCGTTTTCGGCTGCGACTGAAACATCTGTCCAATCAACTGTCGTATCTGAACCTCTTGCGCCTCGGTGATCACCCCGGTCTTGATCTTGATCGTGAAATTGCTGACATCCTTCGTGATGCTTCCAGCGTGCTCTCGCCCCGCGAAAAACTTCTCGATGCTGCGACCGCTGGTACCAGCCGACGTCGTCTGCCGGGTCGCCAAGGCAGTGATTGCCGCCGCGACCTTGCCTTGATCCATTTCGCCTCTCACCAACAGCGGCCAAATTTCACGAGCCGCTCTAACCCCTTCCTCGCCGTGCTTTTTGATGGCCGTCCCGATTGCTTGCGCAGCAGTCCCGCCCAATAGTCGCGGTTGAATATCGAGATCTTTCTTGATGAAGTCCGGCAGATTATCGAACGATAAGAACTGGTACAGACCCGCCCGAGACAAGCCCATCGCTTCCGCCAGTCGCTTGCGATTCGGAAACTCCGTTTCCGATCGACGGATCGCAACGCCGATTTCATAGTCAGTAAGGTCGTCGCGGCTGATGTTTTCGACCATCGCCAGCACGGCCATATCCGAGTCGGAGCAATCTGCGACGACTGCCTTGATTGTGTCCTGCCCCAGCATCTTGTGCGCACGCCAACGCCGTTCACCAGCGACGATCTGATAGTCGTCGGCGACACGACGGACCACGATCGGCTGCATCAGCCCAACTTCCCGGATCGACTCCGCAAGCTCGGCCAACTTTGCTTCGTTGAACACGCGGCGCGGCTGCCACGGGTTCGGCAAGATCCCCGCAACCGGCAGTTGCGATGCGACGCCGGTCGATTCCAATTCCTGCACGCGAAGCTGCGCAACGGCCAGCGCGCCGGCAAGGCCGGGCGCCGTTTGCGTGCGGTTGCTGCGCTTCACCTCGTCCTCGTTGATCGACGAAGTTTTGCGAATGCCGGACGTCTTGGCCAGCAACTGTTCTCGCATATTGCTCATTGCGCGTTCCTCCATTTTTCCGAATAGATCTCGTCGATCCAGCGACAGTAATCGACGAGAGGCTGCCGCACGCGTTGCAGCGACTTGGCCGCGCTGTGATTGCTGCTAATGTCGAAGACGGTCGAGAACGCCAACGCCCCGGTGCTCATCACCGAGCTCGCCGGTACCTCGATCGAATGCAACCAGTTTTCGTACGCGCTTTGCGCCCAAGCACGTACGATCGGCGCCGACGAGTTCCGCCCATAATCGACACGCGACAACACCAGCGACACAAAGTCGTATTTCTTTTCCTTCTCGAATTTGATGAAGCTTTTGGACACGTCTGAGAAGAGTCGCCAGAACGACAGCGAGCTGATGAAGTCCAGGTTTTCCGGCACCATCGGCATCACCATGGCATCCGCGGCCATCAGCGCGTTCAGATTGAGGTACGACAGCGACGGCGACGTATCCATCAGAATGTAGTCGTACTTCTTGCGCAGCGGCTCGAGCCCTTGACGAAGCACGGTCCAGAAACGAAAACCTGGCCGCATCTTTTGCATCGCTGGTAGATGGAACTCTGCTCCGATCAGTTCCGTATGCGCGGGAATCACGTCGATACCATCCCAGTACGTCGACTGAATCCGCCCCTCGAGGCCGCCCTCGATGTCCTGGTCGTAGACATATGGCAATACCGTATCTTCAGGCGACACGTCTTTTTCCGCGTACAGTCCGCACAGTTCCGAGAGCGACGCCTGCGGATCGAGATCGACCACCAACACTTTCCGCCCCCGTAGCGACAGCCCTTGGGCAAGGCACATCGTCGTAGTCGTCTTGGCGGAACCACCTTTGAGCTGCGCGGTGATGATGATCTTCCCGTCTGGTTCCTTCAGACGAGTGACCAGTGGAGTCTGGTAGATGTCGGAAATCTTTTGTACCCAGATCCGCGCTTCTTCCAGCGTGAAGGTCCGGGTACGGCCCGTGCCGGCCGCCGTGCCCGAAGGCAGTTCTCCGTCGCCTTTTGTTGCGAGATACTGAACCTGCGAGTGCGAGATGTTGCACATCTCGGCAATCTCGCCAGTCTTGAAAACGGGAGCCGTTTTTCGAGGACGTGGAGCCAGAATCGTGTCACGCAGCTCATTAGTGAAAATGGTGACTTTTTCTGCGAACTCACTGATCTGCTCAAAGTGAACGGTTCGGTCTACGGCAGGAAGTTGGCTCGTTCTGACCATTCTGAGGTTTATCCATAAAATTCCAGAAACCTCAGAATACAGGAAATACTTGAAAATAGCTTTTTAAATTACTGTTTTAATGCAGTTTTTCTGGAAATTTCCATGTTTTCACAGCGTTTTCGGTGGCGGAACTGTCGTCGAAACGAAACAGGCCCCGAAACACCGCGTGCTTGAGGGCACAAATGACCTCACCTTCCCTCGTAATAGGGCCAGCCGACTCGGCGAACTTGCTTAAAACTTAAGCACCGGGTGAGGTCATTTGTGCACTTTCTCATTTCCGCGAAGCCCACTCCGGCGAATTGCAGCACAACGGACCTCACCATTATCAGGTTTGTTGCCACCTTCCGGCGAGCGCTCCGTCCGTTTGCAGCGCAAAAGCACAATCAACCTCACCTAGCACCCGCTGATTTCCGCCGGCGAGAGGCGGCCAGCCCGTACCCCAGCCCGTCATTAATCCTTGCGGATCACCGTGAAAGCACAACCAACCTCACCTTGGCCACGCACCCGTTCATAAGCTCCCAGGCATCGCACAATCGACCTCACCATGCTGCATTGCGCAATCTCCACGTCAATTTGCTCTGTGATCCCAGTTGGTAGGTTTTTTTAAACCGAGAACGAACCCACAAACCTACATACCAAAACGATATTCAATTCATTCAACGACTTAGGTCTGAAAAGGTGAGGTGCGTTGTGTCGAAGGTGAGGTTTGCTGTGCTGAGAGGTGCGGTTGGCTGTGCAGCAAGGTGAGACCAATTCCCCACCACGGTGCGGTTCCATGTGTTTGACCGTGCGTCGATTTCCGAAGGTGAGGTGGGTTGTGCATTTGCAGGAAATGAAGGTCGGATGGGCCGTCCCATAAGGCTTCGCCGCGCGGAAGTCCCTCTCGCAAGGTGAGGTTCCTTGTGTAGATGGTGAGGTCCTGTGTGCTAAATCGCGGAATGGGCGAAAAAGCGGCCACCGCCGCCGTCGTTGTGATGGTGAGGTTCTGTGTGTTGACAGCTCACCACCGCATGCTTACAGTCCCGGGAGCTAAAAAGTGGATGAAGAACATGGCCGCGGACAATCCGGAAGAGGGCAAGTCGAAAGCGACGTCACGCCAGATGGCGCTCGCGCTGTTCGAAGACATGTTCGATCAGGGATTGCGCATCAACGAGGCCAATCGCGAGATCGGTTATCAGCGCAACGATTTCTTCACCGAGATCGTCAACATGGGACTGCCGGCGCGGCGTTTTCTCGATGCCGCGTACTTCATCGTCGCGCAGGAGCCCGAGCAACGCGATCAGTACGACGTCGAACTCAACTACTTCAAGTGGCTGATGCGCTACGATAGCCGCAACCTGAAGCATTTGCGCACGATCGCCGACGAAGCTCAGAACGCGAAAGTCCGCGTGACGAATACGCCCGCGGACCGCGATCCCAGTGAAGACGACCTGTGGGTGCAGGTCCAACTGATCGGTATGGTCGGCTTTCATCGCGGGCGTATGCGTTTCGACGTCCATCCACGGCTCGTGCCGCATATCCGCGATCCGCAGAAATCTCACTGGCTGAGCTTGCGCATTTCCACCGCGTTCACGCGCAGTCTCGCGCGCGCGATCTACGACAAGGTTTTGCCCAACGTTCCCGCAGGACGCACCGACTGGATCCAGCTCGAGGAAATGCGCAACTGGCCCGGCAAAATGGGCGCGAACGCCGCCATCTTCAAATACTTCAAGCGCGATTGGCTCGAACCGGCGGTGCGCGAGATCAACGAAGTGTCGGACGTCGAGATGTCCTACGAGACGCGAACTGAATCCACCACGTCGAAGAAAATCGACCGCATCCGCTTCCTGCTCAAGCGTAAGGACACAGCCGACGCGGTACTCGCGAGCCTCGCCGACGCGAGCCATCTGTACAAGATTCTCACCGACGAGTTCGGGCTGTCGACCAAGCAGTTCAGCGAGATTTCGGAGAACCGCGAACTGTGGACCGACGAACGCATTCAGCAGGCCGTCGAATACACGCGTTTCAGAATCAAGCGCGGCCAGGTCAAGAAGAGTCCCGCGGGCTATCTGATGCGCGCGCTACGCGACAACTGGAAGATCTCCGACGCCGAGCGCACGATGGTCGACGTGCAAGCCAAACTGCTCGCGGACGAGGCGCAGGAACAGGCAGCCAAGACCGAAACGAGAAAGACCCTGGCGAACAGCATCGCGACGCGTGAAGAAGAAGTGCGTGCGCGCATGAACGAGGATTCGCGCAAGGGCCGCGATCATTTCAACGCCGCCGATGCGAAGACGCGCAAGGAACTGATGCATGCGTGGACGACATCGCGCGAAGGCAAGCTGATGCTGCGTCGGATGAAGCTCGAACCGTCGACGGTCACCGAAGATGCGATCCTCGCGAATACGGAGCTGGTCTGGTATCTGGGGCAGTTCGTGTTCGGCCGGATGAATGCGGCGCGCGCGGCAGCGTGAAGTGAGCGGCTAGTCAGCAGGCAAGCAATCCAGACTCGGCCGAGCAGCAACAGGAAAGGGGTCTTGCACTGACGAACAGCAACGTCAGCGCAAGACCCCTCGATACTTTAGAAAGCAGAAAACCCTCAGAACGTGCCGACCAGCGAGCCCAGCACGATCACCACAACCAGCGCGAGCAACGCGCCGAGAATCGCGACCATCACGATGTCGCGATAGCTCTCACGATGGTTCGAGCCGCATACCGCAAGCAGCGTCACGACCGCGCCGTTGTGCGGCAGGCTGTCGAGTGTCCCGGAGGACATCACGGCGACCCGATGCAGCAGTGCCGGGTCGATGCCGTGTTGCGCGGCCAGTTGAAGATAGGTGCCGCCGAGCGCGTCGAGCGCGATCGTGAGACCGCCTGAAGCCGAACCAGTCAATCCCGCGAGCAGGTTCGTGGCGACCGCGAGCGATACGAGCGGACCACCGCCGACGCCGAGCACCCATTCGCGCACGAGCGCGAACGCGGGCAACGCGGCAATCACCGCGCCATAGCCGACCAGACTGCCGACGTTGAGCACAGGCAGCACCGATGCATTCGCGCCCGCGTCCATCGTCTCGCGCAGCGCCGGCAGGCGGCGCCGATTGAGCAGCACGAGCACGACGATCGCGACGACGAGCGCCACGCACACGCCCCACACTCCGGCGACCGCCGAAAGCGACGTCTCACCCCAACGGACTTCGGCCAGATAGTCCGCGTCGATGCGCGGCAGCACGATCACGTTCATCACGAAGTTCGTCAGCACGACGAGCACGAGCGGCGCGAGCGCGACGCCGAACGACGGGAGATCCTCACTGACGTGCCCGCGTTTCGCTTCCTCCGGATCGAAACTCTGCGAGACGCTCGCGCGTTCGCGCACGAGGTTGTCGCTGGCCGGCGCCCCGGTGGATTTCACCGCCGCGTTGAGTCCGTCGAATCCTTCGTTGGCCGCCTTCGCGCGCGATTGCTGCAAGGACAACCACCACAGCCCGAACGCCACCATCACGATACTCGCGACGATGCCGAGCCCGGGCGCCGCAAACGGCGTCGTACCAAAGAACGGCATCGGGATCGCGTTCTGGATCGCCGGTGTGCCCGGCAGCGCGGACATCGTGAACGTCTGCGTGCCGAGCGCGATCGCGGCCGGCATCAGACGGCGCGGGATATTGGCGGCCTGGAATAGGGCGGTGGCCATCGGCGCGAGCACGAAGAACGCGACGAAGAGGCTGACACCGCCATAGGTGACGAGCGCGCCACCGATCACGACGGCGAGAATCGCCCGATGCGCGCCAAGCTTCTCCGTCATGTAACTGGCGATCGCCTTCACGGAGCCGCTGTCTTCCATCAGCTTGCCGAACAGCGCGCCGAGCAGGAACAACGGGAAGAACTGCGCGAGAAAGCGCGCGGCGCTGAGCATGAAGGTCTGGGTCCAGTGCGCCAGAATCGGTTCGCCCGAAATCGCGGCGGCCAGCATCGCGGCGAACGGCGCGAGCAGCAGCACGGTCCAGCCGCGGTATGCGAAGGCGATCAGCAGCGCGAGACTCGCGAGCATGCCAAAGAGTCCGAGACCGATCGCGAGCGGGGACACGGTGATGACTTCCATGGTCAGACTCCGTCGAGCAACGCGTCGAGATCCAGCGAGGAGCGCACGCCGATCGAATCGGCGTGCTCGATGAGGAACGCGTCCGCGGCGCGTCGGCCTTCGTCGCGCAGCATCGTCAGAAAGCTCCACTCGGCGTTCAGTTTCGACGAGTAGCCGAGTTCGGTCATCAGCTCGCTCGAGATCCGATGGATCCGCATCGCCGCCCAATGGCGGCCTTCGTCGCTGCCGGCGTCCGCGGCGCGCCGCAGCAGCGCGATCATGCGCAGCTCTTTCAGCAGCGGCGCGTTGAAGGCGACTTCGTTCAGGCGGCTGATGATGTCGCGCGCGGTGCGTGGTGTTTCATCCCGCACGACGGGATTGACCTGAATCAGCAGCGTATCGCTCGACGTGCATTCGCGTACCAGCGGCGTGATGGTCGGATTCCCGGCGTAGCCGCCGTCCCAATAGTATTCACCGTCGATCTGCACGGCCTGGAACAGCGTGGGCAGGCAGCCGGAGGCGAGCAGCACGTCGGGCGTCAGGTCGCCATTGCGAAACACACGCGCCTGGCCCGTGCGCACGCGCGTCGCTGTGATGAACAGCTTGATCGGCGCGTCGCGCAGATGCCCGAAATCGATCGAGTCCTGCAGAATCTTCGCCAGCGGATGGACGCCGCGCGGGTTCAGGTCGTACGGAGAAAACACCCGCGCCGCGAGGTCCATCGCGATGAAGAACGGCGAGTAGTCGAGCGTCCAGCGGCCCATCAATACGTCGAACGGGCTGCGGCGAAACGGGCTGTACACCGACGCTTCGAATACTCGCCGCCAGAACGCTTCGAGCGCGGCGCGCGCGCCGGACGCGCCGCCCACCTGGTAGCCGCTTACCAGCACCGCAGCGTTCATCGCGCCAGCCGACGTACCTGATATCCCTTCGATCTGCAGCCACGACTCTTCGAGCAAACGGTCGAGGACGCCCCATGTAAAAGCACCGTGCGAACCGCCACCCTGCAATGCGAGATCGATAAGGGCGGGTTCGCGGCGAGAGGGTTGGTTTTTTCTTGCAGCCAAGACGACTCCCGTGATGAGGAGTGCTCCATTTCGAGCTGACGCCGCATGCGCGGCGGACGAATGAACTGCTGGCCAATGCTTTGAATTACCGAATGACGTGAGGCGTGTTTCAGAGGTGAGGCATCGCACTGCACCATAGGTATTGGAAGTGGCTAGTGATTAAAAGTCAAGCGTATTCGAGGCGCCGCGCGGCTGTGCCTGGCAATGCCGGCCAGTCAGGCGGGACAGAGAAACCCGGTTGGTCACGCCGAGGTCAAAAGCAGCGTGTAAGGAGCCCGGCTGGCGTACCACGCCGAGGCGCTCACATAATCATGGATAAGCGGAGTATCTTTGCAGGGGGAGCGCGACAATGCGGCGGCAATGAATCAACCCGCATTATCCGTTTTGCGCGTGCCGCTTAAATGCTAATTCGCGCGCGCTTTAACTTCGCTGTTTCGCCTTGCGCTAATTGCCACGGCTTATTGCAATGTAATGTATCGTCTCGGCGGCCGGATACATTACGACATAATTCGACTGATGAACCAGGCTATAAAAGCAGGCATCGTCAAATCACGGAGATCACCATGAGCGCCGGGTTGCTGCAAGGGTCCTGTCACTGCGGGGCCGTCAAGTTCGAAGTTCGCACCGAAATCGTTCCGGCCGGCCGCTGTAACTGCAGCCTGTGCCGCCGCAAGGGCGCGCTGATGACGCCGCCCTTTCCCGCGAGTCAACTGAAGATTCTGAGTGGCGAGGATTCGCTGACGCTGTACCAGTTCAACACGAAGGTCGCGAAACACTACTTCTGCAAGCATTGCGGCATCTATCCTTTTCATCAGACGCGCAGGGATCCGCTGCAATGGCGCGTCAACATCGGCTGCCTCGACGGGGTCGATCCTTATGTGCTCGAAGCCAGCGTGGCCGACGGCGCGAGTCTTTCCGTGCTGGAGGACGCATGAAACGCCTGTTTGCCATCGCCGTGTTCGTCGTGGGCGGCTTCGCGGCGGAACTCGCGCATCCGTTGCAGTGTTCACTGATCCAATCGAGCGGCGTGCAACTCAAACGCCGCGGCAGATAATCCGTCGATGGAAACCTCCGACCACGTACTGATCGTCGACGACGATCGCGGGATCCGCGAACTGCTCGCGGGATACCTCGAGAAAAACGGCGTGCGCGTCACGCTCGCGGCCAATGGCCGCCAGATGCGCGCCGCGCTCGAGAACGGCGCGCCCGACCTGATCGTGCTCGACCTGATGCTGCCCGGCGAAGACGGCCTCGTGCTGTGCCGCGAGCTGCGCGCGGGCAAGTTCCGCGCGGTGCCGATTCTGATGCTGACGGCGCGCAGCGAGGAAGCGGACCGGATCGTCGGACTCGAAATGGGCGCCGACGATTACCTGACCAAACCGTTCGCCGCACGCGAGCTGCTCGCGCGAATCCGCTCGGTGCTGCGCCGCGCGCGCATGCTGCCGCCCGGCATGGAGGTGACGGAGTCGGCGCCGATGCTGTGCTTCGGCGACTGGCGGCTCGACACGACCGCGCGCCATCTGCTCGACGCGGACGGCACCGAAGTGGCGTTGAGCGGCGCGGAGTACCGTCTGTTGCGCGTGTTTCTCGATCACCCGCAGCGCGTGCTCACGCGCGACCAGCTGCTGAACCTGACCCAGGGACGCCAGGCCGATCCGTTCGACCGCTCGATCGATCTGATGGTGAGCCGCCTGCGTCAGCGCCTGCGCGACGGCGCGCGCGAGCCGCGCTACATCAAGACGCTGCGCAGCGAGGGCTACGTGTTTTCGGCAGCGGTCACCGCGATCGGAGATCCGCAATGAGCGTATCTGTGTCACCGTCGTTGCTGCGCTGGCCGCATTGGCCGCGCACGCTGTTCGCGCGGCTCGCGGTGATTCTGTTCGTCGGGCTCGCGCTCGCGCAGGCTTTGTCGTTCTGGCTCACGATGACCGAGCGCGACCAGACGATGACCAACATCATGATGGGCTACATCGAGCGCGAGGTGGCGAGCTCGGTCGCGCTGCTCGACCATCTGCCGCCCGACGAACGCGCCCAATGGCTGCCGCGGCTTGCGCGGCGCAGCTACGAGTTCGTGCTCGGCGAGGGCGTGGCCGGCGCACCGGTCGACGCAAGCCTGTCGGCGCGCGTCGCGCAATCGATCGGCGACGGCATCGGCACGCGATATCCGTTGACCGTCAACGCGGTGCCAGGCGATCGCGAGCGTCTGCAGGTGCACCTGAAACTGAGCGACGGCACGCCGCTCACCATCGACCTGCGACCGATGCCCGGCGCACCGTTGTCGCGCTGGCTGCCGCTCGTGCTGACGCTGCAATTGCTCGTGCTCGGCGCCTGCTGCTGGCTGGCGGTGCGGCTCGCGACGCGCCCGCTCAATCAGCTCGCAGTCGCGGCCGACACGCTCGGCCCTGACCTGAAGGCCGACCGTCTGCCCGAAGCCGGTCCGTCCGAAGTGGCGCGCGCCGCGCGCGCGTTCAACGCGATGCAGGATCGGATCGCCACGTACATGACCGAGCGCATGCAGATTCTCGCGGCGATTTCGCACGATCTGCAGACGCCGATCACGCGCATGCGTCTGCGCGTCGACACGATGGACGACGACAGCGAAGCCGCGAAGCTGCGCCAGGACCTGCAGGAAATGGAGGCGCTGGTCAAGGAAGGGGTCACCTATGCGCGCACGATGCACGGCACGACCGAAGTGCCGCGCCGCATCGATCCCGATGCACTGTTCGATAGTCTCGTCTGCGATTACGTGGACGCCGGTCAGCAAGTGTCGCTGCAGGGCCAGTTCGGCCAGTCGCTGAGGTTGCGTCCACAGGCGTTGAAGCGCATCGTCGGCAATCTGGTCGATAACGCGCTGAGGTACGCCGGCGCCGCGCATATCGAGATCGGCGCGTTGCACGATGGCGAGGCGACCGTGTCGGTGCTCGATCGCGGTCCCGGCATTCCGGCCGAGTCGCTGGAGACGGTGTTCGAGCCGTTCGTGCGACTCGAAGATTCGCGCAATCGTCAAACAGGCGGCACGGGGCTGGGACTCGCGATCGCGCGGCAACTCGCGCTTTCGATGGACGCGACGCTCACGCTGCACAACCGCGTTGGCGGCGGCCTCGAAGCGCGGCTGACGTTGAGGAAGTTGCGCGAGTCATAGTTGGACCCAAAACCCGCCACTGCGAAATCGTCATCGGGTTTGGACCATTGATGACGTTCGCGCGTCATTCCGAGCTGTCGCTCAGCTGCTTATCAGTAGTTCTGAGCGACCACATTTTCAGCTCGCTTCAGCGATTCCCATCATTCGAGAAAACCGCGTTGGTGATGCGACACGTCGCATTATTTTTAAATCATCGATATTGAATGCGACTTATCGATGCGAGCGGCGATAAATTGACAAACGTCAGCGGACAGACCATTCTTTTCGTGTGGTGGTTGCAGAGTAACGCGGCGGATCAACAGCAAGATTGGCCGAGAGACACGTTTCGTTCGAATCTGATTACAGATCCTTGTTGGGTCACTAAAAAGGAATCCGAATGGCGTCCACTCCACAAAAGCTTTCAAAAGTGCAGCTCACCGGGATGGTCGTGGGCGGCATGGTCGGAGCCGGGATATTTTCCCTACCGCGTACCTTCGCCGACGCCACCGGTCCGCTGGGCGCCCTGATCGCATGGCTGATTGCGGGCACGGGCATGTATATGCTGGCGCGCGTGTTTCAGACGCTGGCGGAAAGAAAGCCAGAACTGGACGCCGGCGTGTTTGCGTATGCGAGAGCGGGTTTTGGCGACTATCCGGGCTTTCTTTCCGCATTTGGCTACTGGATCAGCAGTTGTATCGGCAATGTTTCTTACTGGGTGCTGATCAAGTCGACACTCGGCGCATTTTTTCCGGTGTTCGGCGAGGGTAATACGGTCGTCGCGATCGTCGTTGCTTCGATCGGCATCTGGCTATTTCATTACATGATCCTGAAAGGCGTGCAGCAGGCGGCCTTCATCAACAGTATTGTTACGATCGCCAAGATCATTCCGATTCTGGTGTTCATTCTGATCCTGTTGTTCGGCTTTCGGATGGACCTGTTCCAGGCCAACCTCTACGGCGGCGGTCTCGAAGGCAATATCTTCGAGCAGGTACGGGCCACGATGCTGGTCACCGTGTTCGTGTTCATCGGCATCGAAGGGGCGAGCGTTTATTCCCGTTATGCAAAGAAGCGCTCCGACGTCGGGCAATCGACGATATTCGGCTTCGTCGTCGTCACCTCGCTGATGGTGCTCGTGACGATGCTGCCTTATGCGGTGCTCGAGCGCGTGGACATTGCGGCGATGCGGCAGCCGTCGATGTCTGCGGTGCTCGAAGCGGTGGTCGGTCACTGGGGCGCCGTTTTCGTCAGCATAGGTCTGCTGATTTCGGTGCTCGGCGCTTATCTGGCCTGGTCGTTGATCTGCGCCGAAGTGTTGTTCTCGGCGGCGAGGACCGAAGACATGCCTGCGATCTTCGGCAAGGAAAACATCAACAAGACGCCGGCTAATGCATTGTGGCTGACCAACATCGTGGTGCAGTTGCTCGTCATCAGCACGTACTTCTCGCGCGATGCATTCGCGCTGATGTTGAATCTGACGAGCGCGATGTCGTTGATTCCGTACCTGCTCGTCGCGGTGTTCGGATGCATGAACGCGAATCGCGGCGACGGTTACGACCTTCGCGCCGACGAGCGCCGGCGCGACCTGATCATGGCCGCGATCGCCGTGATCTATACCGCATTCATGATCTTCGCGGGCGGCCTGAAATTCATTCTGCTTGCCGCGGTGCTGTACGCGCCCGGCACAGCACTTTATTTTTGGGCGCGACGAGAGCAAAGCAAGAACGTTTTCATCATTTCCGATTGGTTCATCTTTACCGTCATCATCATTGGCGCAATCATCGGCATCTACGCCCTCGTAACCGGAAGGATCACAATCTAACGACATCAGATTGAACAGAGCGGGTCACCACTGATATTCAGGAGGTCATCATGGCGAACACGGACGCGAAAGCGGGTGAATTGGGCGTCTACTCGGAAGTCGGACAGCTGCGCAAAGTGATGGTCTGCGCACCGGGGCTCGCGCATCAGCGTCTTACCCCGAGCAATTGCGATGAACTGCTGTTCGACGACGTACTGTGGGTCGAGAACGCGAAGCGCGACCACTTCGACTTCGTCACGAAGATGCGCGACCGTGGCGTCGAAGTGGTGGAGATGCACAATCTGCTCTCCGAAACGGTCGCGGTGCACGAAGGCAAGAAATGGATTCTGGACAACCAGGTGGTGCCGAATCAGGTCGGCCTCGGCTTTATCGATGAATTGAGAAGCTATCTGGAAGGGCTCGACAATCGCAAGCTGGCCGAAACGCTGATTGGCGGGCTATCCACGCACGACTTCCCGGAAGCGCACGGCGGCAAGGCGCTGGAAGTTGCGAAGGAAGCGGCGGGCGGTACCGAATATCTGCTGCCGCCGTTGCCGAACACGCTGTACACGCGCGACACGACCTGCTGGATCTATGGCGGCGTCACGCTGAATGCGCTGTACTGGCCGGCCCGTCACGAAGAGACAATCCTGACCACGGCGATCTACAAGTTCCACCCCGACTTCGCGGGCAAGGTCAACGTGTGGTGGGGCGATCCGACCCAGGATCACGGTCTCGCCACGCTGGAAGGCGGCGACGTGATGCCGATCGGCAAGGGCGTCGTGCTGATCGGCATGAGCGAGCGCACTTCGCGTCAGGCCATCAGTCAACTGGCGGCAACGCTATTCAAGAAGGGCGCGGCCGAGCGCGTGATCGTCGCGGCGATGCCGAAGATTCGCGCGGCGATGCACCTCGATACCGTGTTCACGTTCGCCGATCGCGATTGCGTGCTGGTGGCCCCGGACTTCATGGCGAAGACGCGCACCTATTCGTATCGGCCGAGCAGTCATCCGAGCGGCGTCGAATTGCACGCCGAAAACAAGCCGTTCACCGATGTCGTCGCCGAGGCGCTCGGGCTCAAGCATCTGCGCGTAGTCGAGGCGGGCGGCAGCGACTATCAGCGCGAGCGCACGCAGTGGGATAGCGGTGCGAACCTCGTGTGCGCGGCGCCGGGCGTCGTCTATGCATACGACCGCAACACGTACACGAACACGCTTTTGCGCAAGCAGGGCATCGAGGTGATTACGATCGTCGGTGCGGAGCTGGGCCGTGGACGTGGCGGCGGTCACTGCATGACCTGCCCGATCATTCGCGATGCGGTCGACTATTGATCGGCCACGCGGATCGATTTGACGGTGAGTGGCGAATGCCGCCCCGCTCGCTGAAGTGGCGAGCGAGCGACAGCGCCGCGCGCGCGTGCGCCGCCGCCAGGCGGTCCGGCTTGAAGTCGAACTTCCTTTTACTATACTTTTTAACGACTTAGAGGCAGGCCTGAAATATCGAATTTGGCATCTCGCGATTTGCAAGGATCACGTTCGATAGACCAGCGATCGCTGCAATGAAGTTCGAGTTAATGAATCTGCGAGTAGCTGGACGATTACTTTTCACGTCAATCACGTGAATGCCCGGAGCTTTCTTCCACCGCACGGAGGTTCGAACATGAATAATCGCTTTGTTGCGCAACTCGTCGCCTTGTCGTTTGCCGGGGTGTCGGCGTTCGCGATTGCGGCTGGACCGCAGCCGCAGGACGAGGGCGGCCAGATGGCCGGTACTGGCCGTCAGCAGGTGATGCCGTCGATTCCGCATCGTGACTGGCACAAAGGCCAACGTGTGCCGACCGAATACCGTCATTACAATTTCATAATGGACGACTGGCGCGGACACGGCCTCAATGCGCCGCCGCGCGGGCATAAATGGCTAGGCGTCAATGGCGATTATGTGCTCGTAACGACGAACAACTGGACCATCTCCAACATCGTCGCCGGAAACGAGTAATGCTTCATCCTGGTGCCCAGGTAATCCGGCGACCAGGATTTAGCGCCGGGTCCCGGGCATTTCTTTGACACGACATCATCTCGTCATGGTCGCTATGGATTCACTGTTGCGTATCGTATAGCCGGTCAGGAACGAACAATGCAGTCGCGCCGCTCAAAAAGAACACCGCGCCGACCACGAGAAAGCCGAGTCCGATCGAGAACTGCGTCGCGATAAAACCAATGACGATCGGCGCCGCCCCCGAACAGAAGCGCCCGAGGTTATACGAGCCGCCCACCGCGGTGCCCCGCACCGACGTCGCGAAACTCTCGGACATGAACGTGCCGATCGTGCCGAGCGGCACGCCGTACAGAAAGCCGAAGAACAGCATCAGCGTGGAAATGTTGTCGCGCGTGTGCCAGAAAATGATCACCGGCAGAAAGAGCGCCGCACCGATGCAGCCGAGCACGTACACGCCGCGCCGGCTCCAGCGATCACCGAGCCAGCCCGCGAAGATCTTACCGATGAAGGCGACCACGTACGTGCCGATCATATAGCCGGTCAGCGAACCGAACTTGATGTGCAGTTCTTTCTCGAGGTACGTCGGCAGCCAGTTGTTCAGACCGTAAAAGCCGGACAGCACGAAGATCGACGCGAAGGTCCACAGGATGAACATCGTGCGTGCCTGGCGGTCGCGGAAAATCTGCGCGTAGCGATTGTCGACGAGTCGCGTCTCGTTCGCGCGGTCGGCGGCCCGGCTCGCGAGCCATGCGGCCGGTTCGGGAACCGCGAACTTGATCGCGAACGCGAGCAGCACCGGCACGGCCGACACGTAGTACAGCGTGCGCCAGCCGTACTGCGGCAGGATCCAGCTGCTGAGCGCGATCACGACGATATAGCCGGCCGAAATGCCGGTTTGCAGCATGCCGAGCACCAGCGAGCGCCGCTCGGTCGGCACGTATTCGGCCACCAGCGTGGTGACCAGCACCATGCAGCCAATGCCGAGCGAACTGATGAAGCGCACCGCCGCGAATTCGATGAAGCTGTGCGTGAACCCGAGCATCCCCGCGCCGAGTGAGAACAGCGCGAGCGCCCACGCGACGACGCGCACGCGGCCCAGACGATCGCTCGCCCAACCGCCGGCAATACCGCCGATCGCCATGCCGAGCAAGGTCAGACTACCGAGCGCGCCCGCTTCGACGTTGGTCAGCCCGAAGTCGTCCTTGATGCGCGACAGGGTCAGGCCGTACATCATCACGTCGGCGCCATCGGCGATCAGCGCGAGGTAGCCGAGCACGAAGACCAGCACCCAGCGGCCTTGCGAGACGGCCGGATGGGGCACGGCTTGATAGTGTTGCAGATCTGATGGTGTTTTCATGAACGCGCGACGCAAGCGGGGGATTGCGTACTCTGTTTGATGAGAGCGGGGGCAAGGAAGGCGCCGATCAGCAGGCCCATGCTTTCATGGCGGCTGGTGTACCAGCCTTCCTCGTGCGTCAGGTTCATCGTACCGATGCACACGCCGTCATAGGCGATCGGGATGTTCAGGATCGAGCCGAGACCCATACCTATCATCACTGCGTGATCGTCGAAGGCCTCGCGAATGCCTTTCGACGTGGCGGCGCGAAACGGCTTCAGCTCCTGGAGTATCTGCCGCGCCCAGGGGGTGCCTTGCTTCCTTTTGCGGCCGCCCAGTGGATAGACGTCCGGCATGTTCGTGTAGACCCGTTCGACCTCGTGTCGCTGCGCATCGTAGGACATGATCGTAATCAGGCTCAGGCCTATCGCCTTTGCCGCCACCGCGTGAACCGCGCGGAACAGCTCAAGTGGTTGGCCTTTCACGCGCATCGCCAGCGCGAGGCGTTCGAGGTCCGCGATATCCAGCATCTGCGTATCGTGCGGTGCGGATTCGGTCAGGTTGCCTTGCATCGTTTGCATCGCGTTTGGATCGGGAAATGTGAAGAGTCGCAGTGCGATTCAGCTGTGCATGCGGGTGGAGTTCAACTGGCCTCGCGCGTCGTGAGCCGGTTCGAGTTCGCTCGCTTCGATATCTTCGAGCGAGCGGTTGCGCGTTTCGATGCCGAGGAAGAACACCACGCATGCGCCGATCACCAGCACCGTCGTGGTCATCGCGAACACACCGAGAAAGCCGAACAGCGGATAAACGAGGCCGACGAGAATCGGCGCGCTGACCGAGCCGATGCGGCCGAACGATGACGACGAACCCGTGCCCGTGGTGCGCACCGCGGTCGGAAACACTTCCGGCGTATAAGCGTAGACGCCGGCGAATGCGCCGTTCATGAAGAACGACAGCGCGATGCCCGCGGTCATGATCTGTATGCCGGTGTGAGAAAACGCTAGCGTGATCGCAGCGATCCCGCCGAGCAGCATGTAGGAAGCGACCACCGCCTTGCGCCCGATTTTCTCGTTGAGCCACGCGGCCGAGAAGTAGCCGGGAATCTGCGCGCCATAGATCGCGATCGAATAGCCGAAGCTCTTCGTCATCGTCAGTCCTTCCTTGACCAGCAGGCTCGGGATCCACGAGAAGAACGAGTAGTACGCGAACGCAACCGAGAACCACATCAGCCAACTGACCGTGGTCGTGCGCGCGAGTCGCGGCGACCACAGCGCGAGCACGTTGCGCCAGGCGTTGCCGCGCTTCGGCGTCGAGGCCGGCGTGGGCACCGCGTGAAGCGCGTTGGCCACGCTCACCGGAGCAAGCGCAATGCCGCGCTCGGCGAACGCCGCCTCGATGCGGCCGACGATGCCGTTCGCCTCGGCCGCGCGGCCCTGGCTTTCGAGCCAGCGCGGCGATTCGGGCAGCGTGCGGCGCCACCACAGCAGCATCACGACCGGCAGCGACGTGATCACCGCCAGATAGCGCCAGCCGTCGGCGAAGTTGCGCACCACCGCGAAGCCGAGAATCGACGAGGTCAGATAGCCGAACGACATGAAGCCGACCAGCGCGCCGCAGAAAATGCCGCGATAGCGGCGTGGCACGAATTCGGCGAGAAACGGCGCGATCACGACGGTCTCCGCGCCCGAACCGAAGCCCGCGACGACGCGCAATGCGAAGAACGTGTGCCAGTCCTGCGCGGTTGCGCTCGCGAGCGACGCGACGCAATAGATCGCGAGCGCGCTCATCATGATGCGGCGTCGGCCGATCACGTCGGCGAGCACACCCGACAGGAACGCGCCGAAAAAATAGCCGATATAGGTGCTGCTCGCGACCAGCCCGGTCTGCGCGCTCGTCAATTGCCACAGCTTGCTGACGACCGGCAGCAGGAACGCGAGCGACGACGAATCGAGTCCGTCGAACATGTACCCGAGCCCGCCGATCAGCAGCAGTCTGCGGTGAAAGCTCGATATCGGAAGTCTTTCAAGACGAGCAGCGACGGCGGACACGGCAATTTCTCCCGAGGAAATCGCGCGACGAGGCCGCGCGTTCCGTGCTGATGGCTGCTTCGGGCCGCTTATCGGCCGATCGCGTAAGCCTGCATCTGACGCGGCGTGGCCGCGCCTCGCATCAAACCGTTGCGGATCGCGACCGCGCAGACCCGGCCGAGCGCCCACGGCTCCGCGACGGTGAGATCGTGGCTGCGCGCGCGCAGTTCGGCGAGCGTGCTGTCCGGAAAGCGCGCCTCGGCGGACATCTTGCCGAGCTGCATCGCGCGCGGATAGAACGAGCCGGGGAAGTGCGCGGTCTGGAACGACGGCGCGTCGGCGGCGGCCTGGAAGTTCATCCCGCCATGCACGTGCTTGAGGAACAGTTGCAGCGACCACTGATCCTGCTGGTCGCCACCCGGCGTGCCGAAGGCTGCGTACGGCTTGCCGTCGCGCGTGACGAGGGTCGGCGACAGCGTGGTGCGCGGGCGGCGGCCCGGGCCGAGTGATGAAGGCAGGCCTTCTTCCATCCAGAACATCTGCGCGCGAGTAGTCACGTTGAAGCCGAGACCCGGCACCGCCGGCGATGCCTGCAGCCAGCCGCCCGACGGCGTAGCCGAAACCATGTTGCCCCAGCGGTCGACCACGTCGAGATGCACGGTGTCGCCGCGCAATTCGGGCAGTGGAGCGAAGGTCGGCTCACCCTGACCGAAGCCGCCGGCCTGCTCGCGCCCGGCGTTCGCGACGATGCGCGCGGCGCGTTGCTCGCTGTCGCCGAGCAGCCCGGGGCGGAATTCGAACGACGCGCGGCGCAGATCGATGAGGCGACGCCGCTCGTCGTTGTATGCGTCGCTGAGCAGCACGTCCATCGGCACATGGGAAAACGCCGGGTCGCCGTAGAACACTTCGCGGTCGGCGAATGCGAGCTTCGAGCACTCGATCACCGTGTGCACGAAATCGGGTCCGAGGGGGTCCATCGCGCTGAGATCGAAGCCCTTCAGCAGCGCGAGCTGCTGCAGGAACATCGGGCCCTGGCCCCACGGGCCGGTTTTGTGCACGCGCATGCCCGCGTAATCGTACGACACCGGGTCTTCGTAGGTCGGCTCCCAGCGCGCGAGATCGCCCGCATCGAGCAGGCCGCTGTTGCGCAGGCCCGAGGTGTCGAGCACGGCGGTCGAACGGAAGTACTGGTCGATCGCGTCGGCGACGAAGCCGCGATAGAAGGCATCGCGCGCGCGTTCGCACTGCTCGGCGCGATCGCTGCGTGTGTTCGCCTCGCGCAGGATGCGCTTGTAGGTTTCGGCGATCGCGGGATTCGCGAACAACTGGTTCGGCATCGGCGCCTCGCCGTTGCGCAGCCATTGCTCGGCGGAGGTCGTCCATTCGGTGCGAAAGAACTCCTGAATCGCGAGAATCGACGATGCCATGCGCGGCAGCACCGGATAGCCGCTTTCCGCGTAGCCGATCGCATAGCTCAGCACGTCTTCGAGGGGCAACTGGCCATAGTCGCGCAGCAGCGCCATCCACGCGCCGAACGCGCCCGGCACGACCGCGGGCAGCAGGCCCGTGCCCGGCACCACGTCGAGCCCCATCTTGCGCATCCGCTCGATGGTCATACGCGCGGGCGTCACGCCCTGTCCGCACAGCACGCGCACGCGTTCTTCGCGCGCACTGTAGAACACCACCGGCAGTTCGCCACCCGGACCGTTCAGATGCGGCTCGACGATCTGCAGGACGAAGCCGGCGGCAGCGGCGGCGTCGAACGCATTGCCGCCTTTTTCGAGGACCGCCATCGCCGATGCGCTCGCGAGCCAGTGCGTCGAGGCCACCATGCCGAAGGTGCCGATCAGTTCTGGACGGGTTGTAAACGACATGCGCGGCTCCTTGGCGACGACGGCTCCGAACGATCAAACCAATGTCTAATGGTTCGACTGGAGAAAATGAAAGCGTAAGTCTAACGAAGCTGGGTTGCACCCGGTGTTAACCCGCGAGTTGCGAGCCAGTATAGCGAATCAAAAATCACCGGGTGCTGCCGTGTCAAGTCGCTGCGATTCTGGTATCGTTGGGACCAATACAAATTGGTTCACGGAATGACATGGAAAAACCGGTACTGGGTGTACTGCTCGACTACATCGCCGAACATCGGTTGAAGGACGGTGACGCGCTGCCGCCCGAACGAAAGCTCGCCGAAGAACTGGACGTGAGCCGCCGCGAGTTGCGCGCGGCGCTCGCTTCACTCGAGGCGTCGGGGCGCGTTTGGCGCGGCGTCGGCCGCGGCACCTATCTGGGCGCGCGGCCGCTGAAGTTTGCGCCGACGCTGCGCGGCTTGCGCGCCGGTACAAGTCCCGCGGATATCGCGGAAATGCGGCTGTTGTTCGAGCCGGCGCTGGCCGCGCTGGCCGCTACGAAAGCGAGTGGCGACGATCTGCAGGAACTGGAGAAATGCGCACGCAAAAATGCCGCCGCGAAAAATGACGAAGAGTGGCAGCAATGGGATCATCGCTTTCATTTGCTGATCGGACATGCCACGCGCAATCCCGCGTTGATCGCTTTGATGGAGGTGATCAACGGCATGCGGGTGAAGCCGGCGGTTCGCGAGAAAACGTCCGCGCAGGAGACGCGGCAGTTTTTCGCAGAACAGCATCAGGTGATCGTCAATGCGCTGAAAGCGCGCGATGCGGACGCGGCCGCGCAATGCATGCGCGAGCATCTGCTGAGTGTGCAGTGGCGTGCATCGGCGAAGACCGATGCAGCGGCGGCGCGGCGTGCGTGAGGTTGCCGTGGCGCCGCGCGCTGGTTAGGCGTTGGCGGAGCTTTACTGCGCAAGCTTCCGGTTCAACCGGCGCATGCCGTCGAAGACGGCATCGGCCACGTCCAGCGGAAAATCGGGGGGCAGTCGCGACGAGACGGTATCGATCACCGTCTCCGTTTGCGCGCTCAACTGATCGATCAGCGCATCGACATCGGTGGCGGAAAAGCCCACGCGCTGTCCTTCTGCGACCCAATGCCGGCGCTGGATCTGATTGAGCAGGTAGTGGACGTTCTTGCCGCGAACCGCCATCGCCAGTTTCACTTTTTGCGCCGCGAGACGTCCCGCACCGCTGCCGATGATCGGATGCGCGGACAGCACGTCGTAGAGCGGCGTGGCTTCGTAGCGATTGCCGGGCAGATGCGCGATGCTGAAGTTCTTCGCGTGGCCATCGGTCGCGGCGAGCAGCCAGAAAACCAACTGCGTCGCGAAGAAGTTGCGGCGGTCCGTCGTCGCGCGGGCGGAGCCCGCGAGTATCTCCATGATCGCCTCGATGCCCGGTCCGCCGTCGGACTCGTACTTGTGCAGCGCCGACGTACCAGTGGCCTGGCACATGTCCTCCTGCGGCAAACGCACGATCCACGTGGCGTCGCTCGACAAACGGCGATCGAAGCGCTCGACGATCAATACCTTCTGTTCGTCGAATCGCGCGATTTCGCAAGGCGCGACCGGGAGCCCGTAGGCCGCGACGATCCGCGAGCACAGCCATTCGTTTTCCACCGACGTGCGCATATCGGCGCGCATGTTGCCGACGAGCCCGAGCGGCAGCTTGAAGATGTGCGTGGTCGGCGTGCTGCCTTCGGGCAGCAACCAGCGGTTGTGATGACGGAGCAGCGCGGTTTTTTCCTGCGCACCGGCGATCGACAGACGCAGGTCTTCGAGCGGATCGTGCTGCCCGAGCGGCGCCGCCGTCGTCGTGCCGCGCAGCAGCGCCGCGATGTCGCTGTCGCTGAGTTCGCGGCCGTGGATGCTCATCAGGTCGCTCGGCTCTTCGTCCGGCGGCAGCAGTTGCAGAGCGCCGACGCAGTCGCGTCCGAGCGTGGTGAGCAACGCAAACGGCGCGGTGCTGCCGGTCCGGTAGCGCGCGGCGATGCGGCGCCGGATCGGTTCACTGTCGGGCAGCAGATTGTCGAAATAGTCGGCGACGATCTGGCCGCGATACGGCTGATTGCCTGGTGTGAACGGCAGCGACAGCGATAGCGGGCGTCCTTGCGGATCGTCAATCCATTCGTCGGCATAGGTCAGACGTTCGGCGCTGCGTGCCGTTTCCCAGGCGCCGACCCGCAGGCCGTTCATCCATAGGTTCAGACGGTTCGGTGTGCTGCGCGCCATGCTTACCAGTCCTCCCGTTTCTTGCTCGTGCTGGCCGCTTTGGTTGCCTTGGCGGGCTTGACCGCTTTGGGCTTTTGGGCGGTGCTGGCGGATTTGGCCGCTTTGGCGTTGGTGCCCGATGCCTGGGCTGCGGCGCGGTCGCTGGCCTCGCCGGGCGATGTCGTCGCCGCGCGCTGTGCCGCAGCCTGCGCGCGCGTGGCGCGTATGGCGTTGCCTTTTGCTGCGGCCGGCGGCGCGTCTTCCACGGCCACGCTTTGCGTCGATCCGCTCGGCGTGAGCTTCAGATCGACCTGCAAGACCCGTAACACCCTGAAGAGCCGTTCGACGCTGACGGCCGAGGGATTCGCTTCGAGTTGCGCGTAGGTCTGTTGGGTGACGCCGAGATGGGCGGCCATCGCGGTTTGAGTGAGCCCGGCGGCCTTCCTGAAGCCCTGCAGGATCGGTCTGAGCTGGCTCAGTGTCTTGATCGCGTAGTCCACGGTGGATCTCCGGTTCGGCTGCGGCGACGTAACAGGTCAAAACCTGTAAATTGCGGATACAGTCTATACCCTGTATTTCGTAAATACAAGCTAAAGACTGTTAATGGTGAGCGCGGAATCATTTGAAACGCTGTCCCCTTCACGCCAGCCATCACGCAACTAACGGTCCACTGCGCACCACCACTCCCTTCGCTGCTGCGCAGCCAACCGCCGCAGGCAAGCTCCGCTCGTCACCGATGAAGATGATGGACAAACGCATCAATAGAAAATCGCATGTAATGCCAGAACAAGCGTCTCGAACGTAAATCGACAGATTCACATCGTTTTCAATTAACGCGATCCAATCAGGAAGCCGAACATTCACGAAAGGAAGAAGAAACCGTGTTCGGATTGCGTGGATAGAACACTGAATAGCCATCGATAAAAAATCGCTAGCAATATCGCCAGCGCCAACTTGAGCGCAGGATAACCGATGAATGTTGACGCGCATTGCATCGCACTCCTTTCGCTCGTCGAATGAAATTGACACAAATTTCACGCGGCGTGCATCGAGCGGAAATGAGCTTGGAAATTGCAGAAAAGGCTGTAGACTCTATAGCGTGTGTTACGCGGCGATGCCAACGCGATTCCAATCGTTGCGCGCACACCGCATGTGTGCAAATCACTCCAATCCGTCACGAGATTTTCTGCCATCAAGGTGTCTATTCGCTGATACGACTCAACGCTAATAGAACCTGAACCGGCGAACCACGCCGACCGATGAACCTGAAAGGAGAATCGACGAGACCCACGGACCACTCTTCCAAATAACGCGATCGACACCGCCGGATGCGGTCGCCGGCCGGCCGCTGGAGAACATAACTTCCCTGGAGTATGTGATGGCAAGCAAACCACAATGGCGAACGCTGTTATCCGTGACTTTTCTGTCGCTGGCAATGATGGGCAACGTCGTGCGTGCGGAAAACATTCCAATCGTCACGGGCCAGCAATGGATGCAGTCGACCGACGAGCAGAAGAAAGCGTATCTGGTGGGTATCTCGAATGTGATCGACATCGAGCGCGCCTATGCCGGCAACACGGCGAACAGCAATGACATCGCGCAGCGCTTCGGCAAGGGCATGCAAGGCCAGACGCTCGACAGCGTGCGTCAAGGCCTCGACAGCTACTACGCGGCCAATCCCACGATGATCCAGCACCCGGTGATCGAGACCCTCTGGTTCCAGATGGTCGTGCCCGGCCTGAAGAAAAATCAATAAGGAGAACGATCATGAAACGACTTGGGTGGATCGTCAGTATTGGCGCGCTGGCTGCGATGATCGGTTGCGCGGACATGAGCCCGCGGACGCAGGGAACGATAGGCGGCGCGGCACTCGGCGCGGGCGCCGGTGCGGGCATCGCGGCGATCTCTGGCGGCGACGCGTGGACCGGCGCGATCATCGGCGGCGCGGCGGGCGGCGTGGCCGGCAATATCCGCGGCCGTTAGTCATTGCCAGCGAGCAGGCAAACCGGGGCGCGTCACGGATTGCATCCCGGCTTTTCGTTATTGACGCGCACGGCCCGATGGTGCGGCCTTGATGGGCAGCACATAGGCGTCGGACGAAGCGAGCTCGAAAGCGTCGCTGAAGGACTCTTCTTGCAATCATTCGCGCCGGGCATATCTTGCCTCTCCAGCATGCCGTGCCAATCATCCGGTCATACACAGTCTTCGTCGATGCCGCGCCGCGCGCGCTCGGACGACAAAGTTTGAACCGCTGATTAAAAGCCCTTAGGATATCCAAACCGGAAGCCGTCGCGATGACGGCATGCGCACACCACGCAGAGAGCAGCCTGCGCGCGGTGCAACCTTCATCTCATCAAGAGAACACGAATGCTGCGCACGTCGCTGAAGGTAATAAAGATAAGTGCATGGGTCGTGGTGCTGCTGGCGGTGCTCGCATTGGGACTACGCGCGTGGTATTCGCAGCGCGGGCCAGAGCTGTCGGTATGGCACACCTATGTGCCGCGCGAAATGACCGTCGAAGAAATGGACACCGCCGACTGGAACGCGTACATCAAGGCGGAAAACCGGATTTTCGAAGACGTGCGCGTCAATGTCGTCGATAAGATCCGGCCGTCCGAGCGCATTCCGGCGAACCGTTATTACGAGGGCTCGCCGATCTTTCCGTGGCATTTCGCCGAAAACTGGAATCGCTCGTACATTCTCGAACCGTCGGGCCCACCCGTAGGTGCGGTCGTGCTGCTGCACGGCATGACGGATGCGCCGTACAGCATGCGGCATATCGCGCGTCGATATCGCGATCGCGGTTTTGTCGCGATCGGCATCCGCTTGCCGGGACATGGCACGGTGCCGGCGGGGCTCACCGACGTGCACTGGAAGGACTGGACCGCGGCCACGCGGCTCGCGGTACGCGAAGCGCGACGTCGCGTGGGGCCGGACAAGCCGATCGAGCTGGTCGGGTTTTCGAACGGCGGCGCGCTCGCGCTGCAATATGCGCTCGACGCGATCGAGAATCCCGCGCTCGCGCGTCCGACGCGCGTCGTGCTGATCTCGCCGATGATCGGCGTTACGCGCTACGCGCGCTTTGCTGGTCTCGCCGGATTGCCCGCGGTGCTGCCGGCCTTCGCGCGCGCCGCGTGGCTCGGCATCGTGCCGGAGTTCAACCCGTTCAAGTACAACTCGTTTCCTGTAAACGGCGCGCGGCAGTCCTATCTCCTCACGAGCGTGATTCAGGAACAGATTGCGCGCCTCGAGCGCGAGAACCGGCTCGATTCGTTGCCGCCTATTCTGACGTTCCAGTCGGTGACGGATTTCACGGTCAGCACGCCCGCGGTGATGTCGTTGCTCTACGACAAGCTGCCTGAGAACGGCAGCGAAGTCGTGCTGTTCGACGTGAACCGCAGCGTGCGTTTCAGGACCTTCCTACGCAACGCGTCATACACGGCGCTCTCGCGACTGCTGCGCATCGGTCCGCAGAACTATCGCACGACGGTGATCGCCAACGTGTCGCCGGATTCGGCGCATACCGTCGAGCGCAGCGTTTATGCGGGAGAAGTGCAAAAACGCGTGAAGCCGCTGGACATCGATTATCCACAGGATATTTTCTCGTTGTCGCACGTCGCGATTCCTTTCCCGATCACCGACGCGCTGTACGGCATCGCGCCGGACGATTCGGAGAACTTCAACGAAAACCTCGGCACGCTCGCGCCGCGCGGCGAACGCGGCACGCTGATTCTGACGCTCGATTCGATGTTCCGCATCGCGTCGAATCCGTTCTTCCCGTATCTGCTGCAGCGGATCGACGAAGGCATCGGCAAAATGCCGCCGCCGGTGGTCAAGTCACCGCCGCGCACGCACGAAACGGCGGGCGGTCCACCCGACGATTTCGCGGCAGACCTGAACGCGCTCGAGAAGGCCGGCTCGGACGAGCCTTGAGGTGTGGATCGCCATCCGCTTTTCCGCGCGAGGAGCGACGTTACGGCTGATACGACGAATCGACGATCGTCCACAGCGCCGCTTTCGGCTTCAGGCTCGCATCGAACGGCAGCGGCAGGTTGTTGCGCGGCACTGGCGCCGACGTCAGCCACGTGTGCTTGTCCGAGTAGCCCCAGAACGTCACCGCCTTGATGCTTGGCTCCTGTTCGAATAGGGCGAACACCGCGCGATAACGCTCGGCCTGCGCACGCATGATGTCGTTCGGAACCGGACGGCCGAGGTCTGGCAGACACGCATGCGGATTGCTCCAGCATTCTCCCGGATCGGCATAGAGGCTCACGTCGAGCTCGGTTACCTGGTTTTCGAGGCCTAGCGCGGCGACATCGTCGAATGCCTGCTTGATGTTCGGCAGTGGCGGCCAGTTCACGCTGATGTGCATCTGATGCCCGACACCGTCGATCGGCACCCCCTGCGCTCGCAAGTCGCGAATCACGGCGACCAGCTTTGCGCGCTTGTGCGGATCGTCGGTGTTGTACTCGTTGATATAGAGCTTCACGTCCGGGTCCGCCGCGCGCGCCGCGCGGAACGCGATCGCGATGTAGTCCTTGCCGAGAGCGCGATACCACGGACTGTCTTCGCGATAGACCTGATGCGGATCATCGCTGATCACTTCGTTGACGACGTCCCACGCATAAACCTTGCCTCGGAAGTGTGTGACGACGTCGGTTATATATCGATCGAGCCGCTTCACGACGATGTCGCGATAGTGCGGATCTTTCGGATCGCCCGCGAAGAACCAGTCCGGCGCCTCGGTCCAGCCGTCGGCCTTGAAGTGCCACACGAGCGTATGGCCGCGCACTGCAATGCCGTGCGCCCGAGCGAACGCGACGATCCTGTCGGCCGGCTCGAAGTTGTACTTGCCTTCCGCGACGCCGATCGTGCCCGGCTTCATCTTGTTCTCGGCGGTCAGGCTCGAGAACTGAGCGGCGATCAGCGTCGCGTCGGCGGGGCTGTCGATCGAATCAGGTTCGATCGCCGCGCCGACCTTGAAGTGCGCGGCCATCACACTGCGCAGAGGCGGCAGCGTTTCGGCGGGCGCCGCGGCGAGCGGCGGGCCGTCATGAGCGACGGCCGCCCGGTCGAGCGCGCAGCTTGCGGTCCATGTGAGCGTACAAATGGTGGCGGCTGCGCAGAGCATGCGCATCGAGGTCCTTAGCAGGCTGTTGAAAAGCGCCCCGTCATGACGACCGAAGCTATGTTCAGGAGACTTGCGCGTGCGATATTGCGCTGAATTAACGGTTCACCGCGCGATCTGCGCGGGGCAGGCGCACGCATGCGGCTCGTCTGGCGCGCAGTCTTCGCGCATTGGCGGCTCATCGCGTCGCTCCTCGCGGCACCATCCCTGGCATTCGGGCCATGCGGGTCAGATTGCTCGCAACCATCGTCAGCTTGAAGTGCTGGTCGACGCGCTTGAGGCCGCGATAGACCGTCTGCCGGATCCGCCCGATGGTTTTGCCCCAGCCGAAATGCTCTTCGATTCGTTTGCGGATGATCTGGCTAGTCCGGTAGCCCGCATGCCGCGAAGTGCGACCGTCGATGGCGCTGCCGCCCCAACGCTCATCGTTGCGCGCGACATGCGGTGTCACGTTGCGAGCGCGGCAATCGTTCACGAAGTCACGGGTGTCATACGCCTTGTCGGCGCCAACTGTCTTCGCATGAGTACCTGGCACGCAATCGAGCAATTGCAATGCGCTGGCCCGCTCGGCAAAACCATCTGCGTGACTAACCACGGCGCCGACCACCAGCCCCGAGCGATTCTCCATCAGGATGTGCCCGTGGTAGCACAGGATGGCCGGGCTCTTGTGGCTCTTCTTGAACAATCGCGCCTCCGGATCAGTAGTCGACTCGTGCGTGGCATTGCTACGTCGCTCGCCTTTCCAGTCGGTGTCGGCGTTGCGGCCACCGCCGGCTGGCGGACCATCGTCCGGGCCGTCCTTGCGGCGGAAGCTTTTGTGACTGGCCCACGCCTGAATCAGCGTGCCGTCCACCGAGAAATGCTCTCTCGACAGCAAGCCCCGCTTGTCCGCCAGGCTCATGACTTCGGTGAAGAACGCTTCCACGACTTCATGCTCCAGAAGCCGGTCGCGGTTCTTCGAGAACACCGAGTGGTCCCACACGGCGTCCTCAATCGCCAGCCCGACAAACCAGCGGAACAGCAGGTTGTAGCGCATCTGCTCCATCAGCATGCGCTCGCTGCGTACGGAGTAGAACACCTGCAACAGCAGCGCCCGCATCAGCTTCTCAGGCGCAATCGAGGCACGACCGGTGTCCGCGTAGATGACGCTGAACAGCCCGTTGAGCCGTTTCAACGCATCATTCACCAGCAACCGGATCGGTCGCAACGGGTGATCTGCCGGGACGAAGTCCTCGAGCTTGACCGTCGTGAACAGGGGTTCCTGCATCTCGTCCATTCCGCGCATCGCATCCGCTGCCAAAGATCATGAACACGATATCCATAACGCCCGTCCTTCAAACCCCGTTTACACGGGATCCAAATTCAACAGCCTGTTAGAGGACGCACTCCTGTCTCCTGTGAGGAAATGCTGGTTCGGCTGCTTTTCTAACTACTTGTAACGTTATCGGTAACAGTGACGATCTTAAGCAGCGTGCCGCATCCCCGCTATGAGGGATTTACCCGACAGATCAACGAGATGACGAATGATGGATGAGCGTCGAGTCGACCGGTTTGACCCGGCGCGGGATGAAAGCGCTTTCAGGTAGGGGTGCACAAACGGGCCGCGCGGCTGACCGTGCGAAAACAGGGCGCCAGTCATCCAATCCAACTGGCGGAACAGGAAAACCGAATCCCTTCAACGCGCGGGGTCTGCTTCAATCGTCGTCCGCGCACCGCGATTCAGTTCGATCTCAATGCCCGTTCAACGAGCCACCGTCGGGCGTGAGCCGGTTGTCCACCGAGGTGACACCGGGCACCGACATCGCAGCCCGTTCGGCACGCGCGACATGCTCCCGCTCGGGCACAAATCCGAGCAGCGTGATTTGCCCGGAGTGGGCAAAGACAAACACATGTGACATCCCGACGCCGCTGTGCGCCTCCGCAACCCGCACGCTATGAGCGAGTTGTTGGTCGGTGGCTTGCGAATCCTGGGCATAGGCAACCGGCGCGATTGCGCCTGAAACCAGCAACGCGAGCGTAGAAACAAGGGTTGTTTTCACGATACCTCCTTATTAGCACCAAGGTGTGCCGGCAAAATCCGCCGGCAAATCTTCCGGTCCGACTCAATGCGAGGCCTCGGAAGTGCATTGGACAAAACCCTCTTTCACTGCTTGCGTCGCGGTTATCGCGATTGCGCGTCGAGGTTTGGCCAGTTGGGGGCGTTGGGCGGTCAAGCCGTCGCCCGCAGAAAAGTTCGCAAGGGCAGCGCGTTCGAGCGGGACGCCGCAGGCGCGGCGTGGCGGGGAACAGCGAGAGCCGAGGGATGGGAGCTGGTTGGAGCGTTCGTGACGGAGCGCGAGAGCCAGACGGATGCACTGACAATCCCGCACTCAGCCTGCTATGCGGCTGAGCCCGGCTCGTTGCCCGGCATCTTATGCATTGATGATAGTCGGTAATGTCCGCCGCTGCTGACTGCTCCGACGCCGGTTCGTCAAGCGCAAACCGTCAATGCACGTGAGCCGGGTCGTTGCATCTTCGCAACAACAAGCGCGAGATTTTTCTTGCATTTGAGTGCGCTTCCCTTGTTAAGCGAGCGCTGAGCGACGCGCGAGACGGGTTTGCGCATCGTCTCGGTTCGTGAATTCAAACGGAGTTCCGACGCTTGTGACCATCACGTAATGGTCACAAAGCAGGGTGCTACTGCGGGATCGGGCGGCGCGCAACTGTTATCGATAACAGCGTTTTCCCTGAGCCGTTAGTTCGATGCGCGGCGCAAGGTCATCCCTATAATCGCCTCGAAATGTGATGCGGATACGACGCGAACATTTCGGCAAGAGGGGAAACGTGTGAGAACGCGTGCGTCCTGTGCGGCTTGGAGACGCCAAAATATATATAGGATATCTAAATGAAGAAGAAGCTTATTGCTGTGGCTGTGATGGCAGCCGCGACGACGGTGGCTCATGCGCAGAGCAGCGTCACCCTGTACGGCCGTATCGACAACGGCATCCAGTTTGAAACCGGCCTCCCGGGCGGCCACCAGTGGTCAGCCCAAAGCGGCGATTGGGGTTGCTCGTGGTTTGGCCTCATCGGTTCTGAAGACATCGGCGGCGGCACAAAGACGATCTTCCAGTTGGAGGGTCAGCTCAATACGATGACTGGTGCATCGGCGGGCAATCTGTTCGGCCGTCACGCAACGGTGGGCTTTACGAACGACAGCTGGGGTCTGTTCAAGATCGGTAACCTCGGCGCCGGCGAACTGGCGCAAGACAGCTGGGGCACCGACCCGCAGGTGATGCAGCGCTACGCGATCTCGACCCTGGTGCGCGGCCGTAACTGGACGAGCACCAGCAACGGCGCGGAGTACAACTCGCCGGTGCTGTTCGGCGGCCTCGTGCTGAAGGGCCAGTATTCGCTGACCAACAACACGAGCTGGAACTCGGCGCCGGTCAACGCGGCGGGCGTGCCGACCGGCCAGGGTCGTACGAATGCGGTTGAGGGTATCTACACGTGGGGCTCGGGCGACTTCCGGGTGATCTACGACGAAGTGCGCGGCGCCAACGGCACGTTCAATAACGTGTACTCCGCTTCGCGTTACGTTCTCGCGGGCGGTACGTACGTGCTCGGTCCGGTCAAGCTGTACGCTGGCTACCAGCACCTGAGCGCGCCTGACGCAACCAACGCGAGCGTGGGCGTGACCAATGCGTCGCAGCCGCTCGGCGTCAGCGCGCCGACCAGTGTGAACCACGAATGGTTCGGGGCCGCATGGCAGGTCACGGCGCCCACGCTGTTGACGGCCGCGGTCTACCACGCGAACGCGAACAACGGCAACGGCAACGCGACGCTGTTCACGCTCGCCGGCACGTACGCGCTGTCGAAGCGCACGTTCCTGTACACGGAAGCGGGCTATGTGCACAACAGCTCGACGTCGAACCTGAACCTCGGCAACGGGCCGTACGGCAACAACAACTTCAATCCGGTGACGGGCACGTCGTCGAACAGCAACCCGAACTATGGTCAAAGCCAGACTGGTGTCTTCGCCGGGATCATGCATTCGTTCTGAGTTGAGGTTGCCTGATCAGCAATCGTAGTGATCTCTTTGTTTCAAGGACTGTTTCTTTCTCTTTCATAGAGAGGCCGGTGCGACGCCTCCTCCACCCTCGTCGCATCGGCTGCTTTTTCGATTTCATCATCGGACGGACCCGCGTTTCTTCTTATCTGAAAGCGCTTTCATCACAGGATTCAGGCAGAACTCATGACCGACGACGGCTCAAACGACAACCCCGGCGCGCCCAAGGTACCCAACGTACCCGTTGCGCCCAACGTGACGCTCGAGGCCATCGCGCGCGCGGCCGGCGTTTCTCCGAGCACCGTATCGCGGATCCTGAACGGTTCTGCGCGCGTGCTTCCCGCCAAGCAGCAGGCGGTGGAGGAGGCAATCGCGCGTTTCAACTATCGGCCGAACGTGCTCGCGCGCAGTCTCGCGAGCGGCCGGACCGAAACGATCGGCGTGTTGACACAGGCCGTATCGAGCCCGTTTTACGCCGAGTGGCTGCGCGGTATCGAAGAGTCGCTTTCCGAGCCGGGCTTTACGCCGATCTTCGTGAGCAGCCGCTGGAACATCGCCGACGAAAAGGCGCGCCTCGAACAGTTCATCGCGCGGCGCGTCGACGGAATCATCCTGCTGCACGCGCAACTCGATGAGTCGACTTTGACCGACTACTCGCGGCACGCACCGATGCTCGTATTGGGCCGCTCGGTGCACAACAGCGCAACGCTCGCGGGCCTGCCGATCGACAACATGCAGGGCGCGCGCGACGCGACCCATCATCTGATCGAGCAAGGCCATCGCGAGATCGCGTTCATCGCCGGTCCGGCCAGTCACGAGGATGCGATCGAGCGCCTCGTCGGCTACCGGACCGCACTCGAGGAAGCGGGCATCGGCTTCGATGCCGACCTCGTCGAGCAGGGCGATTACCTCGAAACGGGTGGCGTCGCCGCGATGGAGCGCCTAATGGCGCGCCATCCATCGTTCAGCGCGGTGTTCTGCGCAAACGATCAGACCGCGTACGGCGCGCGCCTCGCGATGTTCCGCCGCGGCGTGCGGGTGCCGGACGACGTGTCGCTGGTCGGCTTCGACGACCTGCCGACTTCGTCGTACATGACGCCGCCTTTGACGACGGTTCGCCAGCCGACTTATGAAATCGGCCGACTCGCCGCGCAGGGCATCGTGCAAATGATCCGCAAGCAGTCGATCGCACTCAGCCCGATCCCGCTCACGCTCGTGACGCGTGAAACCACGCGGCGAATCACCCCGCCGGTAGAGCAGGGGGATACGCATGTGTAGCGGATTTTTTTCGCCTCGGCGTGAAAGCGCTTTCAGGTATCGGCAGTCAAGCAGAGATTCAGCAGCACATTCGGCACCAAGCAAAGCAGTACCAAGCAAAGCAGCAACAAAGACAACAGGGGAAGTAGGTCGCAGCAACCGGGTATTCATCAAATGCAGTTCAAACAGGTTTTTTTAGGAGACGAGTAATGAAATTCCGCTTTTCAGGCTCTGCCGCCGTCGTTCTGCTCAGCCTGGCCGCAGCCGGCGCGCACGCCAACACCACGTTGAACGTCGCGGTCTTTCCGAAGCTGGATCAGGAAATCAAGGACGCGCTGCCGGAGTGGAAGAAGCTGCATCCGGACGTCGACGTCAAGGTGTCGTCGCTCCAGATCGCCGATCACCACAACGCGATGACCACCGCTCTCGCGACGAGCTCGAATCTGCCCGACGTGATGGCGGTCGAGGTCGGCTTCATCGGCCGCTTTGCGGCGGGCGGCGGTCTCGAAGATCTGTCGAAGGCGCCGTATAGCGCGGGCCAGTACAAGAGCCAGTTCATCAACTACACGTTCGCGCAGGCGACCACGCAGGACGGCTCGATCGTCGGCATGCCGGCCGATATCGGTCCGGGCACGCTGTTCTATCGCAAGGACATTCTCGACAAGGCGGGCGTGACCGAAGCCGATCTGACGAAGTCGTGGGACTCGTATCTCGCAGCCGGCGTGAAGATCAAGAAGGCGACGGGTGCGTATCTGATGGCATCGTCGCGTGATATCGAGGACATCTACATTCGCGCCGACCTGAAGGAAGGCGACGGTGTGTACTTCGACAAGGCCGGCAATCCTATCGTCACGTCCCCGCGTTTCGTAAAGGCGTTCGAACTCGCGAAGAAAGCGCGCGAGCTCGGTCTCGACGCGAAGATCACGCCGTGGTCGAACGAATGGGCCGAGAGCTTCAAGCGCGGCACCGTCGCGACGCAAATGATGGGCGCATGGCTCGGCGGCCACCTGTCGTCGTGGATCGCACCGGACACGAAGGGCCTGTGGCGCGCGGCCAATCTGCCGAATAACGCGTACGCATCGTTCGGTGGCACGTTCTGGTCGATTCCGGTGAAAGCGACGCAAAAGCCGATGTCGTGGGAATTCATCAAGTTCCTGACGACCCGCAAGGAAACGCAGCTCGCCTCGTTCCGTTCGATCGACGCATTCCCGTCGCTGCTCTCCGCGCAGACCGATTCGTTCTTCGCCGAGCCGGTCGCGTTCCTCGGCGACGAGAAGGCGCGTCTGATCTGGCGTGATGCGGCATCGCACATCCCGGCGATCCAGCGCAGCAAGTTCGACCAGGTCGCCGAGGAAGCGGTGCACTCGGCACTCGACAAGGTCGTCGACGATGGCGCAGACGTGCATACCGCGCTGCAGGAAGCGCAGGACCAGATCGCCCATCGGGTCCGCCGTTAAGCGGTATCGATGCAAGGTCGCGGCACGCTGCGTGCCGCGGCCGAAGTGTCTCGAAGTGCGCTGCAAGTCTGCTGCAAACAGCGTGGCCGGTCATCGACCCACCCCACGCCCGACTGGACGGAACTATTGATGAACACTCCGCTGCCCACGACCGAAGAGGTCGCCCGCGATGCACGCGTGAGCGATGTGCTGAGCTCGCCCACGCCGTTCGCCGCGCCGCGCAAAACTTCGCGGCTCGATCCGGTGAAGGTCGCACCCTACCTGTTTCTCAGCCCGTTTTTCCTGCTGTTCGCGCTGTTCATGGCGTTCCCGCTGCTGTTTTCGCTGTACCTGTCGTTCCAGAGCTGGGACGCGACGGCAGGACTCGCGAGCATGAAGTGGGTGGGTCTGTCGAACTTCACGTTCACGCTGACCGACCCGTGGTACTGGAAGTCGCTGTACAACACCGCGTCGATGGCGGTCATGTCCGGCGTGCCGCAGCATCTGGTGGCGCTGCCGCTGGCGTTCTTTCTGCAAACCGCGTTTCGCCGCTGGCGCAACCTGATGGTCGGCCTGTACTTCCTGCCGTTCATCACGTCGAGCGTTGCGATCGCGCTGATCTTCTCGTCGCTGTATTCGACCGACTTCGGCATGATCAATCTCGCGATCGCCGAGCTCGGCAAGCTGCCCGGCCTGCACTGGATCGTACCCGCGCATCCGATCGAGTGGCTATATAACCCGAAGAACGTCAAGCCGGCGGTGTCGGTCGTGATCTTCTGGCGCTATGTCGGCTGGAACACGGTGCTGTATCTGTCGGCGCTGCAAACCATTCCGAAAGACCTGTACGAGGCCGCACGCATCGACGGCGCGAACGGCTGGCAACAGTTCACCCGCATCACGATTCCGCTGATCAAGCCGATGATTTTCTTCGCGGTCACGCTGTCGATCATCGGCGGGCTGCAACTGTTCGAAGAGCCGTTCATCTTGCTGCCGAACGAAGGCATGGGTACCAGCCAGTCCGGCCTGACGACGGCCGTCTATATGTATCGCACCGCATTCCACGACGGTGATTTCGGCACCGCGAGTTCGATCGCATGGCTGCTGTTCATCTCGATCGGTGCGTTGATGTGGTTGAACACGCGGATCTTTCACCGCAGCGGCATGAACGAGGAGACACAGCGATGAAATCGTCGAACAACAAGGGCCGCTATATCGGCTATGCGATCGTGGTGGCCGGCGGCCTGCTGATGTTCTCGCCGTTCTACTTCATGTTCGTGTTCGCGACGCACACCAGCTCGGAGATTTTCTCGATGCCGCCCCCGCTGTGGTTCGGCAGCGCGTTTCTCGACAACATGGCCTCGCTGATGCGGCACATTCCGTTCTGGCGCAATCTCGGCTGGAGCTTCTATACGGCCGCGATGCAAACCGTGCTGACGCTGCTGGTCACGTCGATGGCCGGCTACGCGTTCGCGATGTACGAGTTCCGCTTCAAGAAGACGCTGTTCGCGATCGCGCTGACCGCGATGCTGGTGCCGCCGTTCCTCAGCATGATTCCGACCTTCATGACGATGAACCTGCTCGGCTGGATCGATCAGCCGCGCGCGCTGTATGTGCCAGGCGCGGCCGCCGCGCTCGGCGTGTTCCTGATGCGCCAGTACGTCGCATCGGCGATCCCATCCGAGCTGATCGAGGCGGCGCGCATCGATGGCTGCGGTGAATTCCGCATCTACTGGAGCATCGTGATGCCGCTGCTGGGACCGGCGCTAGGCACGCTCGGGCTGATCAGCTTCATTCAGGCATGGAACAACTTTCTGTCGGCGCTGGTCGTGCTGCGTTCGCCGTCGATGTACACGCTGCCGCTCGCGCTGCGCATTCTGCAAAGCCCGACCAATTCGGATTGGGGCGCGGTGATGGCGGGTTCCGCGGTCGCGGTGCTGCCGTTGCTCGTGCTGTTTGCGTTCACCTCGCGGCGTTTGATCGACGGTCTGACGACCGGCGCGGTCAAGGCCTGAGATTTTTCCTTTCATCTTCACGCCCTGGCGGGCATGACCATTCGGGACAACAACATTTATGTCGACGTATCGATTCAACGAAGACTTCGTCTGGGGCGTGGCCACCAGTTCCTACCAGATCGAAGGCGCAGCGCATGAGGACGGCCGCGGCCCGTCGATCTGGGACGCATTCTGCAAAGTGCCGGGCAAGGTCGTGAACGGCGAGAACGGCGATGTCGCATGCGATCACTATCACCTTCTCGAGGAAGACCTCGATCTGCTGGCTGAACTCGGCGTCAATGCTTACCGCTTTTCGATCGCGTGGCCGCGCGTGCAGCCGACTGGACGCGGCGCATTCAACGACAAGGGTCTCGCGTTTTACGATCGTCTCGTCGACGGTTTGCTCGAGCGCGATATCCAGCCGTTCGCGACGTTGTATCACTGGGACCTGCCGTTGTCGCTGCAGCATACGCAAAACGGCTGGGAAAGCCGCGACACGGCCTATCGCTTCGCGGACTACGCGCGCAAGATCGGCAGCGTGCTCGGCGACCGCGTTGCATCGATCGCGACGCACAACGAGCCGTGGTGCACCGCATGGCTCGGCAACGCGACCGGCTATTTCGCGCCGGGCAACGCCGATCTGAAGAAAGCCGCGCACGTCGCGCACCATCTGCTGTTGTCGCACGGTCTCGCGTTGCAGGCGTTGCGCGCCGATGGCGTGAAGGCACCGCTCGGCATCGTTCTGAATCAGTCGCCGGCGCATGGCGCAACGGATTCGCCTGAAGATCAGGCCGCCGCGTCGCTCGAATACGCGAAGTTCGTGCGCTGGTACATGGACCCCCTGTTCAAGGGCGAGTATCCGGCCGAGGCGCTGGAATGGTATGGCGCAAACGGTCCACAAGAGGCGATCCTGAGCGGCGATTTCGACGTGATCGGCACGCCGATGGACTTCCTCGGCATCAACTACTACACGCGCATCTTCGCGAGCGCATCGGGCGAGAAGCGTCCGCCGGGCGTGCTCGGCTTCACGGACATGGATTGGGAAGTCTATCCGCAAGGCCTGACCGAGTTGCTGACGCGCATCAACGCCGACTACAAGCTGCCGCCGATCTACATCACCGAGAACGGCTGCGCGGCGAAGGACGTGCTGGCTAACGGCCGCGTGCATGACGCCGAGCGAGTGCGCTTCTATGACCTGCATCTGGCCGCGTTGTCGGACGCGGTGAAACAGGGCGTCGACGTGGCCGGCTATTTCGCATGGAGCCTGATGGACAACTTCGAATGGGCGTCGGGCTACGACAAGCGCTTCGGCATGGTCTACGTCGACTATGCGAGCCAGGAGCGCACGCTGAAGGACAGCGCGTTCTGGTATCGCGACGTGATCGCGCAACACGCCGGCGTCGCAGCCGTGCGCTGACGCGCACGCCCGGCGGCGGGCGCACCGAACCTCGCGTGGCGCGACAGTAGTGGGGCAGTGGGATAGCGTCACGCGGGGTCTGCAAGTACAAGGACTGAGGAGGAGGCATCAAATGGGCGAACTCGTATTGCGCAACGTCTCGAAGACGTATGGCGAAGGACCGCAGGTGATTCAGGGCATCGATCTGCATATCCCGGACGGCCAGTTCACGGTCTTCGTGGGACCGTCGGGCTGCGGCAAGTCGACGATGCTGCGCATGATCGCGGGGCTCGAGTCGATAACGGGCGGCGACATTCTGATCGACGGCGTACGCGTCAACGATCTGCAGCCTACGGACCGCGGTATCTCGATGGTGTTCCAGAGCTACGCGCTCTACCCGCACATGACGGTCGCGGAAAACATGGGCTTTTCGCTGAAGCTGTCGGGCAAGTCGAAAAATGAAGTACGCGAGGCGGTGGGCCGTGCTGCCGAGATCCTGCAGATCACGCATCTGCTCGAGCGCAAACCGAAGGCGCTGTCGGGCGGCCAGCGCCAGCGCGTCGCGATCGGACGGGCGATCGTGCGCAAGCCGCGCGTGTTCCTGTTCGACGAACCGCTGTCGAATCTCGATGCGGCGCTGCGCGTGCAGATGCGTATCGAACTCGCGAAGCTGCATCGCGAACTCGGCACGACGATGATCTACGTCACGCACGATCAGGTCGAGGCGATGACGCTGGGCCAGCAGATCGTCGTGTTCAACAAAGGCCACATCGAGCAGACCGGCGCGCCGCTCGAACTGTATGAGCGACCGGCGAACCGCTTCGTCGGCGGCTTCATCGGTTCGCCGCAGATGAACATGCTGGCCGCGACGCTGGTGTCGCAAAGCGATACGCAAACCGTCGTGGCGCTCGCCGGCGCGAGCCAGCGCATCGTGTTGCCCGGCCGGTCGACGCAGTCGCTGAGCGGCGAGCTGACGCTCGGGGTGCGCGCCGAGCATCTGGGCATCGGCTCGCTCGACGACGGTCTCGCCGCGCGTGTCGAACTGGTCGAGCATCTCGGCGACGTGTCGCTGCTGCATGCGCGACTCGATGGCATGGCGCACGCGATCACGCTGAAGCTCGACAAGAAGGACGCGCAGCATGCGGTCGGCGCGCGCGTCGGGATCAAGGTGGCGTCGTCGTCGGTCACGTTGTTCGATGCGGACGGCGCCGCGGTGAGTCTCTCGCGACCCAAAGTCGGCGAGGACGTAGGCGCGGTCGTTTGACAGGCCGATGCCGACGAGCGAGCACCAGCACACCGATGGCGGATAGCGCGATGGAGAAAAATGTAGCGAAGGACGATGGCGCGGCCGCGGCTAGCGGCCCGTCCGGGCAGCGGTATGCGCAGACGCCTGGTGAAACGGCGGCTGCCGCGGACCGCGGGCAATCGGCTATCGAACGAGCGCCGCAGCAGCGAGGAAGGTTGAAGAAGCCGAGCGAATCGCTGCATGCGTGGATCGTACATTTCGATGCGGAGCCTTCATCGAGGCCACCTGCATCGGACGACGAAGAGTGAGGCAAAAGCAGGGATGTCGTTAGTTGGTCTGCATCAAATATTATGCTTTGCTGTCTATGCCTTGCACGGAGCTTTCATCCTTGCTGGGCTTGGCTTTGAGGGTCGGGTCGGGTGGTTCCGGATAGTGGTTCCGAGCTTAGGTTAACTCCGCATGGCGGCGGCGAGTCGGGGCCATTAACATCCGCTAACGTTAAGGGTAACGTTCCGGCTGTCTACATCTATTCGAAGAGCTAAAACACGGAGCAGACATTGAAACCCGGGACGCGTCGCGCTCCTGTCCGGCACGACCCTGTATGGCCGGAGCGTTCTGCGTAAAACGTATCGATTAGATGGAAGCGCAGCGGTTGCGCGCAGGGATTGGCGCTACCGGTGCGGGCTGTGCCGCGGTTACGGCAATCGTCGCCGCGAGTTGGACGGGAGTTCGAGGGAGCTCCTGGCAGTAGGTTGGGAAGAAGTGCCTGAGAGCAAGGTTGATAAAGAATGTCGGGCCGCGCATCGCGGGCGTTCGCATGCGCGCGCGTCGGCCCGACACAAAAAATAACCGTTGGAATTTTGCTGGGTGGAGAGCGTCATGGAAAAGCGAGTATCTAAAGCCATCTTCAAGTCCCGGGCCTGCGAGCTGTTCCGTCAGGTCGAGGCATTGGGCGAAACCGTGGTCGTCACCGACCGCGGGCAACCCACCATCGAAATTCGGCCGTATCGCAGCAAACAGGAAAATCCGCTCGAGCTGCTGCGCGCGTCGATTACGCATTTCAATCTGAAGCATGCGTTGCAACCGGTCACCGCCGACCAGGAAGAGTAATGATCACGCTCGACACGCTTGCGCTCGTGTGCTGGCTCGGCAGGCAGAAAGCGCTGAGCCAGGCCGCGCACGATGCGATCGATCGGGAGCTCGCCGGCGGCGAGATCCTGATCTCGGCGATCAGCGCGTTCGAAATCGCGGAGTTCGTGAAGGTCGGCAGTCTCGGGCTGTCGATGGACGCGCGCAGCTGGATGTCGACGTTTCTGTCGCTAGACGGCGTGCGGATGATTCCGGTCGACACCGAGATCGCGTTTCGCGCGGCCACGCTGCCGCCTTCGCTCAGCTTGCATCAACGCCTGATCGTCGCGACCGCGCGCACGCATGGCGGCGCGCTCGTGACTTCGGATGCGAAGGTGCGCGCGTCGACTTACGTCGAAACGATCTGGTGACGGCCGCGGCGCTGCTTGGTGCGGACAGGGCCGGTGGAATCGCGCACCACCAGTTCCGCCGGCAGCGTGATGCGCTGCGAAGCGGCGTCGATCCCGGCGATTTGCGCGAGCAGCGTGTTGACCGCCGAGCGCGCCATTTGCTGGAACGGTTGACGGATCGTGGTGAGCGCCGGATGGAACTGCTCGGACATCGGGATGTCGTCGAAGCCGATCACCGAGATGTCGTCCGGCACGCGCAGGCCGGCTTCGCGAATTGCGGCGATTACGCCGAACGCGCTCTGGTCGTTGGCCGTGAAGATCGCGGTGGGGGGCTCGGCGAGGTTCAGCAGATCGAACGTGACGTCGAACGCCATCATCTGCGACAGGTCGCCCGCGGCGACCAGCGAGTCTTCACGCGGCAGGCCGAGACGAGCCAGCGTGTCGTGGTAGCCGCGTTGCCGGTCGCGCACACCTTCGATCGTTTCGTCGCCCGCCAGAAACGCGATCCGCTTGTGACCGAGCTCCGCCAGGTGTTCGACCGCGAGACAGGCGCCGCCGTAGTTGTCGACCGACACCGACGGGAAGCCCGTCAGCGTGCCGCGCTGATCGACGACGACGACCGGCACCTTCGCGGTGGCGAGCGCCTCGAGGCACAGCGACTCGCGCGGAAGAATCGCGAGGATGCCGTCGGAGAATTGCTGGATCAGTCCGAGCAGGTCGTGATGCGTATGACGATCTTCGTCGAACACCGTGTAGACCAGCATCTCGCAGCCCGCGCCACGCGCCGCGCGGCCCGCGCCGAGAATCAGTTCGCTGGAGAATTGCGTGTCGAGCGTCGGCGTGATGATGCCGATGATGCCATTGCGGCCACCCGACAGTTTCTGCGCGGTGCGGTTGACGACGTAACCGATGTCTGACGCGATTCTCAGTACTTCGTCACGGGTTTCGCGCGACACGCCAGGACGGCCGTTCAGAGCGCGCGATGCGGTCATCTGGGACACCCCGGCAAGCTTGGCGACGTGCTCAAGTGTGGGGGTTTGCCTTGCCATGCGGGTCGGAGCTGTGCGAGAGGTCATTGGATGGGTCGACTCGCTAATCGCGTTAGCGATACCGTTTATGTAGTCGCTATTCTAGCAGAACCCTATATATTTCCGCTTTCCCACAATCAATCAATCTTATGCAGGTGTTGCGTCGCAGCCCGCCGAGACCAGGTAAAATCCCGCATAGCCTTACTTCCCGCATCGACCTAACATTCACTAACGTTAAGGCTAACGTTAACGTTTCGGCGGTTTCTTAAAAATCCACAAGAGGGGACACACACATGGCGTACCCGGCGTTGTTTAAAGCGCGGTCCATTGTCGGCGCGACGGCGCTGCTGTTTTCGTTGTCTGCAGTTGTTTCGAACGCCCTAGCGGCGGACTCCAAGACGATCACGGTATGGGACCAGCAGACCAATGCGTCGTCGAGCAAGATCATTCGCGACGCGTCGGATCGATTCGAAAAGGCGGTTCCGGGCTACAAGGTCGAGAATTCGCACGTGCTGAACGAAGCGTACAAGACGAAGCTGAAGGTCGCTTTCGGCGCGAACCAGCCGCCGTGCGTGTTCGAGAACTGGGGCGGCGGCGGCCTGCACGAGTACGTGAAGTCCGGCCAGATCGCCGACCTGACGCCGTACCTGACCAAGGACCCGGCGTATCGCAACCGCTTCATGCAATCGTCGTGGGATGTCACGACATTCGACGGCAAGACCTACGGTGTTGCTGCCGAAAACGCAGCGGCCGCGGTGATTTTCTACAACAAGGAAGTTTTCAAGAAGTACGGCATCACGCCGCCGAAGACGTGGGATGAACTGATGCACGTCGTCGACGTGCTGAAGCAGCACAACGTTGCAGCGTTCTCGCTCGCGAACAAGAACAAGTGGACCGGTTCGATGTACTACATGTACCTCGTCGACCGTATCGGTGGTCCGCAAGTCGTGAAGGACGCGATCGCAGGCAAGGGCAAGGGCTTCGAAGATCCGGCGTTCGTCGAAGCCGGCAAGCGCATTCAGGAGCTCGTGAAGGCTGGCGCGTTCGCACCGGGCATCAACGGTCTGGATTACGACTCGGGTGCGTCGCGCCGTCTGCTGTACACGGGCAAGGCCGCCATGGAGCTGATGGGCGCCTGGGAAGCTTCGACGATCGCGAACGAAAACCCGACGTTCTCGAAGGATCTGGACTTCTTCCCGTTCCCGAGCGTGCCGGGTGGCAAGGGTGACCCGCGCGACCTGATCGGCACGGTGGGCGACGGCTTCCTCAGCATCTCGGCCGAGTGCAAGACGCCGGACGCAGCATTCAAGCTGATCCAGGCACTGACCGACGAACAGGCAATGCAGGCTCGCGCGTCGGATGACCACAAGCTGCCGCCGGTCAACAACGTCAAGATCGAGGATCCGTTCACGCAGCGTCTGCAGCAACTGCTAGCCGCGGCTCCGAGCGTGCAGCTCTGGTACGACCAGGCACTGCCGCCGGCCCTCGGCGAAATGCACAAGGACACGACGCAGGCGCTGTTCGGCCTGTCGGTGACGCCTGAAGCCGCTGCGCAGCAAATGGAAGCCGCTTCGAAGAAGGGCGGTTAATCTCCAGTCTCAAAGAAAAGTCCGGCCAGCACCGCAAGGTGCCGGCCGGCATACAAGCCCGTGAATATCGCACTTTCCGCTACACCCGAACGCCGGCTGAGATTCTCATCGCAAACGCTCGTCACGGTGGTGTTTCTTGCACCGTCGCTGCTGCTGCTGGCCGTGTTCCTGCTCTATCCGCTCGTCTCCAGCCTGCGGCTGTCGCTGCTCGACTGGAACGGCCTCGGCAACACTGCCCGTTATATCGGGCTCGCGAACTGGGAGCGGCTCGCGCACGACATGGTGTTCTGGCAATCGCTGCGGAACAACGTGATTCTTGCTGTCGCATCGATCGTCATCCAGCTTCCGATCGCGCTCGCGCTCGCCGTGCTGCTGGAAAAGGCCGGCCGTGGCTCGCGCTTGCTGAAGGTTCTGTATTTCCTTCCTCTGTTGATGTCGAGCGTGGCGATCGGCGTGCTGTTCAAGCAAATCTACGATCCGAATTTCGGTCCGGTCAACGTCGCGTTGCAGGCATTCGGGCTCGATGGCCTCGCGAAGGACTGGCTGGGCGACCCGCATTTTTCGCTGGGCGCGACGATTGCCGTGATCATCTGGCAGAACGCGCCTTTCTACATGATTCTGTTCCTCGCCGGGCTCTCGTCGATGCCGGCCGAGGTCAACGAGGCTGCGCTGCTCGACGGCGCATCCGAATGGACCATTTTCTGGCGCATCAAGCTGCCGCATCTGCAGGGCACGGTGCGCACGGCAGTGCTGCTGTCCGTGCTCGGCTCGCTGCGTTACTTCGATCTCGTCTTCGTCATGACCGGTGGCGGCCCCGAAGGCTCGTCCGAGGTGATGGCCACCTACATGTATCGCACGGTGTTTAGTTCGTTCCAACTCGGCTACGGCAGCACCATCGGCTCGGCGATGTTCCTTATCGTCATCACGGTGGCGGCGGTGTCGATGTACTTCACCCGCCGTTATGCAACCGAGGTCTGAACCATGAACAAGAAACTACGCTTCCCCCGCGTCGGGATTCCTCTGCTGGCACTGATCTGGCTGGCCGTCACGACGATCCCGTTTCTCTTCATGGTCGCGTCGAGCCTGAAGAGCCAGGAGGAGACTTTCGCGACGTCCGTGTGGGCGCCCCCGAGCCATCTGTACTGGGGCAATTACGCGGCTGTGCTGCAGGGGCCGTTCTTCACTTATTTCCGTAACAGCGTGTTCACGGTGGGCGTGTCGGTGCTGCTGATCGTCATCATCAGTGCGATGGCGGCCTACGTGTTTGCGCGCTTGCGCTTCTCGCTGAACAAGACGCTGTTCGGACTGGTGGTCGCCGGCATGATCGTGCCGCTGCATGCGACGCTCGTGCCGATCTATCTGCTCACGCGCAACCTCGGCCTCTACGACACCGCGTTCGCGCTGCTCGGCCCGTATGTGGCGCTCAGTCTGCCGGTGTCGATCTTCATCCTGACCGAATTCATGCGCCAGATTCCGCGCGAGCTCGAAGAAGCTGCGCAGCTCGACGGCTGCAGTCCGTTTCGCATCTTCTGGCGGATTTTCTTCCCGCTTTCGGCACCGGGGCTCGCCACTGTGACGATCTTCAACGGCATTGGCCTGTGGAACGAGTTCATTTTCGCGTACATGCTCACGTCGACGGCCGAGCACCGTACGCTGCCGCTCGCGATCTGGGACTTCATGGGGCAATACGCGTCGAACATTCCTTCGATGCTGTCCGTCCTCGTGCTCACCTCGTTGCCGCTGATCGTTGCCTACGCGTTCGGCCAGGAGCGCGTGATCAAGGGGATGATGGCTGGCTCGCTCAAGGGCTGATCCGCATCGCACACCACCTCGAATCGTGTGGGCCGCAGTGGCCCGCACACCGAACTTCGCAAAAACGACATGGCAAGCATCTCTCTCACTAACGTACAGAAGTCCTATACGAGCGGTAACTCGGTGATCCGCGACGCCAACCTCGAAGTGGGCAAGGATGAATTCTGCGTGTTCCTCGGGCCGTCTGGCTGCGGCAAGTCCACGCTGCTGCGCATGATTGCCGGCCTCGAATCGATCACCGACGGCGAACTGCGCATCGACGGTGAACTGATGAACAACGTCGAACCCGCGAAGCGCCAGGTAGCGATGGTGTTCCAAAACTACGCGCTGTATCCGCATATGAGCGTGTACGAGAACATGGCGTTCGGTCTGCGTCAGGCGAAAGTCGACAAGGCCATCATCGACAAGAAAGTGCGCAGCGCCGCTGCCGCACTGCAACTCGACAGCTATCTCGAGCGCCGCCCCGCTGCGCTGTCCGGCGGCCAGCGCCAGCGCGTGGCGATCGGCCGCGCGATCGTGCGCGAGCCGGGCGTGTTCCTGTTCGACGAGCCGCTGTCGAATCTCGACGCCGCGCTGCGCGTGCAAACGCGTACTGAAATCGCCCGTTTGCATCGCGAGTTCAACCGCGCGAGCGCGGTGTACGTCACGCACGACCAGATCGAAGCAATGGCGCTCGCCGACAAGATCGTGCTGCTGCACGCCGGCGCGGACATGGAAAAACACGGCAGCATCGCGCAGATCGGCGCGCCGCTCGATCTGTATCACCGGCCGAAGAGCCGCTTCGTCGCGGGCTTCATCGGTTCGCCGAAGATGAACTTCATGCCGGCCACGGTCCTCGCGGTCGACGAAAAGGGCATTCAGGTCGAACTGACCACCGGCGAGCGCGTGCGCGCCGAGGTCGACGGCCGCAAGCAGCGGGTCGGCTCGCAGGTCACGCTCGGCATCCGGCCGGAGCATCTCGCCCTGCCGTCGGCGCAGCCCGGCGTGCAGACGATTCGCTGCGCCGTGCGTCTGGTCGAGCGGATGGGCGAGCACAGCTACGTGCACGTGGACGGTGGCGTGCGAGACGGCAACACGATGATCGCCAAACTGCCCGGCGACGGTGGCGTGAACCACGACGAACGCGTCGAGTTGGCGTTCGCACCGCACGCGTGCCACGTCTTCGACGACAAGGATTTCGCGCTGCCGCGTCTGCACTGATCCGCTTGTGACCGCGCTCGCTGCGCGAAGCGGGCAAGCGCGGTCCCACTGAACCGCGTCGCTAGACGCACCGAACGACCCGCAGCCGATCCAACACCGCGAATCTAGAGTCGCGGCCGCGTTCGGTCGATTAGCAGGACTGCGAAGTACGGAAAGTTATCTGAAATGGAACCGGATGGCTCCGGGCCGAAGCAACGCCCTACCGCACGCTTGTCAGGAACTACGGATTTGTCGGCGCTTCATGCGCTTCGTACACCAGCATAAATAAAAGGAGTTTTCGATGTTGCTTCGCCAAAGTGAGATGCCGCTCTACCGCAGTCCCGCCGCAACCGTAGAAGAGCGCGTGGCCGATCTGCTCGCGCGCATGACACTCGACGAAAAGATTGCGCAGCTTCATGCCGCGTGGCTGGTGCTGTCGGCCGATGGCAATCACAAGGCGCGTAGCATCGATTTCGCGCAGAGTGCCAACCAGATCACGGTCGACGAAATCTTGCAATATGGCCTCGGCCAGATCACGCGTCCGCTCGGCACGCATACGGTCGATCCGAAGGAAGGCGTGCGCGCGCTCAACGAACTGCAGCGCAAGATGGTCGAAGACACGCGCCTCGGCATTCCGGTGATGGCGCACGAGGAGTGCCTCGTCGGCCTCATGATCAAGGACGCGACGCTGTTCCCGTCGCCGTTGAACTATGCAGCGACGTGGAATCCGCGACTGGTCGGCGAAGTCGGCACGATCATCGGCGAGCAGGCGCGTTCGATCGGCTGTCACCAGGGGCTCGCGCCGGTGCTCGACGTGTCGCGCGATCCGCGCTGGGGCCGCACCGAGGAGACGCTCGGCGAAGACCCGTATCTGGTCGGCGTGCTCGCGTGCCATTACGTGAAAGGCCTGCAAGGCGAACAGCGCGATCTGCTCGCGACGCTCAAGCATTTCGTCGGTCATTCGGCGAGCGAAGGCGGCCGCAATCATGCGCCGGTGCATGTCGGTCCGCGCGAGCTCAACGACGTGTTCATGCTGCCGTTCGAAATGGCCGTGAAGCTCGCGAACGCGGGCTCGGTGATGCCCGCGTATCACGACGTCGATGGCGTGCCTTGCCATGGCGATCGCACGCTGCTGCACGACACGCTGCGTGAGAAGTGGGGCTTCGACGGTCTCGTCGTCGCGGATTACGCGGGCGTGGACCTGCTTTACAGCCATCATGCGGTAGCGCGCGACAGCGCGTCGGCCGCGGCTCTCGCGTTCAACTCCGGCCTCGACGTCGAGCTGCCGGGCCACGAGTGCGCGGTGCATCTGAAGGAGGCGCTCGAGCGCAACGAGATCACCGAAGCGACGATCGACACCGCCGTCACGCGCGTGCTGCGCGTGAAATTCCAGCTCGGCCTGTTCGAGAATCCGTATGTCGATCCCGAACGCGTCGACGTGAAGAGTGCGGCCGCGGGCGATACCGCGTATCAGGTCGCGCTCGAATCGGCGGTGCTGCTGCGCAATCAGGGCGACGTGCTGCCGCTCGACGCGAACGGCGCCGACAAAATCGCGGTGATCGGCCCGACCGCCGACGATCCGCTCGCGCTCCTCGCCGGCTACAGCTTCCCGGTGCATCTGATCAACAGCGGCGAGCAGTCCACTGCTTCGATCGCGACGCCGCTGCGTTCGCTGCGCGCGTTGCTCGGCAATGAGCGCGTGATTCACGCGCAGGGCTGCGACATCATCAAGGAACGCCGCGCGGGCGCGCCGGTGTTCCCGGGCGACGTGTCGCTCGATCTGACCGGCGACGCGCATTGCGACGAACTGATCAGCAAGGACACCGACGGCATCGCGGCGGCGGTCGAGGCCGCCCGGCAAGCCGGCGTCGCGCTGGTGTTCGTCGGCGATCTGGCGGGCCTGTTCCAGTCCGGCACGGTCGGCGAAGGGTCCGATACCGACAGCCTCGACCTGCCGGGCGTGCAGCAGGCGTTGCTGCAGGCGGTGGTCGACAGCGGCACGCCGACGGTCGTCGTGATGACGGGCGGCCGCCCGTACAATCTCGGCGGCCTCGAAGATCGCATCGCCGCGCAGATCATGGCGTTCGCGCCGGGCGAGCGCGGCGCCGAAGCGCTGGCCGATCTGCTCGTGGGCCGCGCCAACTTCAGCGGCCGTCTGCCGCTGTCGGTGCCGAAGAGCGCGGGCGCCGTGCCGTACGTGTATAACCATCGTCTGAAAAGCGCTGGAACGCCGATTGCATACCATTTCGGTTGCCGCTATCCGTTCGGCTTCGGTCTCGGCTATACGCAGTTCCGTTACGGCGATCTCGCGCTCGCGCACAGCGAAGTGCCGATCGAAGACGGGACGATCGAGCTGAGCTTCACGCTCGACAACATCGGTGCGCGCGACGGCACCGAGATCGTGCAGATCTATGTGCGTGACCGTCACGCGTCGGTCGCGCGGCCGGTGCGCGAGCTGAAAGCGTTTGCGCGCGTGCCGCTCGCGGCCGGTGCCTCGGCGCGTGTGCGCGTGAAGCTGCCGGTCGATATGCTTAACTTCACCGACGCGCGCGGCGAGCGTATCGTCGAGCCCGGTGATTTCGATCTGCTCGTCGGCAGTTCGAGCCGCGACATTCATCTGAGCGGCACGGTCGCGGTCGCGGGCTCCGCGACCAGAACGCTCGAACGCAACTGGCGCATGCTGAGCGAAGTCGAGATCGTGGCCTAAGCGGCGGGTCGGGGCGGCGAGTGCCGCCCTGTGTGTGGTCCTACTCGTTTCAAGTGGAAAATCTGATGTCGTACGCAACCTATCCAAGCCTGGCGGACAAAACCATCGTCGTAACCGGCGGCGGCAGCGGGATCGGCGCCGCGATCGTCGAGGCCTTCGCGCAGCAAGGCGCGCGCGTGTTCTTCCTCGACGTCGCCGAGCACGATTCGCTCGCGCTGCAGGAAACGCTTCGCCACGCGAAGCATCAACCGCTGTTCCGCCGCTGCGACCTGAAAAATGTCGATGCAATCGAAAGCACGTTTGCGGCCATCGTCGAAGCGGCAGGTCCGATCGATGTGCTCGTCAACAACGCCGGCAATGACGACCGGCACGAAATCGGCGATCTCACCGCGAGCTACTGGGACGACCGTATCGCGGTGAATCTGCGCCACCAGTTCTTCTGCGCGCAAGCCGCCGCGAACGGCATGCGTCGCGCGGGGCGCGGCGTGATCCTGAATCTGGGCTCGGTGTCGTGGCATCTCGCGCTGCCGAACCTCGCGATCTATATGACGGCCAAGGCCGGCATCGAAGGGCTCACGCGGGGTCTCGCGCGCGATCTAGGCGGCGCGGGCATCCGCGTGAACTGCATCATTCCGGGTGCGGTGAAGACGCCGCGGCAAATGCAGTTGTGGCAATCGGCGGAGAGCGAAGCGAAGGTCGTCGCGAGTCAGTGTCTGCAACTGCGCATCGAGCCCGAGCACGTCGCGCGCATGGCGTTGTTCCTCGCGTCCGACGACGCGTCGCGCTGCTCCGGTCGTGATTACTTCGTCGACGCAGGGTGGTACGGAGAATGAGCATGCCGGTACCTGTGTGCGTATGGGCGGTCGGCGCCGAACTGGCTGAAGGGCCGCTGTGGCAGGCCGCCGAGAACGCCGTGTATTTCGTCGATATCAAGGGGCGCCGGATTCATCGGCTGTCCGTCGCGACCGGCGAGCAGCGGACGTGGCAGGCGCCCGACCAGCCCGGTTTTCTGGCGCCGCTCGCTAACGGCACGTTCGTGTGCGGGCTGCCAGGCGGCCTGCATCGCTTCGATCCGGCGAGCGGGGAGTTCAGCAAACTCGCCGACGTCGAACCGCATCTGCCGGGCAACCGCCTGAACGACGGTTTCGTCGATGCCCAGGGGCGCTTGTGGTTCGGCTCTATGGACGATGCCGAACAGGCGCCGAGCGGCACGCTGTATCGCGTGAGCGAGCGAGGCGCGGTGATCGCGCAGGACGATGACTACGTGATCACGAACGGCCCGGCGATGAGCCCGGACGGCCGCACGCTGTATCACAACGACACGATGCGGCGCGTGGTCTATGCGTTCGACGTCGCCGCGGACGGCACGCTGTCGGGCAAGCGCATCTTCGCCGCGATCTCGGGCGACGGCCATCCCGACGGCATGGCCGTCGATGCCGACGGCTTCGTGTGGATCGCGCTGTTCGGCGGCTGGCGGATCGAGCGTTACTCACCGGCGGGCGAACTGGTCGATCAGGTGCCGTTGCCGTGCGCGAACGTGACGAAGCTCGCGTTCGGCGGCGACGATCTGCAAACCGTCTATGTGACGACCGCATGGAAGGGGCTGACTGCCGTCGAGCGCCAGCATCAGCCGCAGGCGGGCGGGCTGTTCTCGTTCCGAGCACTAGTGGCGGGACAGGTTCATGCTCGCTGCACGGTGGGCTTCGAGCGTTAAGACGACAAAACACAGCGACAGGACAAGCCGCAATACGCAACCCTGACGTTGCCTGGTCGCTCCGCAAGGAGCGGCCCGCTATCATGTGCGTTCCATGACTTCCGCGCATTCGCCCCGATTCCTATCATGACGTCCAGGCCGCCAGTTCCGCCCCGCATGTCCGATGTTGCCGAACGTGCGGGCGTCTCGAAGATGACCGTGTCGCGCGTGCTCGCGGGCCGCAACGTGTCGCAAGCGACCCGCGAACGCGTGCAAAAGGTCATCGACGAACTCGGTTACGTCGCCGATGCGGCGGCGGGCGCGCTGTCGTCGGGACGCTCGGAGTTCGTCGCGGTGCTGGTGCCGTCGCTGTCCAGCTCGAACTTCTCCGACACCGTGCGCGGCCTGAATGCCGCACTGAATCCGCATGGTCTGCAACTGCTGCTCGGCGATACGGACTACCTGCTGGAACAGGAAGAACTGCTGGTGCGCTCGATGCTGCGCCACCAGCCGCGCTGCGTCGCTTTGACGGGCGGCCGGCACACCGACGCGACGCGCATGCTGTTGCAGCGCGCCGGTATCCCGGTCGTCGAAATGTGGGATTTGCCCAGCGATCCGATCGATACGGTCGTCGGCTTTTCGAACTCGGCGGCGGCGCGCGCGATGGTCCGCCATCTGCACGAGCGCGGTTATCGCCGGATCGGCTTTATCGCGGGCGCCAGCGAGCGCGACCGGCGCGGGCACGACCGGATGCGCGGCTACGTCGCCGAAGTCAAGGCGCTGGGACTCGGCGAGCCGCGCGTGATCCGGCTTGGCGATTCGCCGATCACGATGAGCCACGGCGCGCCGGCGATCAGCGCGTTGCTGGACACGTGGCCCGATACCGAGGCCGTGATGTGCGTGAGCGACATGTCGGCGTTCGGCGCGATCATGGAGTGCCATCGGCGCGGGCTGTCGGTGCCGGGCGACATCGCGGTTGCCGGTTTCGGCAACTTCGAGGTGTCGTGGTGCTGTCAGCCGACCATCACGACGGTATCGGTCGATGCGTACGGCATCGGCCTGCGCGCCGGCGAGACGCTGCTCGCGGCGCTCGCTGACCGCGAAGCCGGCGGCGTGCATCGCAGGAAAGCGGTGAAGATCGATTTCGCGGTGATTGCGCGCGATAGCGCGTAATGGGCGCGTCGCTGAATTCGCAAGCCGCGAACGCGTCGAACTACCCCTTAATCAGACAGATCAGGGATATCCCTTGGTTGTCCGGACGGTAGGCCGGGCGTAACATCCACAGCCAGAAATGTTACCGGTAACTTTGCCGGCAACGGCATTTGCCAACAAAACACGCTGATGGAGAAACGAATGACCGCTGTACCGTCCGCCATCGCCGCGCCCAGCGCGCGCGTCGACGAGTTCGAGGAAAGGACCTATCGCAAGGTCGTACGCCGGCTGCTGCCGATACTGTTGCTGTGCTATGTGGTTGCGTATCTGGATCGCGTGAACGTCGGCTTCGCGAAGCTGCAGATGCTCGACGATCTCGGCCTGTCCGACACGATGTACGCGATCGGCGCGAGCGTGTTTTTTTGGGGCTATTTCATCTTCGAAGTGCCCAGCAACGTGTTTCTGCATCGCTACGGCGCGCGTTTCTGGATCGCGCGCATCATGTTCACGTGGGGGCTCGTGTCGATGGCGCTCGCGTTCGTCGCGCCGCTCGCGCAGATCGCGCACGTCGAAACCGCGACGATGTTCTACATCCTGCGCTTCCTGCTCGGGCTCTGCGAGGCCGGCTTCTTCCCCGGCGTGATTCTGTATCTGAACTTCTGGTTTCCCGCGCAGCGCCAAAGCCGCGTGATGTCCGGCTTTCTGATCGCGATGCCGGTCAGTCTGATGCTCGGCGGGGTCGTGTCGGGCTGGCTGATGGAACATACGGCGGGCCTGCTCGGCTATCAGGGCTGGCAATGGATGCTGCTGATCGAGGGCGTGCCGTCGCTGCTGACCGCGTTCGTCGTGTACTTTTCGCTCGACGACGGCATCGACCGCGCCCGCTGGCTCACGCCGCAGGAAAAGAGCCTGCTCGCGGCGAATCTGCAGCGCGAAAGCGCGCACAAGACCGCGCGCTTCGGCTCGGCGGTGCGCGATCCGCGCGTCTGGCTGCTGGTCGCGATCTTGCTCACGTTCAATACCGGCTTCTACGGCCTCGCGTTCTGGCTGCCGTCGATCATCAAGGCGACCGGCGTACAGGACCCGCTGCATATCGGCCTGTTGACCGCGATCCCGTACGGCGTGGCGATCGTCGCGACGCTCGCGAACGCCGCGCATTCGAAGAAGACCGGTGAGCGGCGCCTGCATGCGGCGATTCCGGCGCTGATCGGCGGAGTCGGTCTGATCATGAGCGCGGCTTTGGCGCATCATGTGGTGTGGGCGATCACGTTTCTGACGATCGCCACCGCTGGCATCCTCGCGTTGATGCCGATTTACTGGACGTTCCCGGGGCAGTTGCTGTCGGGCGCCGCGGCGGCGGCCGGCATCGCGATGATCAACGCGATCGGCAATCTGTCCGGATTTACCGGTTCGATGATCACCGCCGTGGCCAAAAACCTGACCGGCGACATCAACAACGGCACCTACGCACTCGGTGCGTGTCTGCTGGTCAGCTGCGTGCTGATCCTGCTCGTGCCGCGCACGATGCTGACGCGGGCCACGTCGAATGAAGACAGCGCGCCTGGCCGCGAGACGGCGCGGGCACGGAAACACGCAGAGCACGCATAAGCGCGTATCAGCAACCCTCACCCAGACAGAGAGACACGCATCATGTCAGCATCCACCCCGCGCCGGCTGCGCAGCCAGGAATGGTTCGACGATCCCTCGCATGCGGATATGACGGCACTGTACGTCGAGCGATTCATGAACTACGGTCTGACGCGCGAAGAGCTGCAGTCGGGCCGGCCGATCATCGGCATTGCACAGACGGGTAGCGATCTCGCGCCGTGCAACCGCCATCACATCGAACTGGCGGCGCGCACGAAGGCCGGCATTCGCGACGCGGGCGGCATTCCGATGGAGTTTCCGGTGCATCCGCTCGCCGAGCAAAGCCGCCGGCCGACCGCCGCGCTGGACCGCAATCTCGCGTATCTGGGCCTCGTCGAAATCCTGCACGGCTTTCCGCTCGACGGCGTCGTGCTGACCACCGGCTGCGACAAGACCACGCCCGCGTGCCTGATGGCCGCGGCCACCGTCGACATGCCGGCGATCGTGCTGTCCGGCGGCCCGATGCTCGACGGCTGGCACGACGGCAAGCGCGTCGGCTCGGGCACCGTGATCTGGCATGCGCGCAATCTGCTCGCGGCCGGCGAGATCGACTACGAAGGCTTCATGGAGCTGACCACCGCATCGTCGCCGTCGATCGGTCACTGCAACACGATGGGCACCGCGCTGTCGATGAATAGCCTCGCCGAAGCGCTCGGCATGTCGCTGCCCGGCTGCGCGAGCATTCCGGCCGCATATCGCGAGCGCGGCCAGATGGCCTACGCGACCGGCAAGCGCATCGTCGATCTGGTGCGCGAGGACGTGCGGCCGTCGAAGATCATGACGAAAGAAGCGTTCGAAAACGCGATCGTGGTCGCATCGGCGCTCGGCGCGTCGACCAACTGCCCGCCGCATCTGATCGCGATCGCGCGGCACATGGGCGTCGAGCTGAGTCTCGACGACTGGCAGCGCGTCGGCGAGCAGGTGCCGCTGATCGTCAACTGCATGCCCGCGGGCGAATATCTCGGCGAGAGCTTCCATCGCGCGGGCGGCGTGCCGGCGGTGATGCGCGAGCTCGCGAAGGGCGGCCTCGTGCACGAGGAATGTCTGACGGTGTCGGGCCGCACGATGGGCGAAATCGCGGCCGCCGCGCCCGCACCGGACCGCGAGGTCATCAAGACGACCGAGGAACCGCTGAAGCACGGCGCGGGCTTCATGGTGCTGTCGGGCAACTTCTTCGACAGCGCGATCATGAAGATGTCGGTGGTCGGCGATGCGTTCCGCAAGACCTATCTGAGCGAGCCGGGCGCGGAGAACACCTTCGAAGCACGCGCGATCGTGTTCGACGGCCCCGAGGACTATCACGCGCGCATCAACGACCCGGCCCTCGAAATCGACGAGCATTGCATTCTCGTGATTCGCGGCACCGGCACGGTCGGCTATCCGGGCAGCGCCGAGGTCGTCAACATGGCGCCGCCGGCGGCGCTCGTGCGCCAGGGCATCACGTCGCTGCCCACACTGGGCGACGGCCGTCAGAGCGGCACGTCCGCGAGCCCGTCGATTCTGAACATGTCGCCGGAAGCGGCGGTGGGCGGCGGCCTTGCGCTGCTGCGCACGAACGACCGCATCCGTGTCGATCTGAATTCGCGCAGCGTGAACGTACTGGTCGACGAAGCCGAACTCGCGCGACGCCGTGAAACCGTGAAGTTCGAGATTCCGGCCGCCCAAACGCCGTGGCAGGAGCTGTACCGCAAGACGGTCGGCCAGCTTTCGACCGGCGGCTGTCTGGAACCGGCGACGCTTTATCTGAAGGTGATTGCCGAGCGCGGCAATCCACGGCATTCGCATTGACCTGCAGGTGACAAGGCCGGACTTCGCACGCAAAGCGACGCCCGGCCTTGCCCGTTTCTCCACTTATTCGAAAGAGCCCATCCCATGTCCGCAACTTCCTCCTCCAGCTTTCTTCCCGGCGATCTGAACGACGCGCTGCTGATCGGCCGCGTGTGGCGCAAGACCGAGCAGCATGAAGGACCGTGCGTGGTCGTCGTGCGCGGCGGCGAGGTGTTCGACATCACCGCGAGCGTGCCGACCACCGCCGATCTATTCGAACGCGACGATGCCGCGCAATTTGCGCGCAGCGCGCCGGGCGCGCCGCTCGGGCCGGTCGCGCAACTGATCGACGCAAACCTGCCGGGCGCGAGCACCCCCGCCGTGCGCCTGCTCGCGCCGTGCGACGTGCAGGCGATCAAGGCCTGCGGCGTCACGTTCGCGGTGAGCCTGATCGAGCGCGTGATCGAGGAGCAGGCCGGCGGCGATCCGGCGAAGGCGAAGGAAGTGCGCGAGACGATCGCATCGACGATCGGCACCGATCTGTCGAAGATCAAGCCGGGCTCGGAGGCCGCGATGAAGCTGAAGGCCGAGCTCGAGCGTCGCGATGCGTGGTCGCAATACATGGAAGTCGGCATCGGTCCGGACGCCGAAGTATTTTCGAAATCGCAGCCGATGTCGGCGGTCGGCTTCGGCGCGGACGTCGGTCTGCTCGCCGCGTCGGTGTGGAACAACCCGGAGCCGGAGATCGTGCTCGCGGTGAATAGCCGCGGCAACATCGTCGGCGCGACGCTGGGCAACGACGTGAACCTGCGCGACATCGAAGGGCGCTCGGCGCTGTTGCTCGGCAAGTGCAAGGACAACAACGGCTCGTGCGCGATCGGCCCTTTCGTGCGGCTGTTCGACGACACCTTCTCGCTCGACTCGGTGCGCAGCGCGAGCGTGTCGCTGCGCGTCGAAGGCACCGACGACGAGTTCGTGCTCGACGGCGTGAGCCATATGAGCGAGATCAGCCGCGACCCGGCCGACCTCGTCGCGCAGACCTGCGGCCGTCACCATCAGTATCCGGACGGCTTTATGCTGTTCCTCGGCACGATGTTCTCGCCGATCAAGGACCGCGACGCGCCCGGCGCCGGGTTCACGCATCACCGCGGCGACCGCGTGACGATTTCGACGCCGCAGCTCGGCGCGCTGACCAACACGGTGCGCCTGTCCACCGAAATCGAACCGTGGACGTTCGGCGTGCGCGCGCTTTATCGCAACCTCGCGGCTCGTGGCCTGCTGGTTGCTGAATAACTGGATTGTCGCTGCAATTTTCGAAAGGAGAATCAGGACATGAGTCAATTTGCAAACTACATCGACGGACAGTGGGTCGACGGCGCGAGCGTATCGCGTAACGTCAATCCGTCGAATCTCGACGACGTGATCGGCGAATTCGCGCAAGCCGACGCCGAGCAGACGCACCGCGCGATCAGCGCCGCGCGCAAGGCTTTCGCGACGTGGTCGCTGTCCACGCCGCAGCAGCGCTTCGACGTGCTCGACCAGGCGGGCAGCGCGATCCTCGCGCGCAAGGCAGAGCTCGGCAAGCTGCTCGCGCGTGAAGAGGGCAAGACGCTGCCCGAGGCGATCGGAGAAGTGGGCCGAGCCGGCCAGATCTTCAAGTTTTTCGCGGGCGAAGCGCTGCGCGTCGGCGGCGAAATCGTGCCGTCGGTGCGGCCGGGCATGACGGTCGAAATGACGCGCGAACCGGTTGGCGTGGTCGGCCTGATTACGCCATGGAACTTTCCGATCGCGATTCCGGCGTGGAAGATCGCGCCGGCGCTCGCGTACGGCAATACGGTCGTCATCAAGCCGGCCGATCTGGTGCCGGGCAGCACGTGGGAGCTGGTCAAGATCATCGCCGAGGCTGGCGCGCCGGCGGGCGTGATCAACCTCGTGATGGGCCGCGGCTCGGTGGTCGGCGAGGCGCTGGTGTCGTCGCCGCACGTGGATGCGATCAGCTTTACCGGTTCCGTCTCGACGGGACGCGCGATCGGCGCGAAGTGCTTCGAGTCGGGCAAGAAATTCCAGCTCGAAATGGGCGGCAAGAATCCGATGGTCGTGCTCGACGACGCCGATCTCGATGTCGCGGTCGAAGCCTGCATCAACGGCGCGTTCTACTCGACGGGCCAGCGTTGCACGGCATCGAGCCGGCTGATCGTCACCGCGGGGATCTACGACCGCTTCATCGACGGGATGAAGGCGCGCATGCGCGCGCTGAAGGTCGGCGATGCGCTCGCGGACGGCACGCAGATCGGCCCAGTCGTCGACGACAAGCAACTGGAGCAGGACGAGCGCTATCTGGCGATCGCGCGCGAAGAGGGTGGCACGGTGTTCGGCGGCGAGCGCGTCCAAGGCGTGACGCCGGGCAACTTCCTCGCGCCGGCGCTGGTCACGGAGACGACCTCGGCGATGCGCATCAACCGCGAAGAGGTGTTCGGGCCGGTCGCGTCGGTGATCAAGGTCAAGGACTACCAGGAAGCGCTCGCGGTCGCTAACGACACCGAGTTCGGTCTGTCGGCCGGCATCTGCACGACGTCGCTGAAGTACGCGAGTCATTTCCGCCGCCATGTGCAGGCGGGCATGGTGATGGTCAACACCGCGACGGCGGGGGTCGATTATCACGTGCCGTTCGGCGGCAGGAAGGGATCGAGCTATGGTCCGCGCGAGCAGGGCGCGTACGCCCGCGAGTTCTATACGTCGGTGAAGACCGCGTATATCAATCCGGGCGCGGTCTGACGCGACCCTAGCAGGGCTTCCCAAAACGGAACTGGCCCGCCATCGCATTCAATCGCGATGGCGGGCCAGCAGGGGAAGCTGCAAGAGCGCTATGGCAAAGCGCTCCGGCAGGTACAGCTACATCAACGGCAACTTTCCAACCGGGAACGCGGCTTACTGCGCTGCGCGGCCCTGTTGCGACGAACCGCTGGTCACGCCGCCGACCGCGCTGTTTTGCGCCGCGACGCGGGCTTCGGCAGCTTGAATGTTCGACGGATATTCGTTCGGGTTCGAACGCGCAGGGTTGTAGCCGGCCTTTTCGATCTGAACCAGCTCTTCACGAACTTGCGCGCGGGTCAGCGGCTGGTTCGATTGAGCGAAAACAGCAACCGGAGCAGCGAGGGTAGCGGCGATAACGACAGCTTGAACGAGCGATTTCATTTTTACTACCTCCAGGTTTTGTCTTGTTAGGCTGCGAAACCGTTTGTTTGCAGCAGTGATGACAGTCTAGGGGGAGTCGGAACTAGGGTAAATACCTAATTCCTGAACTCACTGTTTCCATAACTAAAACAATATTGGGGCGGCAAGGCTGTCGAGCCTCGATTTGCGAAGCGATCGACGGTGGATCGGGCGCGTGTATCAGCCGGCTGACACGGCTTGGACAAGCAGCCAGCCAGCGACGCCGATGGCTATGGCGCCGATCGCCCGTGCGACGCGCGCGCCGTCCGGCGCCATTCGCTCGGCGGTGATGGCGGCCGTCACGGCAGCCATCAAGCGCAAATCAGTCATGCCGGCGACCAGCAGGATCGCCGTCAACCCCGCGCAGCAACCGGCACAATCCACCCCGATGCGCAGCCCGTAGCGCCACGCGCTTGCCGCGTCGGCGGCGAGGCTCGGTGTTGCGCGACAGCAGGCGAGGCGGCGCGTTTTCCACGTGCTGAACTGCAATGCGCCAGCGAGCAGGACGACCACGCTGGCCGCTAACGGCACCGAACGAGCGAGAGCTAGCCACCGCAACTCGAACGCCGCGAGCGACGCACCGAGCGCAAACACCGCCACGCCGAGCGCAGTCCATACGACGGCGTACGCGCCGCTCACTAGCACCGTCAGCAGCGCCAGTCGCCCCGCGCTCGCCCGCGCGCCGACCGCGTCGCGATAGCGCAGCAGCGTCGGCATCAACGACGGCAGCATCATCGCCGCCATCATCACGATCCACATGCCGATGAACGATGCCGCGGTGCGGGCCCACGTGCGCCCGCAAGTCGGCATCCACAGCGTCGACATCGACCAGCCGCCGGGCATCGGCAGCGCGCCCATCGCCGACATCGACGCGTTGTGCGCCAGTGTCGCCGCGACGCTCGCGATGAACACCAACGCGCAGACGCCGACGAACACGCGCTGCGATGAGCGCATCGCGCGCCACGTGGAGAAGTGCTGCCCGCTCATGCAGGCAGCGCGCACGAGCGGGCCCATCACCGCTCGTACTCGTCGTGACGGCGCCACCAGATGCCTGTCTCGTTGCGTCCCTTCGGCGCGCGATCGAGCCACTGGTACATGCCCCACAGCGCATCGACGCCGCGCGCGTAGGTCGAATACGTGTGATAGACGACGCCGTCTTCGAGCACGAACGCGCTCATGCCGGGCCGGTCGCGCGAATAGGTGGCCGCGTCGGTGCCGCAGGTCGCCGCGAATTGCGCGACGGGTTCTGGCGCGGGACTCACGTCCATCGCGTGACTGTTGCGTGCGTAGTTGTATTCGATATCGCCGGCGCGCTGCTGTGCTTCGGTGAACGAGACATTGAAGTCGAAATTGAAATCGCCGCTTGCCGACGACGCCCATGGAAACGTCCAGCCCATGCGCCGCTTATACGCCTGCAACTTCTCGAGCGGCGCGCGCGACACCGCCATCAGCATCACGTCGTGATGCGCGAGATGCACGGCGAAGCCGCCGAAGCCGTCCGCGATCGACGAGCACGACGGGCAGCCCGCCTTGTAGTCGGGCCCGAACATGAAGTGGTAGACGAGCAGCTGCGAACGTCCGCTGAACAGCTCGGCGAGCGACGCGCTGCCTTCGTCGGTATCGAAGCGGTAGGCCTTATCGACCTTCACCCACGGCAGCGCCTGGCGTTGCCGCGCGAGCTCGTCGCCGTGTCGCGTGTGGGCTTTTTCCGCGTCGAGCAGCGCGCGTCGCGCGTCGAGCCACTGTTCGCGTGTTCCGACCGGATGCGTGGTCATTGTGGGTTCCTCCGTGGGTCGTGCCGCGCCGCGCGAGCTCTTGCCCGAAGGCGTCGGTGACGGTTGATGGTCGTGCTAGATTAGGACCGGGCGTCGATCGGATGGGAGTGACAAGTGTGGCGGGATTCGCTTGATGCATTGACGTGCTACGCGCGGACTCGTACGCCGTGGACGCGCTGATTGAGGCGGCGGCGCGCGCGCTCGCGGCCGGCGATCCGCTCGGCGCGCTCGACCGCGTCGCGTTGCGCGACGACGCGCCGGCGCTCGCGCTGCGCGGCATTGCGATGGCTCAGCTCGGCGATTTCGTGCGCGCAAGGGCGCTGGTGCGCGGCGCCGCGCGCGCGTTTGGCGCGCAGCATGCGGTCGCGCGTGCGCGCTGCGTGGTCGCCGAAGCGGAGATCGCGTTCGCGTCGCGCGATCTCGCATGGCCCGCCAGAACACTCGATGCCGCGACCGCCACGCTCGACGCGCACGGAGACCGCGTCAATGCCGCGCATGCGCGGTATCTGGCGGCGCGGCGTCTGCTGCTGATCGGCCGTCTCGACGAAGCGGAGCGCAAGCTTGCCGCGCTCGATCCCCGGCCGTTTCCGCCCGCGTTGCGTGCCGCGCATGAGCTGGTGGTCGCGGGGGTCGCGCTGCGGCGTTTGCGCAGCGCCGCCGCCCGTGCCGCGCTGGCGCGGGCCGCACGCGCGGCACGCGGGGCCGGCATTCCGGCGTTGATCGCGGAAGTCGAAAGCGCTTCGGCCGCACTGAGCGAGCCGGCGGCGCGCATGATCGCCCGTGGCGAAGAAGAACCGATCCTGCTCGATGAAATCGAGAAGCTGCTGACCTCGAACCAGGCGGGCGGTCCGCTCATCGTCGATGCTTGCCGCTACGCGATCCGCGACGCCAACGCGGCGATTGCGCTGGCGAGCCGACCGGTGTTGTTCGCGCTTGCTCGCATGCTCGGCGAGGCATGGCCCGACGACGTGCCGCGCGACGCGCTCGTCGCACGCGCGTTCCGCGCCAAACGCGCCGACGAATCGCATCGGGCGCGGCTGCGCGTCGAGATCGGCCGGTTGCGCGCGGCGCTCGGCACGCTCGCAAGCGTCAGCGCGACGACGCGTGGCTTTGCGCTCGCGCCGCGTCAGGCGCGCGAGGTCGTCGTGCTGGCGCCGCCGGTCGAAGGCGAGCATGCGGCGCTGCTCGCGTTTCTGTCGGATGGCGAATCGTGGTCGAGTTCCGCGCTTGCCCTCGTGCTCGGCGCGAGTCAGCGCACCGTGCAGCGCTCGCTCGACTCGCTCGCCGCGGCCGGCAAAGTGCAGCCGGTGGGCGAGGGGCGCGCGCGCCGCTGGATGACGCCGCCGCTCGCCGGATTCGCGACGGCTTTGTTACTCCCTTCCCCGTTCCCTTCGTGATTAGGATGGTCATCATGAACCACTCTGCCGCCAGAATCGTCCGCGAATATGGGCCCTTTACGGGCGTCGATAAAGTGCACGGAGTCACTTACGACGGCCGGCAGGTGTGGATCGCGACCGGCGAACGACTCGACGCGTTCGATCCGGCGAGCGGCGAGACGCTGCGCTCGATCGCGGTTCCCGCCGACGCGGGCACGGCCTTCGACGGCGAGCACCTGTTCCAGATCGCGAATGGCCGCATCCAGAAGATCGATCCGCAGAGCGGCCGTGTGCTGTCGACGATCGCGGCGCCCGGCGACGGCGGCCACTCCGGGCTGACTTGGGCCGAGGGTTCGCTGTGGGTCGGTCAGTATCCCGAACGGAAAATCTATCAGGTCGATCCGGACACTGGCGCGGTGTGGCGCACGATCGAATCGAATCGCTTCGTGACCGGCATTACGTGGGTCGACGGCGAGCTATGGCATGCCACGTGGGAAGGAGACGAGAGCGATCTGCGGCATATCGATCCGCGCACGGGCGAGGTGCTCGAGAGTGTCGAGATGCCTGCCGGTGCGGGTATCTCCGGACTCGAATCGAACGGCGCGGATCTGTTCTTCTGCGGCGGCGGCGGCAGCGGGCTCGTTCGTGTCGTGCAGCGTCCCGCGCGAGATAGCGGTTCGCAAATGACGGTCGATTCGTCGAGCGAGTGAGTCATCACTTAAATAGCCAGCGTCGTTATTGGTCCTGGTATCTGGTTTATTTGTACTCGTCGATAACTTAATACATCGATAATAAGAAAACGAAATATTTCTTTTCGTTACTCTTATCGCGCCTGTCGTCCCTCTTCCTGCGAGGGCGTCTTTGCCTGAAAAGGCATCGTTTTCTTCAAACCTTTATGCATTGGTTCGCCTCACGCGAGGCGAATCGGGAGTATTTTTGCTGTTTCCCCGTGCATTGCGCCTTTTCGAAAAGATGTGAACTGAACCAAGTCAGGTTGTCACGCTAATCCTTATCGCGGGCAGACATACTTTTTACACAAACCCTTCATATTATTCGCTCGTTTTACTAAGTCTTGCCCCGATAAAAGACGCGGTTGCCGAAACAACTCACACAGGGTCCTCCAAATGTCATCGCATCACAAAATGCGTCCAGCGCTTTGTCTAACGTCCGTTGCCGCTGCCTGCGTGCTCGCAGCTTGCGGCGGAAATTCGGACAGCCCCTCTGCCAGCAACAACAACCCCAGCACGACCTACTCGGGCGTGGTCGCCGCAGCTGCCTTCGTCCCGGGCAGCGCGACCGGTAACCCGAACCTGAAGGCCGGCTACTACGCCGGTGCCACCGTGTTCGTCGATGCCAATGGCAACGGTGTGCTCGACAACGGCGAAGCCTCGGCGAAAACCGACGCCAACGGCCATTTCTCGTTGACCACGACCGCCTCTGGTCCGCTCGTCGCTGACATCACGACCTCGGCCACCAACACGGCATCGGGCGCGAAGGTGGCGAGCCACCTGATCCTGCGCGCTTCGGCCGACCAGATCGCCGACCAGGGCGCCGGCAAAGTCGTGATCAGCCCAATGTCGAGCGAAGTGCAGCGCCTCGTCGAAGCCAACGGCACCAAGTACGCGACCGAGAAGGCTAATCTGTCGACCCGTCTGTCGGGCCCGTCGTTCAACAACGCGGCGGTGACTGTTTCCGGCACCGACGCCCTGGCCGACGTCAACACGCTGTCCGGCGCCGAGCAGTACGCCGTGCTGTTCGAAGACAACGCACTGACCAACCGCTACACCTACGCCACCACGAAGCTCGATCGTGGCGATATGTACCCGGACAACCTCGCTGTCAAGGGCGGCGATCCCCGTCTGGTTGGGACGAGCGCCACCGCGGCGAACATCGTCACGCCGCTCGAGAGCCAACAGCGGATCACGTTCGCGCAGGCACAGCAGGCCGCTTTCAACATCGAGGGCATCCCGGCCTACGACAATGTCTTCATCATCGTCGAAGAGAACAAGTCGACGGACGCGATTCTCCACAACTCGCGGGCTCCGGCGATCAACAAGCTGCTCAGCACGTACAACCAGCTGACGACCTACTACTCGACCGGTAATCCGTCGGAGCCGAACTACACGGCTATGGGCGGCGCCGACGACTACGGCATTACCGACGACAACTGGTGGGGCTGCGGTGCCACTGGTGCCTATGCCATCAAGGACGTTGCCTTTAACGGCGGCACTTCTTCCGACGGTCAACCGCTTCCGGCTACCGGCGTGCTTCCGCCGCAGGACAGCGCCCACCTCGCTGGTTTCAGCACGACCAGCGGCGCTGCCTGTAGCGTCAACCCGACCTCCGGTACGGTTCACAACGTGCCCGGCGACAACCTGTTCACGTTGCTGTCGAAGGCCGGTTTGACCGCGCGTACCTACAGCGAATCCATGAACCCTGGTCAGGACGCGCGCGCCGACAGCGTTGCGCAAAGCGTCTCGAAGGCGTACAGCGGCACCGCCATCGACGGCACGGTTATCCAGGATAGCCAGGCCTACCCGATGCCGGGCGGTCTGTACAAGGTCAAGCACGGTCCGTCGATCGCTTTCCAGGACGCGCGCAGCCTGCCGGAGTTCTACGCCGACAACCGCACGATCTTCGGCACGCAGTACAACGAAGCCGACTGGAAGAGCACGTCTCCGTACTCGAGCGCCAACGGAGGCACCTACGACACGTCGAAGTGGATCTACGATCAGTTCAGCCTCGACCTGGCCACGGGTGACGTCGGCAACATCAACTTCATCGTGCCCGACCAGTGCGATGACATGCACGGTGTCGGTACGGACACGGAGACCTGTAACGGCGGCGCGAACAGCAACAACGGTCAGAACGCCAGCATCACGCGGGCCGACATCTATCTGAACAATGTCGTCACCGCGATCCAGAACTCGGCGCTCTGGAAGAACCCGCAGAAGCGCGTTGCGATCGTCGTGATGTTCGACGAAGGTGAAGGTTCGTCCACGTCCTGCTGTGGCTGGAACGCCGGTGGAAAGACCTCCGGTGCAGCACCGCTGGTGATCAGCAACGGCGCTGTGACCAAGTCGACGGCGCCGAGCGGCTACGCAAGCGGCAACATCGGCCACGGCAACTCGATCTTCGGCGTTATCACCAACCAGCAAGACGTCGGTACGGCGGCCAAGGGCATCGTCGACAGCGACGCCTACAGCCACTTCTCGCTGGTGCGCACGCTGCAGGACATGTTCCAGGTCGCCGATCCGGCGGTCGATGCCTCGTATGTGAACCGCGCGAAGTACACGGAAGCGTTCATTCTGCAGAACATAGCGAACCTTCCCGAGTTCACGGGCAGCGCCGATACGCACTTCGACTCCGTTCGTCCGATCAACCACGCCTACGTGATCCCGGCTGGCCACGTGCAGAAGCTGAATCCGGCGGACATTACGGGCGTCAAGGACAACAGCGGCAACCTGATCAGCACGACCGCGCTGACGACGCAGACGGGACCGGACGCAACGCAGAAAAACATCTGGTCGCTGAAGTAAGTGTGTGGTGATGCTTCAAACTACCCGATCAGGCGGTAGATAACGCGGCACAGGGGAGCGGATTCGACCGCTCCCCTGTCCGTTATAAGTTCAAGAGAACAATACGATGCGTAAGACAGTTTTTCGCGCGGTCGCGTGCGTGGCCATCACGCTGAGCCTGGCCGCCTGTGGAAACGGCAGCGGCGACGCTTCAGCACCGAATACAACGTCAGGGGCGACTACGGGGAGCACGAGTTCTTCCGATACGAGCACATTGAGCCTTGCCGCTCAGGCCGGTCAGAAACTGTTCTTCGACTCGAACCTGTCCGGCAACAAGAACATGGCGTGCGCGACTTGCCATGACCCTGCCTATGCCTATGGGCCGCCGAACAGCCTGTCCGTGCAACTGGGCTCCGATCCGACGCAATCTGGCGCACGCGCCGTGCCCTCGTTGCGCTACAAGGACGCGACACCGCCTTACAACGACGTAGCGGCGAATCCGGATAACGTCACCTCCAACGCGCCCGGAGGCGGCTTCATGTGGGATGGCCGCGCCGCAACGCTGGCCGACCAGGTCGCAATGCCGCTCCTCAATCCGGTCGAGATGAACTCCTCGAAAGCGGCCGTGGTACAGGCGGTGCAGAACGCCTCTTACGTGGACCTGTTCAAGCAGGCCTTCGGCGCGGACGTGTTCAGCAACCCCGACGCCGCCTTCGCCGATGTCGGCAAAGCGATCGAGGCCTATGAACATGAAGACATCAGCTTCCACCCGTACACGAGCAAGTACGATCTCTACGTGCATAACAAGATCGGTGGAACTTTGACGGCCGCCGAAACCCGCGGCCTGTTGATCTTCAACAGCGGCACCATCGGCAACTGCTCGGCCTGCCACTATGCCGGAGCCAACTTCGACGGCAACCAGGGCCTGATGACGGACTTCACCTATCAGGCGATTGGTCTGCCGCGCAACGATACTTCGATCCCGAACAATCCGTCGCCGATCCCGGCAAACCAGGATCCGACCTACTACGACATGGGCCTGTGCGGGCCGCTAAGGACCGACCATCAGCCGGGCACGGCAGGTATTGCGACGCCCGATCCCTACTGCGGCATGTTCAAGGTATCCACACTGCGCAACGTGGCGACCCGCGGCGCGTTCTTCCATAACGGGGTCCTGCATTCGCTGGTCCAGGTCGTGCATTTCTACAACACGCGAGACACCAACCCGGAATACTGGTACCCGGCCACCGGGGGCACCGGCGCGCCCATCACAAATCCGAGCTATGCGCTGTTCCCGGAGTACGCGTCGGGCGCCACGGTGCAAAAGTTCAACGACCTGCCGGCGGCCTTCCAGGGCAATGTCGATGAGGAACTCCCGATGGGCACCGGCGACGGTGGCAGCAATACCTTGGGCAGTGGCACCCAGCCGCGGGCGCAGGGCAGCACGCCCATCATGACCGAGCACGATATGCAGGACCTGATCTGCTTCCTGAACATCCTGAGCGACGGCTACAAACCGCCCGCAACGCAGCCGACCAGCGGCACTTGCGTAAACTGATTCCTCAACCTTGGACCAATTGTTTTTTGACGATGAAGCGAATTTCAACTACAGCGCGTAGCGCGGGTATTGCGGTTTCCCTGGTCACGTTGATGCTGCTCGGCGCTTGCCAAAGCAAACGGAACCTCAGCGAACCCAGCATGGAGAACTTCACCAAGACCATCAGCAGCTACCTGGGTGAGCGCGGCAACCTGTGCCTCGCGAAATACGACTGGCCGATTTACGTGGCCGACCAGGATAAGACTTCGAACTCACGCGACGCCGTCCAATTGCCTGTGCTGGAAAAACTCGGTGTGGTCAAAGGCACCGACATGACCGTCGAGCGCACGGACAATGATGGCGCCAAGGTGTCGGCGCGGGGGCGCAAGTACGAACTGACCGATGAAGGGAAGAAGTTCTTCCTGCACAAGCCCGTCGTGGTTGCAACGGCTACCAGGCGCGTCACGCACGACGCCGACTTGTGCGTGGCCACGCTGAGCCTAGACAAGGTGGTGGGCTGGGAGCCGCCGCTGACCCGCGACGGCGAGACCAGGACCTCGGTGCTCTACACCTACAAGATCGACCCGGTGCCTTTTGCCAGGACTTCCGAGTTCCAGCGAGTGTTCCCGATGGTGGCGCGCGTGATCGAAGGCGCCGGCACCATGCAACTGCGCGAGGGTGTGCGCTTGACCAAGGACGGCTGGGTAGCGGAAGAATATTTCGTTCGCTGATCGTTGAGTTTGCCGACGCGGTGCACGACTAGATCGCGCGGCACCTGAGGCGCGGCGGCGGCTCCGTGCCGCCGCGCCAGGACCACCCGCACCGTTATGGTGTCCCCGCTGGACTCAATCCCGCGCTCGCGAAGTAGATCACGAGAAAATACAGCAGCACGTAGAGCGCGTAGGTCTGCCCGTTGCCGGTATAGACGCGTCGTATCCGTGCCGCCGCCGCGAGCGCGAAGTGCGATAGGCCGCGCCAGAAAATCTGCGCGACCGGCGGCACCGTGCGGCTCAGCATCGGCCGATAGAAGTGGTAAAAGTCCGGGGCGTTGCGCGCCTTGCCGCGACGGCTGCGGTAGTACAGCGCACCGAGTCCGAATACGACCGCGGTGACGGTCAGCACGACGATCACGACCGGTGTCGGATTCCAGAACCCGTAGATGCTTTCGAGCGACATGCCGCCCCATACCAGCGTCGCCGCGAACTGCGGATCGATCGCGGCGGATACCGGTTCGAGCAACACCTTCGGAAAGAACGACAGGATCGCGATACCGACCACGAACAGGAACTGCGGCACCAGCAGCATCACCGGCGCTTCGCGCACCTGCGGCCGCTGCGGCGGGCGCGGCTTGAGGAAGACGCCGTTCAAGAGGCGCAGCATGTACAGAAAACCGGCGCAGGTCGCGAGCAGTCCGCACACGGCGAGCCCGTACCAGCCCTTGTCGGTCATCGCGCTCAGCAATAGCCATTTGCCGCCGAAGCCCATCAGCGGCGGCAGGCCCGACATCGATACGAGTGCGATCACGACCATCGCGAACGTCAGCGGCATCTCGCGCGCGAGGCCGCCCACAGCGGCGAAGTTGCGCGTGCCGGTGCGCAAGATCACACCCGCGAGCGCGAGGAACAGGATGCCCTTCACGAACATGTGATTGGCGACCAGGTACAGCGCGGTGACCCAGCCGAGATGGCTCATCAGGCCGATCGCGGTGACGATATAGCCGGTCTGGCTCATGCTCGAGAGCGCGAGCATGCGTTTGAAGTCGTTCTGCCGCAATGCCATCAGCGCGCCGAACAGCGCCGTCAGCATGCCGATCCATGTCATCACGTGCGCGAGTTCGAGGCCGACCTCCGAGCGTATCGTCAGATAGGTGCCGATCAGCAGGCCGAACATCGCGACCTTGCTGACCACCGCCGACAGCATCGCGGTCACGTCGTCTTCCGCTTCGGTGTAGGCGCCCGGCAGCCATACGTGCACGCCGATCGCGCCCGCCTTGATCAGGAAGCCGGCCGCGAGCAGCACGAACGCAAAGTTCGCTTCCGGTCCCGAATGGATCAGCGCCGATAGTGCGATGGTGTCGTCGATCGCCGCGACGTTGGCGAAACCCGCCAGCAGGAAGAACGCCGCCAGCAACGAAAACAGCAGGAAGGTCAGCACATGCGGGCCCGCGCGCCGGCACTTCGCGATCAGGAAGCACGACGACAGCGTGATGATTTCCCAGCTATAGAAGAATTCGAGCGACGTCGATGAGCGCAGCAGCGCCGGAATCGACAGCGACAGCACGACGAGCATCGGATAGAAGCCGGGGCGCACATCGTCGCGATAGAGACTCGCCGCGGCGATCACGAGGCTGCCCGCGAGCAGCAGCCAGGCGAACAGCCCGGCGATACGGCCCGCGCCCTCGCAAAGCAGACTGCCGATCAGTCCAATCGCGATCACCGCGAGCACGCCTTTCACGCGCCCCGGCAGACGATCGGCCGCATAGAACAGCGCGCCTGCCGTGAGCGGCGAGAAGATCCACGCCGACGCGACGCCCGAGAACACGGCCGCCATATAGGCCGCCGCGATCAGCAGCACGGCGACGCCGAACAGCGGCAGCAGCGCGGCGAGGTTCGGCCGCGTTTTGGCCTCGACATCGGACGGAGCCAGCGCGCGCACGAACCAGTGGAACATATAACCCGCTTCGAGCAGCGAGCCTGTCAGGATCAGCACGATCCAGTACGGCTTGCCGGCGGCGGTCAGGCGCATCACGAGTTCCCACTTCGCCCAGAAGCCGGGGAACGGCGGCAGCCCCGCAATCGCGACCAGGAAGAGGCCGAGCAGGCCTATCAGCAATGGGCTGCGCGACAGGATCGCGCGTGCGTCGTCGCCATGCCGCCGCAGCACGCCGGTCAGCCAGAACAGCCCCGCCTTCGCGAACAGATGGTTGATGAAGAGGCCGCCGACGACGAGCGGGATCGATGCGTCCGCGCCGACCTGGCGCAGCAACGCGAGCGACAGCATCAGTAGCGCCATTTGCCCGATCGACGAATAGCCGAGCACGCGCTGCGGTTTCGTCTGCTTGATCGCGAGCAGGTTCGAGAACAGAAACGTCACGCCGCCCGACACGGCGAGCAGCGTGAGTTGGCCATCGAATAGCGGCAGCAACTTCAGCAGCGCGAAGAACACGCCCGCCGACACGCCGACCGATACCATCGCGGCGACGCCGCTCGGCGCGGTCTCGTAGACGTCGAGCCCCCAGCCGTTGGCCGGAAACGGCTTCAGTTCGATCACTAGACTCGCGAACACGAGCAGAATCGCGACCGTGCCGATCGGGCCGCCGATCTGCTCGCGCAGCGACAGCAATTCGTCGATGTTCAGCGTGCCGCTCACGTAGTAGAGCAGCACCGCGCCGAGCAGGAACAGGGTCGACGCGATCACGGTCGCGAGGATGTACTTGAACGCGGCGGCGAGCGCGGCGGGTGTGCGCTCGAGCCCGAACAGGCCGTATGTCGCGATCGACACGATCTCGAGAAACACGAACAGGTTGAACAGGTCGCGGGTCATCACCATGCCGTCGATGCCCATCACCAGAATCAGGTACAGCAGCAAGGCCGCGTAGTTGCCGCGCAGACGGTCCCACAGATGCAATGCGCCGAGCAGCGCGACCACGTTGACGCTGAACGTGAAAAGGCCTTCCCACAGGCCGAAGCGCAGATTGATCGACACCGGCGGCAGCGCGCCCGCGGTCAGCACCTCGATCGTGTCGCCGCCGTCGAGCAGGCCGTAAAACGACACGCCGGAGACCAGCACGATCCCGCACAGCGCGATGAAGAAACCGAGCGTGGGCCACGGCTTGCCGAGCCGATACAGCAGCGGAATGACGAAGCCGCCGCCGAGCCCGAGAATGAAGATCTGCAACGGATGAAACAGCGCGGCTACCATTTCGACTCGGTGAAGGCGTCGATGGAGAGCGTCTTTTTGGCGGCGTAAAGACGGATTGCGAACGACAGCATGATGGCGGTGACCGATAGCCCTATCACGATCGCGGTGACGACGAGCGCCGATGGAATCGGATCGATCGCGCGGTGCGCGGCGGCGGATTTGCTGAGCGCCGCATCGATGATCGGCGCAGTGCCGCCCGTGATGTAGCCGGTCGCGACCATCACGATGTGCAGGCCCGTGTCGATCACCGCGAAGCCAATGATGATGCGCAGGATGTTGCGGTGGGTCAGCATGCCCCACAGGCCGATCAAGGAAAGGCAGAAGCCCGTGATCAGCAGGATCTTCGAAACCGGGATGCCCGTGCTCATGCGCTCTCCTTTTCGTTCAGCTTCTGAACCGGTCGATGATGACGCTAAGCTCCGCGCCGACCTTGACGCCGAGCAGCGTGGAAATCAGCGGGATCGCGCCGGCGCTGAAGAACGTGCCGAACTGGCCGCGCGGCAGAAAGCGCGCGTCGAGAAAACCGCCCGCGAGCACGAGGCCCAGAATGCCGATGCAAACGTAGAGCACGCCCGCGAGCGATTCGACGACGCTCAGCAGCGCGAGGTTCAGCGTCGAGCGGGGCCGCGCGAGCAGCATCAGCATCACCGCGGATGCGACGATCGCGCCGCCCTGGAAGCCGCCGCCCGCCGACAGATGGCCGTTGACGATTACGTAGCCGCCGAAGGTGAAGATCATCGGCAGCAGCACCTGTTTGCCGGTATGTACGATCTCGCCGGCGGGCCGGCGCGCAAGCGCGGCTTCTTCCGCCACAGCGGTGGGCGTTGCGCTTTCCTCATTCAGCAGCACGCCGACGCTCGCCGCGACCATGAACAGCACCGCGACTTCGCCGAGCGTGTCGAAGCCGCGAAACGTGATCAGGATGCCGGTCACGATGTTCGGAGCGCCGAGTTCGAGCGGCCCTCTGACGACGTAGTACCAGGCGAGCGGGCGCAGCCCCTGCAACTCCGAATAGCCGCCGACAATTCGCCAGAACACGACCGCGAACAGCAGCACCGTCAGCAGCGCGAACACGCGACGCATCATGATTCGGCCTTCCCGGCGGTGCGCGCGTCTTCGTCGGCGAGCGCGTCGGTGATCGTGGACGGGGTCATCGGCGTGCGGATCAGCCAGGCGGCGCGCGATAATGCATGCGAGGACAGCGGGTTGGTCACGAGCACGAAGTAGATCAGCAGGATCAGACGGAAGGTCCAGCTGGGGTGGTAGAACGCGAGGCCGATCAGCACGAGCATGTTGCCGAGCGTCGACGCCTTGGTGCCGGCCTGAATGCGCGTATAGGCATCCGGCATGCGCAGCAGCCCGAGGCCGGCGGAGAACAGAAAGACGGCGCCCAACAGGATGAACACGCTGCCGGTCAGTTCGAACATGCGCTAGCCCTTCTGATAGCCGGTTTTGCGGATCGCGTACAGAAAGACGAAAGTCGTGAGTCCCGAGCCGATCGCGGCTTCGGCCATCGCGACGTCCGGCGCGGCGAGCAGCAGGAAGGCGACCGCCGCGAACAGGCTCGCGAGTCCGGAGCTCACCATCGCGGCCAGCAGATTCTTCAGGCAGACGGCCAACACCCCGCTCACGAGGATGCTCGCGCACATCAGCAGCAGGAGCAGTTCGAGCATCGCTCACAGCCCCCTTTCAAGAAAGCGCGCAATCGCGAGCACCGCGAGAAAGCTGAGCAGTGCGTACACGAGCGCGACGTCGATATAGACGAAACGACCGGAGAACTGCGCATACAGCGCGATTAGCGACAGCGAGATGACCGTCAGCACGTCGATCGCGACGATGCGGTCGACGACGGTTCTGCCGATCACGAGACGGATCACGCCGAACAGGATCGCGAACAAGATCAGCACGCCGGCGATCCGGAGCATGATCTCAGCCAAAGACTTTCTCCAGATGCTTTTCGAACGGTGTGACGAGTGCGTTGGTCGCTTCGTCGATATCGGTCGTCTTCACGTCGAGCCAGTGAATGAAAAGTATGTCGTCCCGAACGTCCATCACGAGCGAGCCCGGCGTGAGCGCAATCGAATTGGCGAGCGCGAGACGGCCGAGCGGTGTTTGGAGGCGGGTGCGAACCTTGACGATGCCGGGCTTGATGTCGATACGCGGCGAGTACACCAGCGCCATCACATTCAGATTGGCGCGTACGAGCTCGACGATGAAAGTCACGCTATACGCGGCGAAGTGATACGGCGCGGCTGGCGTTAGACGTAGGCGCTGCCATGCTTCGCTCGACGATACGAAGACACGCGCGACGACGAAGGTAATGACGAGACCGACAAGAGCGGGTTCGACCGCGAGCGATGCATTCGCGACCATCCAGATGACGAACAGGACGACCCAGAGGCCGGGCATTCCCCGAGGAACGAACGACGACACCGGTTTTCCGTTGTTCGAAGGCATGTCATCGGTTCCTAAGGAGGCCTTGCGGAAAATTCTAAGTGACAATTTATGGCAAATCAAACCCGACGCCGATCACCGCTCGTTGATTGAAAAAACCGCGATAGATGGATGTGTGCAAACAATACCCGTCCTGACGTATCTCGCTAAGTGGCTGTTTTGTATGAATATTCGTCTTTCCCGCAATTCCATGTTTGCAAACAGATACGGTCTGGCGCGCGGCGCGCTGCAAAACGGATTTGCAAATGAAATCTGTACTGATGCCCTTTGGCATGCCGTGCACTCAGGCAAGTACCACCTTCGTATCGGGGCACGACTCGACGGTGGCCATTCCGAAACCAGAATGAAAAAAGACTGCAGAGATTTCTCTGCAGCTCTTTGACTTTCAAGGCGTCTATGCTTCGCGCGTTCGGAAATTTTGCTGCGGTGTGGCTTCCGTCAACGCATCATCGCTGCCTTCCTCCAGCGAAATATGCCGGGTTTCGCGTCCCTTGACCCACCAGATCGCGGCGGCAATGGGACCGGGCAGCGCAAGCGCCAGCAGCACGAGCAACGGTGCGGAAGTTGTGCCCGTCGTGCTGAAGGCGCTGGTGAGCAGTAGCGGCGTGATCATTGCGCCCACTCGACCGAAAGCAACGGACACGCCCAAACCCGAGGCGCGCAACCGCGTCGGCAGGATTTCAGACGAAACCACGTAAGCCGAGATGTAACCCCACGTGACGCCAAACTGGATCAGGCAGTAGCCGACCACCATGGAAGGCAGCGTTTGCGCAAAGTACACCACCAGGATAGCGAGCACGGTGAACGTGTAGCTCGTGAACAGCGACGAGCGACGCCCCCACGACTCGAGCACACGCGATGCCAGCAAGCCGCCGAGCAAAGCCGCTACGTTGCCGTAAATGTAGTAGATCGGCATCGCAGCAGCAGGCACTTTCATGTACGGCAGAATGACGAGCGCCATCAACGACAGTACGCCATACACTACGACTGCCTGCGAGAAGTTCAGCGCACTGGCAAGGCCGCACGGTCCGCGATAGCGGCCAACCAGCTCACCCACATTGCGCCAGAACGTCGGGTGTGCGGGCACGATCGCGGTGGGCTGATAGCGCTTCTGCGCTTCGGTAGCCGCGCTGATCCCGGCGCGCTTCGCATACGCGGCAATTTCATCGACGATTGCTTCAGCTTCGGTCACGCGCCCTTGCTGCAGAAGCCAGCGCGGCGATTCGGGAATCACGCGGCGAATCCAGAAGAAAATCAGGGCCATCGTGGTACCCAGGCCGAAACCCACGCGCCACGCGATGTCGGGCGGCAGGAGATTCAGCGCGTAGTACGAAACAACGGCGGACAGCACGGCACCGAGGGGAAAACCCGACAGGATCAGCGCGTCGGTACGTCCGCGATTGCGGCGCGGAATGAATTCGCCCATGGTGGCCGTCACGGCGGAGTATTCGCCGCCCACGGCGAGCGCGGTCAGCGCGCGGAACACGAGAAAGGAGTGGTAATCCCACGCGAAGATGGTTGCCACGCTGAACGCGGCATACCAGAGGAGCGTAGCCAGGAACAGGCGTTTGCGGCCGAAGCGATCCGCCAGGTAGCCGAACGCGACCGCGCCGATCAGAATGCCGAGCACCCACACGCTTACGGCCAGCGAGCTTTGGGCCGCGTCGAGGTGCCAAAGCGCCTTGATCGTGCCGAATACGCTACCGATGATATTGGTTTCAAAAGAGTCGAGCGTCCAGCCCACTCCCAGCGCGACCGTCAGCAAGGTGTGGAAGCGGGTCCACGGCATGTGATCGAGCCGGGTTAAGGCGTCGGTCTTGATGGTGGTTCGGGAAGTCATGTCGATATGTTCCTTTCCTGATTCGTTGTGATATTCGTCGTACTAAGTAAAGTGACATCTTGAAGACACATGCGATTCATGCCGTGCGGATTAGCTGGCCATGGCGGCCCCCTCGGACGTCTGTGCAGTCCGAAAATCACGGGGAAGCACGTGAGCCATGCCGTCCCGCGCGATCAAAACACCTTCTGGCATGACGTTTTCTGATTGCTCAAGTAGCCACGTATCGAACGTATGGGATGCATGCGTCATCCATGCACGTACTGGCCGCAGCTGCTTGACTAGCGCACATGCGGTATTCCAGTCGTTGTGGTTGGTCGGCTGATCCGTTGGCGGTAAAGAACAGTCGAGAGCCAGCGAAAGTGCTTCCCATCTCTGCAGCCACTCCAGCGTGGAAGGCGGCAACCCGATCGTGTCAGTCAGATAGGCGAAGCGTTCGCCCTCTGGCCCTTCGATTGCATAGCCGAACGTTGGTTTGGAATGGATCAGCGGCAGCGCCGTAAAACGCAGGTCGCCGACATCGAACGTGCCGAATTTCTCTGCCTGATTAAATGCGAGCAGGCCCGGGTTGCGATACAGATCGGCGCAACCGTTGCTGTCTGGCGGGGCCCAGGTCGGGATGGATTTCCCGACGCCCCAGCGCAGATGGAACAACCCTTGCACGTGGTCTGGATGGAAGTGCGTGAGTGCGATCGCGTCGAAACTTCCAGCGGGAAAACGCTCGGATAGGTCCATCAGTCCGGCATCGAGCAGAACGCGGGTCGTGTCCGTTTCGATCAATGCGCTGCAGGGGCGACGAACGCAAGCGGGTAAGGCTCGCGCTCGTGTACATGCGGGGCAGTTGCAGCCGTAGAGCGGTACGCCGCCTGCCGCGCCGGTGCCGAGGAAAGTAACGCGCATCATGATGGCTCCGCACAGCGGAGAATTAGCGAAACCAGTGCCTCTCCCGCCTGTCCGAGATCACCGTCGTTGCGGATGATCTCCACTTTGCCGGCACGCTGCTCGAGCAAATGGTTGCGCCGCAGGCGCTGCTCCACCTGCTCGACCGTTTCGCGACCGCGCGCCAGAAGGCGTTCACGCAGTACCGCTTGCGGCACTGCAATTTCCACCGGCACGAGGTGGGGGTAGCGCGTGCGTGCATGCGGCAGATATTCGCGCGACCCGTTCATCACGACGGTCAACCCTTTATCCAGCCAATGGTCGATCTCGGCCCCGATACCGTATTGCAGCCCATTGCTCGTCCAGTTCAGCGCGAACAGGTCCGAACTGCTGCGCGCCGCGAACTCTTCGGGACTCAGCGCGACGTGATTCTCGCTACCGGCGTCCGCTGCGCGCGTGATGTAGCGATGAGCAAAGCAGATCCCCACGTGGCCGGACAACTGCTCGCGCGCATAGCGCAGCAGGCTATCCTTGCCGCTGCCGGAAGGACCGCTTACGTAGATCAGATTGCCTGACATGGAAGCGGCCTCAGTGATGCACGCGGCTCGCGCCGAGCACGAGCTTGCCGCGAGACCACACCTGGTCGGCATGCGGCAACCCACCTATCCGCTGGACTGCGACCAGATCGGCGCGCTGTCCGACCGCGATCTCGCCGCGGTCGTTTAGCCCGGCTGCCCGCGCCGGATTGCGCGTCACGAGCGCGACCGCGTGCGCGAGCGAAACGTCCGCGACCTCGGGCAGCTTGAACGTGGCTGGCAGCAACGAGGCAGGCGAGTAGTCGCCGCACAGGCAGTCTGCGACGCCTGCCAGCACGGCATCGAGCGCACGCATGTTGCCCGACTGCGACTTGCCGCGCAGAATGTTCGGCGCGCCGAACAGCGTGGCTATGCCGCTGCTGCGCGCGGCCTGGGCCGTTTCGAGGTTGATCGGGAACTCCGAGATCGTCGCACCGAGATCGCGTACCACGTCGACCTTGGCGGCCGAATCGTCGTCGTGGCTTGCAATTGCGACACCCTTGGCGCGCGCCAGCGCAGCCAGTTGCTGCATGCGTTCGATCGCGCCTCTGGCCGCCTCTGCCTTCTGCTTCATGATCTCGTCGAGCGTGGCATCGTCGGCTTTGTAGGCGTTCGCAAGGTATTTGCGGAACGACTCCACGTCGCGAAACTGACCCTGGCCCGGGCTGTGATCCATGAACGAGATCAGGTCGATCACGCCTTCGTCCATCAGCGACGACAGAACCGGAGGGGCGGTGACGTCGGTCACCTCGAAGCGTGCATGGAATCTGTTATCGATTAGCGCATGCGCTTGCCAGGCGTGGATCGAGCGGCCGAGCTCGGCTGCCGTTTCGTTGTTGCGTACGCCGAACTCGCGGTTCGCGAAAGACAGCGCATGAAATACCGTGGTGATGCCCGCAGACGCATTGCGCTTGTCTGCCTGCGCGCAAGCGAAGTCGATCGGGAAATACACGCCGGGACGAGGCTCCACCTCTTTTTCAAGCGAGTCGCAGTGCAGGTCGATCATACCTGGGATCAGCGTATGTTCTTGCAGGTCGACCACGGTCGCTCCGGCGGTATGTTCTGGGTCGAGCGCCGCGATTTTGCCGTCCTCGATGAGTACGGCGAGTCTTTCACGCACTTCGTCAGCGAGAACGACGGTTGCGTTCGTCAGGAGTTGGCGGCTCATTGCGTGATCGCTTCAGAAAGAGGGGAGTGGACAACCGGCGGTGCAAGTTCGATCACCTGGTCGGCAAGGCGCTCTACGAGGTCCGGGTGGTGGAAGATGGCGAGCATCGCCACACCTTCGGCCTTGATCCCTTGCAGGATCTCCACAACCTTGTCGGTGGTGCGCGGATCGAGGCTTGCGGTCGGTTCGTCGAGGAGTAACAGGCGCGGGCGAGCGACGAGGCCCCGCGCCAGGTTGACGCGCTGCTTTTCACCACCCGAGAAGGTCGCAGGGGGCACTTCCCAAAGACGCTCGGGCACGTTCAGCGCATCGAGCATTCCACGCGCGTTGTCGCGCGCTTCGGCACGCGCGGTGCCGCGCACGAGCAGCGGCTCGGCCACGACATCGACGGCGGCCTTGCGCGGCAGGCAGTGCAGGAATTGCGTGACGAAGCCAATCTCGTCTTTGCGCAGCGCGAGCACTTCGTGCTCGGACGCCTGCGCGAGATCGACCGTCTCACCGGCTGCGGTGCGGAACAGCAGGCTTCCGGCGCTCGCGAGGTAAGTACGGTAGATGCATTTGAGCACCGACGATTTGCCGGCACCGGTCGGGCCGATCAGCGCGGACAGGCGGCCCGGCTCGACGGCAAACGAGACGTTCGCGCAGGACGGGATGGTCTTGCGCTGATCGTGCAGCGCAAAGTGCTTGCTCAGATTTTTAACGGTCAGGATCGCGGACATTGGTTTACCTCAGAGAGCGGAGGCCACAAGCCGCTGCGTGTACGCATGCTGCGGGTCTTCGAGAATCTGGTCGGTCAGGCCCGACTCGATGATGCGGCCGTACTTCATCACGATCGTGCGGGCCGCCAGCAAGCGGATCACGCCGAGATCGTGCGTGACGGCGATCATCGCCGTGCCGAGTTCCTGCTGGATCTCGAGGATCAGATCGAGGATGCGCGCCTGCACCGACAGGTCGAGGCCAGTCGTAACTTCATCGAGGAACAGCAGCGGTGGACGGGTCGCGAGTGCCTTCGCGATCTGCACGCGCTGTTGCATGCCGCCCGAAAACTTCTTCGGCGACTCGTCCATACGTTCGGGCAATACCTCGGTGCGCGAGAGCAGGTCGCGTGCGCGTTCCCGGATCTCGCCGAACAGCGTCACGTCGTTCATCAACAGGCGCTCGGCGATGTTGCCGCCGGCCGACACGTTGAAGTTCAAGCCGAGGTGCGGGTTCTGGTACACCATGCCGAAGCGATGATTGCGCAGCCAGCGCTGTGCTGCGGTATTCGCTGCGAACAGGTCGCAGTCATTGTCTTCATCGAAGAAGCGCGCGGTGCCCGCGGTTGGCTTTTCATCGAAGTACAGCGTTTTGACGACGGTCGACTTGCCCGACCCCGACTCACCCATGATCCCGAGAATCTCGCCGGGCCGCAGGTCGAAGCTGACGTCGTGGGCAGCCACCACCGAACCGCAATGCGGGCAGATGTTGGTGTCCTGTTCCGGGCCGGTGCTTTCGATGCAGCGCTCGCAGCCTGTGCCGTGAATCTTGGTCAAGCCGCGCACTTGAAGAATGGGGCTCACTGGACTGCTCCTTCGTTCGTTGCGTTGGCCTTCTGCTGAGTGCGGCCGTTGCGATAGTCGTTGCAGTAGTCCGAATCCGAACATTGGTACGACCTGTCGCCGTCCTCGCCGATGATCTCGTCGAGAAAACTGTCGATCGAGCCGCAGCGCACGCAGGCGCGGCGATTGCCGTGCTCGTCGTGGAAGTCCTCGGTGCGGAACGGCACGTCGTCGAACGCGAGCGGGTCCGCGCGGGTATAGGGCGGCACCGCATAAATCTTCTTTTCGCGTCCCGCACCGAGCAGCACGAGCGCGGCCGACATGTGCAACTGCGGCACGTCGTAGCGCGGAATCGGACTCGGGTCGATCACGTAATGACCGTTGATCCGCGTCGGATAGCGATGCGAGATAGTGATTTCATCGAACTGCACGATGTCTTCGTACAGCTTGGTCAGCAGACGCGAGTAGTCACCTTCGCCGTGCATCGTCTTGCGGCGCGCCTCGGACGGTTCCACGACGACCAGCGGATCGGGATACGGCACCTGCAGGACGAGAATCTGCTCTTCGGTCAACGCGACTTCGGGAATCCGGTGGCGCGACTGGATCAGCGTGGCTTCACGGGTGTGCTCGGTAGTCTGAACACCCTCGCAGGTGAGTTCGACGAAGTGACGCAGATTGACCGCATTGACCGAGTCGTCGGAGCCTTGGTCGATCACCTTGAGCGTGTCGTCCGGACCGACGAGGGACAGCGTGAGCTGCAGACCGCCCGTGCCGAAACCACGGCCCATCGGCATTTCACGAGAGGCGTACGGCGTCTGGTAGCCGGGAACGCAAATCGCTTTAATCACCGCGCGGCGGATCTCACGCTTCGCGTATTCATCGAGGAAGCCAAAGTTGTAACCTGCTTCGTCGAGCGGCAGTTCGTAGAGGTCGTTCATAGCTCGACTCCTTGTGCATCCTGTTCGGTCTGCTTGTCCGCAGCCTTTTGCTGGGTCGTGCGCAGCCGGTCCATGTCCGACTGGAACGTGACGTAATGCGGCATCTTGTAGTGGCTCGCGAAACCCATCGAATCGACGCCGTCGATATGCAGCAACACGAACTCCGGGTCCTCCGACGGATTGGTCGGACCGTTTCGCATGCCGTTCTGCAGCGAACGGTCAAGCACGGCCATCGAGATCGCCTTGACTTCGTTGTGGCCGAAACACGCGCCATAGCCGAGGGTGAAGACGGGTGGCCCGCCGCCGTCGTCGTCTTCGTACATCGCGACCATCTCGCACTCGGTCATCAGCACCTCGCCGGCCTCGACGAGTTCGCCCGTGACCGGATGGGGAATTCGCACCGGCACATAGCCGACACGCAGTTCGGCCACAGTCGGGTGGACATCGCCATAGCCGCGCATGTTCGAGTAAGCGATCGCGAGCAGCGAGCCGGTTTCGGCGCGCGCCATCGTCGCGAGGGCGGCGGAACGCGGAACCGGGAAGATCAGCGGATCGCGCGTGACATCGAAAGGCTCGGTGCGTGACTGCTGCAGCGCCGGGAGCAGTCCTTCGGCGCGCAGTGCATCCACGACCTTCGGGAAGGTGTCGGGCAGATAGCTTTCGTCGATCGAGTCGAGAAACGTGCGTGCAACCGAGCGGAACGCTTCGGGTGATTCGTTGGCGAGGTCGAGGCGCATCAGGCGCAGCGCGTAGTCGTTGGTCGGACCGAGCATCTGACCGCCAGGAATGTCCTTGAACGCGCTGGAGATACGGCGGATCACGCGCATTTCGCCCGTGTGCTGTACGGGCGCCTCGAGCAGCCGAGGCTTGGTCGAACGATAGGCTCGCAGTGCGAACGCTGCTTCGAGCGTATCGCCCTGCATCTGCTTGATAGCGAGCGCGGCGAGGCGCGGGTGATACAACCCGCCTTCCGAAACCACTCGCGAGGTCAGCGAACGAAGCTGATGTTCGATCGTCTGCAGGGTCAGCGGCGTGCCGTGCTCGCCCTCGGCCGTACGCAACGCGTCGACGACACGCTCTGCGCCCTCGATTGCCCGGCCGCCGCCCTTGATAGCCACATAACCCATTACCGGCCTCCTTCGATGGCAACCTTGATCGTGCGGGGCAGTGCGACTACGCTGCGCTCGTCCAGCAGTACCAGATCGACGCCAAGCGGGAAGCCGCTGTTCCATTGCTTGCGCAACTTCCACCACTGCGGGTCGACTCCCGACACGTGCAGCGAAACGCTGCTTTGAATGCCTGGACCGCTGAGGACGAGCTCGCCACCTTGCTTGATCTCATCGACCACCAGTACGAGTGTTGCGCCGCTTTCCGGGCTGTCGAGCGTGCCGAAAGCAGGCTCGACAGCGGGTAGTTGACCGCCCGGCATCACGACGAATTGAGCCTGATCCGCACTAGTGGACTTCGCGCCGAGGCGCTGACGGTCTGCCGCGCCGACCATCTCGCAGGGATCGGCCAGCGTAGTTGCGGGATCGGCCAGCGTCGCAAGCACGAGTGGCAGCACATGCGTGGCCTGCGTCTCGAGTTCGCTGATTCGGCCGGGATAGGAAAACGCATCCAGGATGCGGCGAAACGCGCGCTGCTGAACCAGTGGTGTCCAGTCGGCCGGATGCGAGACGATACGCGTCTGCAGTTCATTCATCATCGTCCTCCTGCGCGGCGAGCAACGCGAAGTCCACGCGCGTTGCCGCCAGCAGCTTCTTGCGATCGGCCGCGGTTGCTTCGACGATCTGTTTGCCTTCACGAAGAAGTTCCACGGCCGCATCATGCCCAGGCCAGGCGGCAGCCGTTACCGCGTCCAGGATCGCGAGTGCGCGAATCAGGCTCGTGCGGTCATCCATGACGATCGCCGCGCCTTCGGCGGTGCCGCCTTGTGGGTCGGTCAGGCGCACATGCGCCTTTGCGACCGGAATCTCGCCGAGGTAGTAAGTCTCGCCCATGGCAGCGTCGGTGAGTGGCACCAAGGCGAGGCCCGATTGCGGGATTTCCAGGTCTTCCACCTGAAATTGCTCACCGAATTGACGCGCGAGTGCGCGAATGCGCTGTGCCGGCACGTTCGTCCAGTAGCGCATCCAGTCCCCGCGAGTGGGCTGCGACGCTGTCGCGTTCATGAGTTGTCCTTCTGAATATACATATAGCACTAGAAACTTGGTGAAGCAGTTAGATTTCTTAGCCGATTTATGCGGCCCGAAGGCCGCAACCTTTGCCTCAGGGATGACCCCAGACCCCTTACAGCAGCGGAATGCGCAACTGGACGCGGTCTGCGCGGAACCGGGTAATCACATACTCGACCGGCTTGTTGTCGCGCTCATCCACATTCACGCTCTTGACCCGCAACACTGGCCGGTTTTGCGGCATGCCAAGGATTCGCGCGTCGTCACCTTGGGGTAGCACTGCCGTGACGGCGCTATCGACGCGACGCAGCTGGCAGCCATACTCTGCATTCAGAAAAGCGTGAAGGGAGTCGCCTTGATAACGGACAAGCAGATCGGGGAAGGGTTGTGCTGGCAAGAAATGCGAAATGAGGCACATCGGCTTGCCGTCCACGCTTCGTAACGTTTCCAGCCAATGCACGGGCTCGCCTTCCAGGATGGCCAGGCGTTCGGCAACGCGCACACTGGCAGGCAAGGTCTGCTTGCGCAGGATGCGGTTTCCGGCCAGCAAACCCTGAGCGTTCAGGGTTTCGGTAAAGCGGGTGGTTTTGCCGATCTGGTAGTCGATCTGGTTATCGAGCACAAGGATGCCGCGGCCATGACGGCGCTCCACCAGGCCGGCCTCGACCAACTCGTCGATGGCACGACGGAGCGTGTGCCGGTTCACCCCAAAGCGTGACGCGAGTTCGCCCTCGGATGGCAGGTAGTCGCCAGGTGCATAGACGTTGGCGATTTCCTGTTCCAGTTGTCGTGCGATCTGGGCATACAAGGATTCGCCCTGTTCTCGACTGACAGCGTACAAGCTCATATACGGTTATCTAGATAAGTGGATAACCGAATCCTACAAAGAGTGTGTGACAGAGATGTGATGCGGGGATGGCAGGTTCTCGGAAGTCGACTGACGGCTCGAATTCCGCGTTAGTCGGGCTTTGCGCGACAACGGTCGCGCCTTGCACCGTCAGTCGTCAGGATCGATATTGAAGATCACCTCATGCCCGACGCGCCCGCTGCAACCGGCTTGAAAACCAAGCGTGCTCCAGGCTAGCGAGTGGCAATCCGAATTCGCGAGTATTGCAGGAGAGGAAGGTCAAATGATTACGGCCATGTCGTTCATCGCTGGATTGCTCGCCGTCTTTATTGTCTGCTATGTGCACTGTGCGATTCCCAACCAAAAGCCATGTCGTAGGCATCATCGCGCTCGGGGACCTTGCAACAACCGCGGAGGGCGGAGTCTCTTCGATCGTCCGTGTCGAAAAGCCACGGAACGATTGCAATACCGAGCCGGCGTCTGGACCTTTGTCCAACGGGTTCGCGCACACGACGACAGCCGTCTGTAATGCCAACGACTCTCCAGCTTCATGGAACGGCCCTAAGGTCTTACCGTTGTAATCAACGGTAAGGAGACGGCAAATGGTGAGGCCCCAACTGTCACAACGATGCAATAAGGTATGCGTACGACTTTCGATCGCAGCATTCGCGGGAGTCGCCGCGTTAGCGTTCGCTACGTTGCCCGCCGGCGTATCTGCGGCAGGCAACGATCGAACGTCCCCAACACTGACGCCGATCAAGCATGTGATCATTGTTGTCGGCGAAAACCGAACGTTTGATCACGTTTTCGGCACCTATCAACCCGCGCAAGGCCAATCAGTGTGGAACCTGCTGTCGCGCGGCATCGTCAATGCGGATGGCTCCCCTGGGCCACACTTCGCGAAGGCACAGCAATATCAGGCGCAACTGATTGGACCGGCCAAATTCGCGCTGGCCCCGTCGAATAAAACGCCGTACGGGACGCTGCCGGCGCCCAACACCGGCGGGGCGCCGACTGCGGCGAGCGATGCGAGCCCGCCACCATTCGCGACTCACGATGCGGCCGCGCAGGCCGAGGGGACGGCGCTCGAAGCGTCCGACATCGATCAACTGTTGACCGGCGCGACAGGGCTGCCGGCGCATGCAGAGGATTCGCGGGTGGCCAACTACAATGCGTTGCTGAACGGTCCATACCTGTTGCAGCCTCCGCTCTATGATGCGTACATGGGTGGTCCGGTGCACCGCTTCTATCAAGCCTGGCAGCAAGCGGACTGTGCCGTCGCGCATGCGAGCCGCGAGAATCCGAGTGGCTGTCTGGGCGACCTGTTTGCGTGGGTCGAGACTACCATCGGCGCGGGTAGCAACGGTAAGCCGCGACCGACGCCTTTTAGCGATCAGACCACCGGTGAAGGCTCGAATGCGCTCGGCTTTTACAACGTGAACAATCGCGACATGCCGTACTTCACGCAACTGGCGCGGCAGTACGCGATGAGCGACAATTATCACCAACCGGTGATGGGCGGTACGGGGGCCAACAGCATCATGATCGGCGCCGCTGATGCGTACTACTACACCGACGGCAACGGCAACGCGGCAACGCCACCTTTGGATCAGATTGAAAATCCCGATCCGTTGGCCGGCACCAACAACTGGTACACCCAGGATGGCTACTCGGGCGGCAGCTATAGCAACTGTTCGGACCCGGGCCAGCCGGGCGTCGGCCCGATCCTTCAATACCTCGAATCGTTGCCCTACGACCCCAAGGCGAACTGCGCGCCAAAGCACTATTACCTGCTGAACAATTACAACCCTGGCTATAACGGCGACGGCACGGTACTCGACAGGTCGAAGTCGCCTTTCACGATCCCGCCGTCACCGGTGCGCACCATCGGGGACACTCTGCTTGATCGCAACATCCCCTGGAAGTATTACGGGGAAGGCTGGCAGAGCTTCATCAAGGATCCGACGAAAAGCGTCTACTGCAACATCTGCAATCCGTTCCTGTACGAGACGTCGATCATGACGAACCAGCAGGTGCGGGACACGCATCTTGCAGATTTGCCTGACCTGTATGCGGACATCGGCGCGGGCAATCTGCCTGCTGTATCGTTTGTAAAGCCGGGCGGCTTGCTTGATGGACATCCGACATCGTCGAAGTTTGGACTTTACGAGGCGTTTGTGAGGAAACTGGTCGATGCGGTAAAGAGCGACCCGAAGCTATGGGCCACGACGGCGATCCTGATCACCACCGACGAGGGCGGCGGCTACTACGATTCAGGCTATGTTCAACCCATTGACTATTTTGGCGATGGTTCGCGCATCCCGATGATCGCAGTGTCGAAGTACTCGACCGGAGGACGCATTTCCCACAGCTACTCCGATCACGCTTCAATCGTCAAATTCATTGAGCGCAACTGGGGATTGCCGCCGATCACGGGTCGTAGTCGTGACAACCTGCCAAATCCGATCCAACGCAGCCATAACCCATACGTGCCGGTGAATGCGCCTGCGATCGGTGACCTGTTCGATCTGTTCGATTTCAAGCGGGAATCCGACGATCACGATCATGACCACGGCAGGCCGGACAGCGATGACGATCGCAGCGGCGGTAAGGGATGGTGGCCTTTCTGATCGTGTTCTGCACGAGGTACGCTTGGCACCAGAAAATGGAACCGCCGCGCACTCCCGGCGCGGCGGTTTCATCCGCAGGGCGAGCGGACTATTGAGGCGATGCTGCTAGCGACCGCTGAGCCGCCGGCGCATTCGTCAGAGCGCTTCAACCTTGGGCGCGCAAGGACCTTAACCCCGTGCGCACTTCGTTCGCGAAAATCATCGGTTCTTCCCACGCGGCGAAGTGCCCGCCAGTTTCGGGCTTGTTGAAGTAAATCAGGTTGTGATATGCCTTTTCGGTCCAACTCTTCGGCGCCTGGTAGTTCTCTCCCGGAAACGCGCTCACAGCGGCGGGCACATTGATGTCTGCCGCGAGGAAGAAGTTCGCGTGCGATTCCCAATAGAAGCGCGCCGCCGAAACCCCCGTATTGGTGAGCCAATAGAGTGTGATGTCGTCGAGCACGTCGTCGCGCGTGAGCGCACCTGCGGCATGACCGTTGACGGGATGACCGAGCACTGCCGCGCTCAACGCCGCAGCGGGCTGGCCGTAGCCATCGCCATGATCGAGCAGCCAGGACGCCAGCGCGACCGGCGAGTCGGCGAGTCCGTACAGCGTCTGCGGGCGTGTGCCCATTTCGAACGCGTAACCGCGCTTCTTCTTGAAGTTGGCGCTCAACTGTTCATACGCGTGCTGCTCCTCGTCCGATAAGCCGGCAGGCATCGCGTCGCCCGCGGCCAGCGACTTCAGAACCTCTGCGGGAACGGAAGCAGGGAAGTTCACGTGAATCCCCATCAGTTCGGGCGGCGCCTGTTTAGCCATGATGTTCGTCACGATGCCGCCGAGATCGCCTCCCTGCGAGGCAAAACGCTGATATCCGAGCCGCTTCATCAACGTGACCCACGCGCGGGCGGTGCGTTCCGGACCCCAGCCCGTTGTGGTTGGTCTCGCTGAAAAACCATAACCAGGCAATGATGGAATCACGAGATGAAAGGCGTCCGAAGCCGGCGCGCCATACGCAGTCGGATTGACGAGCGGATCGATGATCTTGAACTGTTCGATCACCGAGCCGGGCCAGCCGTGCGTCACGATCAATGGCATCGCGTTGTCGTGCTTCGATCGCACATGGATGAAATGGATATCGAGTCCATCGATCTCGGTGACAAACTGCGGATACGAATTCAGCCGCGCCTCGCATTTGCGCCACTCATAGCCGGTCGCCCAGTATTGCGCGAGCCCCTGAATGGTGGCGAGCTGAATGCCCTGCGATTCGTCGGATACCGTCTCGCGATCCGGCCAGCGCGTGGCCTTGATGCGACGCCGCATGTCGACGAGCTGCGAGTCCGGAACATGAACATGGAACGGACGAATTGCGGACCTGTCGCCGTTCGCGGGTTCCACGATTTTGCCGACTTCCGGGTTCGTATCTGCGAAGGCGAGGCGGCTCAGCGAGCCGGCGGCGAGCGCCGCGGCGGCCATACCGACGAAGTGTCGACGCGATGCGGATGGTGGGGTGTCTTTTGACATGGAATCGATCTCCTGCCTTGATCAGCGTGTTGCGTTGCGAGTGAAATCTGCGACGTACAGCTTCACGAAGTCATACGTGCGGTTCGCGGCCCGGCGTTCGGCTCGCGACGGGCGTATTTGACCGGATGAACGTATCGCGTTTGTGTCCGAGAGCTGGATGTGTGTAAGCGCGCGTATCCAGTCTGCTTGCAGATACGTTGGGATACAAAGGAAGACCTGGGCGAGAGGGAGGGGCGTGACGACGGGGGGCGGGAACCCAATGTGCCTCCATTCACTGCAGCAAAGAGGACGGCAGCGGTGAACGCAGCGGGACGCACACAAACATGCTCATGCGCGACGGTCGGTTATCTGAGGTGGATAGGACGTTCGAGCGTCCACATGGAAATGCGGGCCACCGTCCGTAGCTGGCCGACCGGTTCTGCGCAGTAGCGAGAACCCGCTACCCGAGAGCCGCGCCGGCCTGCGCGTGGCTCCAGTTCAGAAGCGATACAACGGTCGCATAAGCCCTTGGACTTAAGCGCCTCAGCCAAGGCTACCTCTGCGTACCTCGGGTCACTCCGTGAAGCCATGCCCTTCGGTTGTTTGTCCCCTGCGATGATCGTTCCCCTCAAGGACCGAGTTGCCAACGCAGTACCGGATGGGTCGCGCCGGCCGGGAGTGCCCAGACGCCGGTTGAGCTGAAGTCGAACGTCGGGCCGAAACTAGATGGCATGCTCATCTGCGCGGTGGTGAGTCCATTCGCGATCGGCACCGGAGTACCCGTGCCCACGCCGACCGTGGCCCCGGTTGTCTGCGTGTCCCAGTAGACGTCGTTGGCGATCGTGCCGGTGTTGCTTAGCGCCAGGCCGAACGGCGGGGGGCCACGACCGGCCAGGACCATTTGGGTGACTGTGCCGGTCGCGAAAGATTGCTCGATCGTGCCGGTGTTGCTTTGAACGAGCGCCGCGCTCCCCGTGCCAAAGCAGGCGAAGCCGCCACCACCACCGCAGTAGTCGGGCGCATACGTAACGGAGCCGGTCGCATATGACTGCGTGATCAGACCGTCGTTTGTGCCGACCAGACCGCCGGCGCCCAGACCGTGAGCCGCGGAATTCACGGTGCCCGGCCCAAACGACGGCGGGATGTCCGGGCTTTGCGATTCATACGACTGCCGGATTACGCCGGTGCTGAAGTTGTATCCGACGAGGCCGCCCAACACGCCCTCGCTCACCATCGCCGCGTCGCTGGACGAGCGTGTGATCGTGCCGTAATTCGAGCCCACGAGACCGCCGCTCATCGCATCGATCGAAACGAAAGGTTCAGATAAGGAAAGGCTGCCACTCGTCTGGGCGCGCACGATCTGGCCGTCGTTGACGCCGGCCAGGATGCCGAAGGAGCCATAGCCGCTGATGCTCACGAAGCCGCTCACGCTGACGTTGCGAACGACGCCCGTCGCGCCGACCACACCGAATAGACCACTGGCTGCCTCGGGATTCGCCGGATCGCCCGTGGCGGGAACACTCTGCCACGCATTCAGATTCGAGATCGTGTGGCCCAAGCCGTCGAACTGTCCGGCGAACGGCGCGGCGCCAGTTCCGATCGGCACATAGACGCCTGTGCCGCAGCAACGTGGCGTGCTGATGTCGATGTCCTTGCCGAGCGCATAGTTGCTGGCGAGATCGAGCGAAATGTTTTCCAGATCCACAAGTGAATTGACGAGCTGGTAGCCGGTAATCTGAGTGATCAGTCCGCTGTCGGACGGCGCCGTCCAGGTCGTGTTGGCGAGCAGTGTCCCCGGCGTGTAGGTGCCGTTCATGTCGTATAGCGCGCTGACCGTCCCGGTGCTCTTCGACCAGTTGATCGTGCCGCCGTTCGTCACGCTGCCGCCGTTATCGATGCCTGTCGCGTCCGCGCGCAGCGTAAGGTTGCCAGTACCCGTGTCGCGGATCGTCGCGCCCGGAGAAAGCGCGACGTTGTGGTAAGCCGCGAGCGTCAGCGCCGACGCACCGCGCCAGTCGATATCGGATGCGATAAGCAGGTCACCAGCCGCACCGTTGGCGCCGGTGGTCGAGAGTTCGACAGTGGACCCCGCATTCAGGCTGCGTTGGAGCGCACGCGCCACTGAAGCGTCCACGGTAAGCGATGGCGTTGCGATGTTCCATCGACCGGCGTACACGGCGGCGCCGCGCTCGAACGACAGTTGCGCTGCCTCGGTATCGACCGTGCCTCCACTGCCGTCCGGGTTCTTCGCTACGATTGCGCCTCGTTGCGACACCGTGCCGTCGTCCGCCACGAGCCACACATGCCCGTCGCGAGTCGCACTGCCCGTCGCACGGATGCGCGCGCCGCCGCCCGCGAGTGCATATACGTTGCCGTCCGCGGCTTGCAGGCTGATCTGCGCGGCGCGCGTGGTACCCGAATCGACCACGTTGCCCGCGCTGCCCGCCTGGACGAATACCTGTTGGCCGCTCGACGAGTCCTGCAGCAGCACCTTCGACCCGGCCGCGAATTCCGCCGTACCGTCAGGCGCATTGACGGTGCCGCCGTTGATTACGGTCCGCGCGATCAGGAACACGTCGCCGCCGCTGGAACTGATTTTCCCGAGATTCACGACTACCGCGTCCGAGTTGCCCGACACGGTGAGCGCGCCGCCCTTCATGAACGCACAGTTGTCCGTGTCCAGCGTCGATGCGACGAAGCGTCCGCCCGTCGTCACCACGCCGGATGGACCCACGACGACACCTTGCGGATTGACCAGATACACGCTGCCCGTGGCACTGAGCTTGCCGAAGATCGCGGAGAGCGAGCCTCCCGTCACGCGGTTCAGCGTCGCACCACCGCCGTTATTGAACGTCACGCTATTGCTTCCGCCGATCGAGAAGCTGTTCCAGTCGATCACACCACGTGTCGAACCGGATTGCGTGATCACGAGGCTGTTGCCTGCGCCCGCTATCGTGCCGGTGCCGGCGACGTAACGGCCGCCTTGCGGCAGGCTACCCGCCGCGAACGCCACAGGTGTGAGGGACAGTCCAGCCAGCGAAATACCGATGGAGAGCCAGAGGGGTCCGCTCGACTGCCGTCGACCCGGTGTGCGTCGCGCGGGCCGAGGTTGTTCCGGATGTGACATACAGCCCCCTTTCCGCGTGCGTGCGGAATGGTTACCGACGACCCCGCAGAGCCGGCCGGAAACGCGTGAGTCGCAGCATATGAAGAATAGCAGTTGGCGTCGCGGGTGCATGCCGGTTTCTCAGCGCATTGCGCCTTCCTGGCAGGACTTTTGCGACATGGCCGCTTGTGATTGGGCGAATGACACCTACAGGGGCCTCACAGCATCACCGGCGTTGCCAGTGACGGTCAAGTCAACCAGCCACCGAGGAAGGGCAGAAGCACCGGGCGGACAAACGCCGACATAGTGCCGTTCATCGCCATTCCCAGTCCCGAGTATGCGCCGGCGTCTTCACTGATCCGAAAAGCCCTGGCGGTACTTAAGGCGTGGGAAGCAACACCCATCACAAAGCCGCGCACGTCGTCACGCCGCACACCAACGGCATCCATGACTACGTTTCTCAGGGTCGCACCGGTAATGCCGGTCAAGATGACGATCGCCGCGGTGAGCGAAGGCAAGTCGTCACTGACCGTCTGGATTGACCACCATTGGATGTTGGCCGGGACCGGTTTGCGACGATCCGGCCATCGGCGACCCATATCCCGACGTGTGCTGGCCAGTCGCGTGCTGCGCGGCAACACGCGTTTCGGCAGCCTGAATATCAGCGGGATACTGGGCATCCAGTGCGGCGGCCGGGTTGTAGCCATTCTGTTCGAGTTGCAGCACTTCTGCCTCGACCTTGGCGCGCGTGACTGGCTTTTTCAGGACAGGCCCCGGCGCGGCGCCAAAGAAGACCCCATGGGTTCGGCGGGAACGCATGTGCTGGATTGACATAGCTCGTCAGACCGCCCGTGTAACTCGCGAAAGTCCATCGAAAGCGGCTTGATGCTGGAATGGTTTAAGCGGCGAAGTCAACGTGGTCAATACCATGCGGCAGGCAATCTACCCTGATCGTCGGGGCGGTATCGGGCGAGCTATCGGGGTCAATTGCCGAAGAAAAGGTTGCAGTAACTTGCTGGGCCGACGCACGAAGATGGCGATGGTTTCGATACATGCCGGACACCGCCGGAAGCTGAGGTGCCGTCGGTCGTGCCACCAGCGTCGCTGTTGTCCGCCTGCTGGCTCTCCTGTGCAGCGACGTTGGTCGTCGTGCCGCCAATGTCACGGTTGCCGGCCTGCTGGCTGTCCTGTGCAGCGATCTTCGCTTCAGCAGCCTGAATTGGCTCGGGATACTTCGTTTGATCGCCGTCGCCCACGTGATAGCCGGCCTGCTCGAGACGGATCAGTTCCGCACGCACCTGCGCACGGGTGTCGGGCGCGGTGCCGTGAGCGAAGCTGACGACTGGGCTGGACAGTGCACAGCTAGCGAGGACTATGCATGCAAGGGTCTTCATGATAGAGCTCCTTGATTAATGGCCAACTTAACCGACCAGATACCTAATAGAACACGCAGCAAATTCTAAAAACAGACGGGAAGTTGTTGTTGATATGGGGTATGGAGTCTCGTCCGCGACTCAGTTGGCTTAACTCGGCAAAACGTCGCGCATGTGCGCACTGCGTTTTCCGCGCCGGCCGGTTATAGAGGCGTGCTCACAACAGGCACTCGATAAGAGATAAAGGCAGAGATAAAGGCGAGCCCGTTGCATAGTGATTGACGCGCTCCTTGTGTCAAATTGTCTTGCATTATCACGCCGCGTAACTGTGTCAGTTGTGATTGCGTCGATAGTTTGATGTTCGGCATTAAATGTTCGTTTTCTGGAGTATAAATGTTCGTATTGTCTCCCTTCGCAGCTTACTTACTGAAAAAGACCATGACGCTCCCGGAGCACGCCGGCGTCAGCGCGGTCGAGCAGATGCACTGGGCATGGGCTGCATTGGTCACGCTGACATCGTTCTGGTGGGCGGCGGCCAGCTTTGGGCTAAAACCACCCACCTTCGTGATCCTTCACAACTATTACTTCAGATTTGCCAGGTATGGCTTCCTGGAACTGACGATGGTCAGCCAGGCATTTACCTTACTGCTGCTCGCACCGAGTTTTCGTGCGGCTTTAGGTGCCCTGTTGTTCGGCACTATCCCATTCGCATTTAACATGGCACCACTGCTATTTATTTACCGGCCAGGGGATGTTCGACTGGTATTCGGCTCAGATAATTGGTTATTGCGTCATCGCCTGGTACGTTTGCAACGCTCAGCAACTCATATGTGTAAATGAGGTCGTTCTCGAGGAGGCCCGATCTCAGGCCGCAGCGGCAACGGCGGAGAAGAACCAGTTTATCGCTGCGATAAGCCACGATTTGCGCCAACCGCTCACCACGCCCGGCCTGAAGTTGAGTTTTATCGAGCGGAGCATTAAATCGACCAGTCTGGTCGAAGACGTCTCGAGTCGCGGATATGCAGTCGCCGGCTGAGGCGCAAGGACTGAGGTTGAGACTCCATGATCACCCGTATCTGGTCCGTACGGATCGACATGCGTTGGACAGGATCGTCCGAAATATGATGATCAATGCGGTCCGGTACACGCCGTCCGAGCAGGGAGGCAAGAAGGGACATGTTCTGGTTGGCGCTCCACATCGCGCCCGAGCGACTCGCTAATCCGCCCGATCGCGGCGGCAAGCGACGCTTCCGCCTGGTCATCAGGTGCACCGCAAGGCCATCCGCCAGCAATGCCATTGCAATGCCGGCACCCATGTTGCCCGCGCCGATCACCACGGCGCGACTGGAACACACGCTACGCTGCGTAGCGCATGCGCCTCCATCTCAGCGCGCCGCTTGCGAATAGGCCCTCACCGCCTCGGCGCAAGACGTGGCGAAGGCAGGCACGGGCGGCCCATCGTGCGTCGGCAGAAACCCAGCGTCACCGGGTCGTCCTCCAGTACGCCGCGCGCGACGTCCGCATGCATCTGGGCTGTCGACAGTCCGTCGGCCCGGCGAATGGGATGTTCGTGGATCCTCGCGATATATGCGGCGCTTTTGGTACTCATGGTAAGGATTCCTCCGTGGTTCGTGTGCAAAGTCGAGCCAGTGAGGAGCCATCGTGTCGCACGTATAAGGTGACCTTATATCATGTGCCACTGCGAAATTCAAAAATAGTCGGCGCACAGCCCATTAAGTGTTTCTACCATGTAGATTCGGCGCTGAAACGCATATAAGGTTGCCTTATTACGTGGTCCGATCGTGCCGTTGCTCCTTTTCAGAGTCTTTCGTGAACATGATTGCCCAGTCTCCTTTCATCAATCTCCCCTTCCTCGAGCGCAATGTCGAGGTCGTCGAGCGAGCCGACGGCGCGGTCTATATGCGCAGCAAGGTGCCACTTGGTCCGGTCGAGGCGCATCTGCCGGGCGTCCTGAGGCGTCGTGCGGTCGAGCGCGCCGAGCAGCCATGGCTGAAACAGCGCTGCCCGCGCACTGGAGACTGGCGCATGCTCAGGTACGGCGAGGCCTCTTTCCAGGTCGACGCCGTGACTCAGTGGTTGCTGTCACAACGTCTCGACGGACGCAGCGTGATGGTGCTGAGCGGCAACACCCTCGAACATGCGGTCTTCGAGCTCGCGGCCATGCAGGCGCGCATGCCCTATGTACCAGTGACCCCGGCCTATTCGCTGCTAAGCACCGATTACGCCAAGCTCAAGGCGATGGTCGCGTTGATCAACCCAGCAGTGATCTTCGTGCAAAGCGCGAGCCAGTTCCGCGCGGCGCTGCACGCCGCCGTCGATTTATGTGACGCGCGCGTCATTTACGTCGATGAACCGGCGGATGACATCGACGCCACGGCGTGGGACGCGGTCCTCGCCACGCCGGTGGGCCCGGAGGTGCAGGCGTCGATCGGCGCCATTACGCACGATACGGTGGCCAAGTACCTCTTCACATCAGGCTCGACTGGCGAGCCCAAGGCCGTGCCGGTCACGCAGCGCATGCTGTGCGTGTCGATGGCCATGCACGCGCAGACTGTGCGCCGTAATCCCGCCGCTCCGGAATCCGTGCTGCTCGAATGGCTGCCATGGAGCCACGTGGCAGGCGGTACGGCGATCTTCAACGGCGTCCTGCACGATGGCGGGACGATGTACATCGACGATGGACGCCCTGTGCCCGGCGAGTTTGCGAAGACGCTGCGCAACCTCAAGGAGGTTTCGCCGACAAATTTCAACAGCGTGCCTGCAGGCTACGCCATGCTTGCCGATGCGCTGGAGGCGGACGAGACGTTTGGTCAGCAGTTCTTCCGGCGCCTGCGGCGCCTGACCTCATCTGGCGCCAAGCTTCCCGACAGTCTCTATGAACGTCTGCAAACGCTGGCCGTTCGCCACCGCGGGCACCGCGTTCCGTTTGTGGCCAGCTATGGCTCGACCGAGACGTGCGCTGCCACCACGGTAGTACATTGGCCCACCGGGCAGGCCGGTCTGGTTGGTCTTCCGCAGCCTGGCGTCGAACTGAAACTGGTGCCGCTCGACGAAGAACGCTATGAAATCCGTGCGCGTGCGGCTTCTGTCATGACTGGCTATCTGCAACAGCCGGGGCTGACGCGTCTCGCCTTCGACGACGAAGGCTACTACCGTCTGGGCGATGCCGTGACCTTCGTGGATCGGACAAAACCGGAGGAAGGACTCGCCTTTGCCGGTCGCGTCGCAGAAGAATTCAAACTGCAGTCGGGCATCTTCGTGCGCGTCGGTACGCTGCGCGTCGAGGTAATCAGCAGCGCCGCCCCCCTGCTGCGCGACGCGGTCGTCGCGGGCGCCGATCTGCCTTATGTGGCGCTTCTCGCATGGCCCAACCAGGAAGCATGTCAGGAACGTTTCGGCCTGCGCGACGCGCAGGCGCTTTCCTGCCACGCGCCATTCCACGACGCGTTGCGCGAATCACTGCTGCGCCACAACGGACGTCACACCGGTAGCAGCATGCGCATCCGCCGTGTGATGCTGTTGAACGAACCGCCATCGATCGATGGCGGTGAGATAACCGACAAGGGCTATATCAATCAGCGGGCCGTTCTCGCGCGTCGCGCGGGCGCGATAGCGGCGCTATACGCGGACAAACCCGGCGCTAATGTCGTGACGATCGAAGAATAGTATTCCGAGCTGCCAATCACTGCTACGGCGCATCAGCTGGTGTCCATGCGCGCGGGCCGCGAGTGCCACGGGCATCAAGTATGTCTTGCTGAGCGCCGTTTCGATCCTGCTCTGGACCGCTGTTCACTATTGGATGGCGGGTTGCAAATACGCACGGCTCAAGGATTCTGAACGGCAATGCAGCCTGCAGGTCAGCCAGAGCTCATGAGTTCCATCCGCCTGACATGACCGCCGGTAGCCATGGTCGTTTAAGGCGGCACCAGGCAAGCGCGCCACGCGAGCTTCTTTGATGACGCTCCCGAATGATTTTATCGGCCACTGGACTTAGGTGAATGCGCATTACTAAGCGTTGCATTGAATTGGATGGATTTAATAAGTTTATGGCGTTTATAACCACGGAGGAGATCGCATGAAACTGAAGGAAATCAGTTGCGCAGCAACGCTGTCGTTGCTGGGCGTCGGACACGCATATGCACAAAGCAGCGTGACGCTATACGGGGTTGTGAATTCAGGCGTCACTTACATTAGCAATAGTGGCGGCCACTCGGTCTGGAAACTCGACAGCGGGATCGACCGGCCAAACGTATGGGGTTTAACCGGCCGGGAAGATCTGGGCAGTGGACTGGCGGCGCTTTTCAAGCTCGAAAGCGGTTTTAACCTGACGAACGGCAACATGACCGCGGCCGGCAAGATTTTCAACCGCGACGCGTACGTCGGCCTGACCAGCAATCAATGGGGGACGGTCAAGATGGGGCAGATGTTCGACTACCTGTACCGCGACGTGACGTTCTATACGAATGGCGTGCAATTTGCACCTGCCTATTCGTTCCACCTCTCCTATGACATCGACCGCACCGCTGGCGAAGCGGTTGCGAACGCCGTCGACTACGAGACGCCGAACTATCGCGGCCTCCGGGCAGGCGTCATGTACGGGTTCAGCAACGGCAATTCCAACCATGTGTTGAGCACCGGGCTCTCCTATGCGCCGCAGGGGTTGATGGGTCCTTTCTCTGGATCGCTGGCATACACGCGCACCAATGGGAGCTCGTCACCGACGACCGACGCAACGATTGCCCAAATCGTGTTCCACGGCGATAAGGTTTATACGGTCGCCGCGGGCGCGCGTCTCCAGGTTGCCAACAATGCGTACTTGAACGCTGTGTATTCGTACACGAACCTGACGCTTCCGCTCGGTTCGTCGATGATTACTCAGGATTTCGAAATTGGCGGAAAGTATGAGTTCGCACCGGATCTGCATGCTGGCGTCGGCTATTCGTACTTCATGCAGCGCGGCGTGAACGTCCAGGGCCTGACGCCGACGCAGAAATTCGGCATTGCCAGCGCAGGGATTGACTACCTGCTGTCGAAGCGGACCAGTATCTACGCGTTCGGCACGTTCCAGCACGCCTTCGCCGGCAACCAGCCGGCCGGCAACTTCCTCGTGACCGGCGCACCGGTCTTCGGTCCAGTGGCCGGCACCGGCATCGGGCCGACGGGGGCGGCTGCCGGGTTTTCGAGCGGCAGCAACCAGGCCGCAGTGCAGATCGGGATCAGGCAGATGTTCTAAGCACCGCAGCCTTCGGGCCGGCGCTCTTTATCCCATACACGTAGCTATGTTACGTGCCGGGCCTCCCGGGACTCCGGCACTTGAACCCGCACAAGGAGAAAACATGACCTTTTCACTCTATCGCAAGCTGGTATTGTCCGCGTCGATTACCGCCTTGAGCATCAGCTTCGCGGCCCAGACTCAGGCCAAGCCTGCCAGTGCGCCGGCCGCAGCGTCCTCATCGGCTCCGGCCGCCTCGATGACGAAAGCCGAGATCAAGGCACAACGCAAAGCAGCGCGCAAGGAACAGCGGGCAGCGAAGAATGCTGAACTGAAGAGAGTCGGGGCACAGGGCGGTCAGAGCGATTCGTATACGGACTATCCGGACAAGGCTCAGAACCCCCCGGCTAAAGTGCCTGCCGGAGCGAGCCACTAAGTGGTTCACTGCTTGCGCAAAAAGGCGGACCCGTTCGCCTTTTTTGCATCCGCGGAGCTTTTGCACTTCAACCTCGCGCTAGTGGATTGTCTCCGAGCGAGCGCGCTGCAAAATACGGCTCGAAGCATCCCACAGCGACGCAACGAGCGTCATTGGCAAGCACATCGCCACGTATCGCTCGGGCTGTTCCGTCAGGGCCCAATGTCGAAACAGGTCGACAATCCCACGTAGTCTTATCGGATCCATGCGCTCTCCGGTCGGTACATACCCGAATTCCTGACCATTAAAAACTAAGGCAACCTTCCAATCAACTACTTGATCGACCATTAATTGGCTTTGCATTTGTGTCGTTTACATAGATTGGATTAACCATGAGTTTGACTGTTGCACCAGAGTCCGGAGTCACGTTGCCGTTTACGAGCCGTGAATTTCGCAATGCCATGGGTCAGTTTGCGACTGGTGTTGTCGTTGTCACCGCTAACACGGAGGGCGAAGTCCACGCAATGACGGCCAACTCGTTTATGTCCGGCTCGCTCGAACCTCCGCTTGTTCTGGTTTCGATCGCGAAATCAGCAAAAATGCACGAACGGATAACCAAAGCGCAGAGCTTTGGCATCAGCATCCTGGCTCAGGATCAGGAATGGTGCTCAAACCATTTCGCGGGCAAAACCCATCCTGTCCTGGTGCCCATTTTCGTACAACTTGAACATGTACCAATCGTGGAAGGCGCAAACGTTCAGGTTGCGACCGTTCTCCGTCACGCCTATGAGTGTGGCGATCACACACTGTTCGTGGGCGAGGTCACGGCGCTTGTTCAAGACCAAGGTCCGGCACCGCCACTAGTTTTCCACGCGGGCAAATACGCTGCGATCGCGGGCGCCAACTGATACACAGCAAGATCAGGCCAACATTCCCCAGCAGGAGACGCAATTGCTGAGCAAAGAGAAGAACGAGCTACTGATCGCGACGTCGAAAGGCACACCGATGGGTGAGTTCCTGCGTCGCTATTGGCATCCGATTGCCGGGGTTTCGGAATTCGATACCAGGTTGATCAAGCCAATGCGTCTCTTTGGTGAAGATCTGGTTCTATACCGGGATTTGAGCGGCAATTACGGCCTTCTCGATCGTCATTGTGTGCATCGTCGTGCGAGTCTCCAATTTGGCTACGTTGAGGACAAAGGCATCCGCTGTGCCTATCACGGCTGGAAATTCGAGGCGGATGGCAAGTGCTCCGAGCGTCCCTACGAAGATACAGCGGTTCCCGACGCGACGGCCAGAGCCGGTCTCAAGATCACGAGCTACCCGGTCAGGGTCGCAGGCGGCATGCTTTGGACCTATATGGGTCCGATTGAGACGATGCCCGAATTGCCTGTTTGGGAGCCCTTCAATTGGCAAAACGGGTTTTGCCAGATCGTGACCTCGGTCATCAATTGCAACTGGCTCCAGTGCCAGGAGAATTCGATCGACCCTATTCATTTCGAATGGCAGCACTCGAATTATTCGGTGCGTCGCATGGGGGGCACGAAAGAGAAATACGTTCCCAGGCACACAGCACTCGATTTCACAGAGTTCGAATTCGGTTATCAGTATAAGCGGCAGCGCACGGACACCAATGCTGAGCATCCGCTATGGACCACGGGCCGCGTCTGTCTGTACCCAAATGGGTTCTTCCTCGGTGAGCACTTCGAATGGCGCGTGCCGGTCGATGACGGGCATACCCTGAGTATTTCCTGGTTTTATCTTCCAGTTCCGGCTGAAGCACGGCCCTATGTACAGGACCAGATCCCGACGTGGGAATCGCCTGTCATGGATGCGAATGGCAAATACCATGATTCGCATATTCTGAACCAGGATTTCATGGCTTGGGTCGGGCAAGGTACGATTGCCGATCGCACGAAAGAGGTTTTGGGTTCAAGCGACAAGGGCGTGGTAATGCTGCGTCGCCGGTTCGAGGCCGACCTTCAGGCGATTGCGGAAGGTCGCGATCCGAAGGGACTGATCCGCGAACCGGAACAAGCCAAAAATGTGAGCCTGCCTGTCGCGTTCCCCGATGAACAACTTAAGGCCGTACCTCGCGAGCAGTGGATGCAGAATGAGAATTTTAAACGCCACCTCACGAATTTTGTTTTCTCGATCGGTCAGCCACCTGAGGTATTGCGCCAGTTGAAAGACGCAATCGGAGTCGAGTAAAACACGGCTTTACTTCGGCGGGCACAACATTGCTCAGGCTTCGTGATGATCAGAGATCGAGTGTGAGCGTCGGGCTCGCACTGCGCGAGCAACAGACGAGCATACATTGACGCTCGGCCTTCTCTTCGGCCGACAGGAGTTTGTCCGCGTGGCTCGGTGTGCCGTCAATGACCTTGACCTCACACATTCCGCAGGTACCTTGCATGCAGCCGTATTGAACGTCCACGTTATGGTCGAGCAGCACGTCGAGAATCGACCGATCCTCAGGTATCCGATAAGTTGCCCCCGATTTTGCAAGCACGACATCGAATTCGGAAACCCCGCCGGTGGATGGAGGCTCCGCAGCCGAGAACCGTTCAAGATGAACTTGCGATCCAGGCTTTGATGACGCCGCGGCCTCGAACGCGTCGAGCATACCGGTGGGACCGCAGCAGTAGACGTGGGCGTCAGCCGGTGATTCGGCGATCACCGTCGCCATGTTCACGCGCGTGCCGCCGGGGATCTCATCAAAATAGGTGTAGAGCCGTCCCCCAGTTGAGCCCTGCACAAACCGCTCGATCTCCTTGAGGTAGGCCGCGTGTTGTCGGTCGCGCGCCGAGTAATGGAGATGCCATTCGCGGCCCAGCGCCTCTAGCTGGCGAACGATCGACCAGATCGGGGTGATGCCGATGCCGCCAGCGAAGAGAATGCTGACACGGGCACCCGGATCGACCGGAAACAGATTGCGAGGCGTGCTGATCTTCGTTAGGTCGCCGACACGCATCGCATCATGGACGTATTGCGACGCGCCCCTGCTGTTCGCGTCCCTTGCGATCGCGATTTCGTAGACCCGGGGCGTTCCTTGTGCGCTGACAATGGAATAAGAGCGGGACAGCCGTGAGCCCAGCCTGATATCAATGTGTGACCCGGCCTCGGCTTTCGGCAAATCGGAGCCATCCACGCGCTCGAGCACCAGACTGATAGTATTTTTCGACTCCCAAGTCATGGACTTGATTCGCACATCGATAAAAGAATCGTCACTCAAGTTACACCTGTAAAAGCGATAGTTTTCAGAAGATCGGGGGCAGGGGCGGCGGCGTTGCATCGTCCGCTACTTAAATCAGATTGTCCGGAAGGTTTAGCAGCCCAGCATTTCCGCTCTCGATTCGTCGACACAGACTATCGATGAGCGGCATTTGACGCTGCATCCAAACTTCGGCCAGTGCGAGTTTGCGAATCCGCGTCCGGTCGTCAACGAAGCGCGTCGTTCGACCGTCTGTTACGATGGCCGCAATTTCCGCCCACATCCATCCGAGATAGAGCACCCCGACAGCGGTCATCAGATCGTATGCCCCTGCCTCGAGCGCCCCCATATTACGGGCGCTCATGTGTGTCAGGCGTTCCAACGATATTTCCAGGCGTTGCAACGCGTACTCGAGTGGCTGCAAATAATCATCGAGCCTTTTATCTTGGGAATGCCGGGCAATAAATTCGGAAATCGCGGTCGCAAAATGGTTCCACATACGTCTGTCGTGGGCCATGATTTTTCGGCTCGCCAGATCGGACGCGTGGATACCATTCGCGCCTTCGTAAATCTGCGTGATTCGCGAATTACGGACCAATCGCTCGATTCCATAGTCTTTGACGTAACCGTGACCGCCGAAAACCTGCTGGCATGCGACAGTGGTCTCGAAACCCCGGTCGGTGAAAAACGCTTTCATCACCGGAGTGAGCAGATCAAGAATATCAGCCGCTTTCTGACGTGCTGCCCTGTCGCTCAAATATCGGGCTTCGGATTGCAGAACGGCGGCCTTCATTGCACCCGCACGTGCGCCCTCGGCAAATGCCGATGATTCGAGCAGTAAGCGTCGAACATCCGGATGTGCGATAAGCGGATCGGCAACCGTTTTCGTGTCACGAGAGCTGCTGGCCGCGCGTCCTGAACGACGTTCGCGAGCATATTCCACCGCATTCTGGCGCGCGATCTCCGCATGGCCGATACCCGATACGGCGGTACCGACACGAGCGTAATTCATCAGGTGGAACATTGGCGCCATGTTGGCCGTCGTTCCCTGACCTTCGGTGCTCTCTATGCGGTAGCCAACGGCGTTTTCGAAATCCAGCGCACAGGTGGCACTCGCTTCGATACCCATCTTGTGCTCGATTGAACGCACGTGCAACCCATTGCGATCACCTAGTGCGCCCGTCTGCGGATCGATGTTCTGCTTCGATACGAGAAACACGTTCACCGCGCTCAGGCTCTGAGGAACACGCCCCTCTTCGTCCACGGCTTTCGCGAGCACAATGTGGACAATGTTGTCCGTCAGATCATGGTCGCCGCCGGAGATGAAAATCTTGTTGCCGGTAATGCGCCACGTTCCGTCTTCCTGAGGCACAGCGCGTGTCGTGATCTGACGCAGATCCGTACCGGCTTGTGGCTCCGTCATGCTCATGGTCGCCGTCCATTCGCCGCTCGCGAGTTTGGGCACCACGTGCGTCTTGATCCAGTCCGGAGCAAGTGTGCCCAGCATATACGCCGCAGGTGAGCAGAAACTGCCGTACATCGAAAATGAATGACCGGTTGCGGCACGCATTTCCGAAATCGGCACCGACATAACGGGCGGCAAGCCACCTCCACCGAGTTCGGCTGCGAGGCTCAATGAATGCCAACCCGCTTCGCGGTACGCATCCCATGCGGCCTTGAATCCGGCCGGAGTCGAAACCTGGCCGTCGTGAAAATGCGCGCCTGCCTCATCCGCCTTCTGATCAAGCGGGTGCAGCACTTCTTCGTGAAAAGTGGCGGCTGCCTCGATAACGGCGGACGTGAAATCGGGTGTGAGATCCGTAAAACCAGGAAGATCGGTCCGGTCTTCGATCTTTAGGAAATCATGAAGAATGAAAAGCCAGTCCTTGGCCGGGGCTCGATAGTTCGCCATCGTTTAATCAGAAATTTTAATATCGGAAATACGAGCCGCATCGGCTCCCGCGAGTTCAACCAACAGATCAGCAGGTTTGAATACGTCACCGTGCTTTTCGAGTGCGGCGAGTCGGTGCACCAGTTCGGGCAGGCCGATCTGGTCCGCGTAGTACATCGGTCCGCCCTTCCAGTCGGGCCAACCGTAACCCAGTTGCCAGATCAGATCGATGTCGGACGCGCGATCAACGATGCCCTCTTCGAGAAGTTTCGCGCCCTCATTGATCATTGGGAGAATCAGGCGATCGTGCACTTCCTGATCGGAAATCGCGCGTCGTTCGATTCCTTCGACGCACGATGCTTCCTCGATCAAAGTCGTGACCTCCGGATCGATTAGCGGCCGCTTCTTGCCCGGTTCGTAGCGATAGAAGCCACGGCCGGCGCGCAAGCCCGTGCGCCCCCGGTTATACAGTTCATCCAGTAGCCAGTCTTTCTGACCGCGACGCTGGCGCGATCGGTACATGAGTTCAATGCCGCCCGTCATGTCCTGGAGTTCAAACGTACCCATCGGAAGGCCGACCTCGCGCAGCACACGATCTACCTGTTCGGGGAGCGCACCCTCGAGCAGCAGACGCGATGCCTGACGTTCGCGCGCGATCATCAGACGGTTGCCAACAAAGCCGTCACATACGCCGACCGGGACGGCCGTCTTTTTGATTTGAGCCGAAAACTGGAGCGCGGCATCGAGCGTGACCGCCGATGTCGTGTCTGTGTGGACGACCTCGACGAGCTTCATCAGGTTGGCCGGATTGAAGAAATGCAGGCCAATTACCGATTGCGGACGCGTCGTCGCCGCGGCAATCCGGTCGATGTCGAGGGTCGAGGTATTGGTCGCCAGAAGCGCCGAAGGCGATGCATATTGATCGATTTCGGCAAATAGTTTCTGCTTGACCTCCATGTCTTCGAACACGGCTTCGATTACGACATCAGCGCTCGCAATTGCCGATAGATCTCGATCCGCCGTCAACACCGCGAGTCGCGCATCGCGCTCCTTTTCGGCCAGCCTTCCCCGCTCCACGTCACGGTTCAGTGATTCCGTGATACGGGTGACCGCGTTCTCAAGCGAGTCGTCCGACTGATCAATCAGTCGGACCGATAGTCCGGCATTGAGAAGGGCAGTCGCGATGCCGATCCCCATATTGCCACTACCGATGACCGCGCCCCGCTCGAACAGCCGCGGCTGATCCGAAATCCGACACTCGAGCGCGGTATACGCGGCTTTCGTATATTCGCGTGCGGCGTTCGCACGTACGGTCGTGAAAGCCGGGGCGGGTGGTCCATCCTGAGTCGGCATCGAATGCAGAATGACCTCATCGCCAATATTGAGGCTTCGAACATCCGCGTCGGTGACCACCGAATTGATGAGCAATCCTTCTTCCAGTTCGATGATTGCCGGTGCCAGAGGCTTGGGGCTGCGTTCAACGATTGAATAGGAATAGATGGTGCCGCGCCCAGACAATGAGTGCCATTCGGTTTTTTCACTGCCGCAGAATGGGCAGTGCGAACGCGGATAATAATGCAACGTATCGCAGTCTTGACAGTGTTTCGCCAGTAGCTGACCCGAACGCATTGCCTCCCAAAAGGGCTCGTCGCCCGGAAACAGAACAGGTGCCGGAGGCAAATTCCGCTTTTGCGCCATATGATTACTCCGCTTTCAGAATGAGGGTGCCCGCGGCGTGTGCGCTCGCCAGATTGCCGCCCGTGCCATGTGCGAGTACGAAATCGCGGTTTTTGACCTGGACCGCAGGATGCGCTTGACCCCGAGACTGGCGCACCGCCTCGAGAATCTTGGTCATGCCACCTTTATTGCCCGGATGGTTGTTGCACAGGCCCCCGCCATCGGTATTGAACGGGAGCTTGCCGACGCCCGAAATGAGATTGCCGTCCATTACGAACTTGCCACCGTCTCCCTTGGCGCAGAAACCGAGGTCTTCGAGCTGGATCAGCACCGTGATCGTGAAGCTGTCGTAGAGCGATGCATATCCGATATCCCGGGGTGTGATCCCGGCCTCGGCAAATGCGTTGGCCCCCGATCGAGCGCCCGCCGAAGTCAGTAGATCGATTCTCCCGGCGTCAGGATGCTTGACGGCGGCGCCAGTTCCAACAACCGCAACTTTCGGACGCTTCAGCTGGGCCGCAATTGCGGGATTCACGATCACGAGCGCGCCGCCCCCGTCGGTGACAACGCAACAATCGAGACGGTGCAGCGGATCGGCAACCATCGGTGATCTGAGTACATCATCCACGGTCACAACTTCACGGTGCACCGCGTTTGGATTGTGCTGCGCGTGATGGGAAGCCGCGACCCTGACCCACGCCAGTTGCTTGCTCGTGGTACCGAATTCGTGCATATGGCGACGCGCAACCATCGCATAGCCGTACATCGGGGGAGGAGGCGCCGCCGACTGGAAAGCCAGATTTGGCATCGTCGAGCGATCGACACCCGCAAGCGCAGTACCCGTGCCCGACGAGAGTGGGCGATCTGCCATTGTCACAAGGGCGACATTGCAGTGACCGGCGCGGATCGCTTCAACCGCGTGCGCCACGTGTAAAAGATACGCTGAACCCCCGCTCTCGGTGGTATCGATGTGCCGCAGATTACGCAGACCAATGTATTCAGCCATGGTGAGACCTCCAAGACCCGGAGCGTCCGCACCACAGAAATAACCATCGACATCATCGAGAGTCAGGCCCGCATCCTTGAGCGCGCCTAGCGCAACCTGCGCATGAAGCTGTGCCGTCGAGATCCCGTCAGCACGACGCACGGGATGCTCATAGATACCAGCAATGTACGCACCACCTTTACTACCCATGGGGAGGCTCCTTGGATCCGGTCATTATTAGTAAGGTTACTTTATATAGTACGATTCTCCATCAAAGCCGGACTCCATGATAGCAAGGGTTTGTACCGAATTCACGGCTATCTATAGGTAATATAGGCTTATGATTGATCCATCCACGACTAACGCGGTCTCACTCTATGTCAAACACTGAAACCCTGATACAGGTCGAACGCGAAGGCGATGTCGCGCTCGTGAAGCTCAACCGCGCGACGAAGCGCAATGCGATCAACGATGCATTGCTCGATGAACTGAATATGATCTTCGTATCCGGTCTCGAAGGCGCACGCGCTGTGATCCTTCACGGCGAAGGTGAGCATTTCTGTGCCGGCCTCGACCTCTTCGAACTGATGGCGAATCGAAGTTCCGACGTGATTGTGAGCCAGCGCCGTTCGCGTCGATGGTATCGAACGTTCGACCTGATGCAGTTCGGTGAAATTCCGGTTATCAGTGTGCTCAAGGGCGGCGTGATCGGCGGAGGCTTCGAACTCGCGGCTGCCACGCATGTGCGCGTCGCAGAAAAATCGACATTCTTCCAGTTGCCCGAAGGGCAACGCGGCATTTTCCTCGGTGGCGGCGGATCGGTTCGCATTCCTCGTCTGATCGGCGCATCCCGCGTCACCGAAATGATGCTCACGGGTAGCACGTTCGACGCTTTGGCGGCCGAGCGCATGGGTGTCGCGCACTATGTGACGGAAGATGGCGCAGGTCTTGGCAAGGCGCGCGAACTTGCGTCCAGAATCGTGGCCAATGCAGCGGCCACGAATTACGCGATTATCAACGGTATCACCCGCATTTCGGAAATGCCGCTTGGCGAGGGCCTGTTTGCCGAAACGATGGTGACGACGATGACACGAGCCGCCAACACCGGTGCCGACAAGCGCATCACCGATTTCTTCAACGAACGTCGCAATCAAACCCAAGATTGATTCACAAGGAGACATCATGCCTTCTAAAGCGGACAATGATTTGTTGACCCGCGTATGCGGCGACGCTCCGATGGGAAAAATGTTGCGCCAGCATTGGTGGATGCCGGTGGCGCTATCGGACAAACTCGAAGCGGACGGCAAGCCCGTACGTATTCGCCTGTTTGGTGAAAGCTATGTCGCGTTTCGCGACACTGACGGCAAGATCGGTTTTTTTGACGAGGCGTGCCCGCATCGGGGCGCGTCGCTGGCACTTGGCCGCAATGAGGAAAATGGCTTGCGCTGCATTTTCCACGGTTGGAAATTCAACGCCGAAGGCGTGACCGTTGCGGTGCCGACTCAACCCAACAACGAAGCCGAGTATTGCAAGCACGTGCCGCTCAGGCACTACCCGGTGCGCGAAGAAGGCGGCATGGTCTGGGCATGGCTCGGTCAGGGAGACCAGGCCCCGGCGTTCCCCGAATTGCCGTGCGTCGGGCTCCCGCGCGAAAACTTCGTGGTCTTCCGTCAAAAAGTGAATGCCAACTGGCTACAGGGCGTCGAGACGACCATGGATTCCGCGCACCTGGGTGTCCTGCACCAGGAGTGGCTCAAGGGGTTCGGTGATATTGAGCTTTCATCCGCAAATATGGCTCCGGTTTATCACATCGCGCAGAAACCGTTTGGCTTTCGCTACGCGGCGGTCCGCGCGCTGAAAGAAAACCGTTCGTACGTGCGCGTCAACTCTTTCGTCATGCCGTGGTATGGCGTTATCTCTGGGAATAATTCGGGGATCAGGGGCGGTTCGATGTTTTTCTCCGTGCCGATCGATGACGAAAATATCTGGTACTACCAGCTCACGTATCGCACGGACGGTAAGCTGGTCTTGAATCCGACGCTCGTATTCGACGACGCCGATTCGTGGCCCCCGCTGCCTCCGGGACCGGCTGAGGACAACTGGGGTCAAGATCGTGAGGCCATGAAGAACGGTCACTTTACGGGCTTCACGCAGATGCTGGGAACCGAGGATTTCGCGGTCATCATGAGCATGGGACCGATTTCCGACCGGACGAAGGAATATCTGGGTGCCGGTGACGGTGCTGTCCTGGCGGTTCGTCGTTGCCTCATGAATTCCCTCAAGGAGTTCATGAACGGCGATACCCCGAAGCTCGCACGTCACGCAGAGATCGACTACAAGAGCGCAGCCCCGGCGTCGGGTACGTTCGAAGACGAAGCCGGATGGCGTGCGCTGCTCTGAAATAGATTCGAAATTTACGTACATAAAGCTCGGTGATGAAAATTGCCGGGTACGTCATGTGCTGTTCAAGACTCACCTTTTTGGCTATGACGACTGATCTGAAAGACGCCCCGTTTCGCCATGTCCCGTTTTTGCCTCGTGACATTAACCTCGAGCAGCGCAAAGACGGGACATTGATTCTCAGGAGCAGTATTGAACTCAAATCAGCGGTGCCGCATGTCCCGTTCCTGTTGCATCGGAGCGCCGATCGTCGTCCTGATCATCCGTGGCTGGTTCAACGACGCGGACCTGATAACGAATGGCAAGCACTGACCTACGGTCAAGGGCGATCGCAGATTCAGGCCGCGACTCAATTTTTGCTCGATCTGAACAAGCACGGTCAGACCGTGATGGTACTAAGCGAGAATTCGCCGGAGCATGGCGTTATCGAAATCGCGGCGATGCAAGCGCATATGTCATATTCGCCGATCACGACTGCATATTCCTTGCTGAGTGGCGATCACGAGAAGCTGAAGGCGATGGCCGCACTTCTCGAACCGGCTGTGATTTTCGTCCAGAGCGGCAAGCGTTATGAGCGGGCCGTCAAGGCAATCGATGATCAAGCACTCGTAATCTGCGTCGAAGATCCGATCGATGCACCTAATGTCGTGACCTGGGATCAGGTGATCGCGACCGAAGCAACGGATCAGGTACGCATTTCGATTGATTCGATCAAGCCGGATACGATTGCCAAGTATCAATTCACGTCAGGATCGACCGGGACTCCGAAGGCCGTGATTGTGACGCAGCGTATGCTCACGGTCTCGCTGATGATGACGGAACAGATGTTCGCGTGGGAGCCGGGCGCAATGCCGGAAACGGTGCTGCTCGAATGGCTTCCATGGTCGCACGTTGCCGGCGGTCACTCGATCTTCAACTGCGTGCTTGAGGAATGCGGCACGATGTACCTCGATGATGGCCGGCCGACACCGGCCGAATTCGCGAAGACGTTGCGCAATCTGCGCGAGGTCTCGCCGTCACGTTTCAGTGGCGTTCCTGTCGCATATGCGATGCTTGTCGATGCATTGCAAAAGGACCCGGAACTCGGATCCGCAATGTTCAGCAATATGCAGCGTATGACGTATTCGGGCTCCCGTCTGCCGGACGCGACGTATGAGGCTATGCAACGCGAAGCCATCAAGTACTCGGGCCGCAAGATTCCGTTCGTTTCGGCTTACGGTTCGACCGAGACCTCAGCCGCTGTGACGTACGTGCATTGGGCAACCGATCGCACGGGTATGATCGGACTTCCCCATCCGGGCGTCGAAATCAAGCTCGTACCGCTCGAGGATGGGACCCGCTATGAAATCCGGGTCCGTAGTGAAGCCGTGACACCCGGCTATTTGAAAAACCCGGAGCTGACGGCGCAGGCATTCGATGATGAAGGCTTTTTTATCATGGGCGACGCGGCGACATTTGTCGATCCGGAGCATCCCGAAGAAGGGATGGTATTTGCGGGTCGGGTGGCAGAAGAATTCAAACTTATGTCCGGTATTTTCGTTCGCGTTTCGTGTCTCAAAGCTGATTGTGTCAGCGCGTGTGCCCCTCTCGTGCGCGACATGGTGATCACGGGCGCCGATCGTCCCTATGTAGGGGCACTCGCGTGGCTGAACATCGAAGCCTGCAATATGTATCTGAAACAGAGTGGCCTCGGGTTTTCCGATCTGGTAAAGAATCCGGATATCAGGCGCGCGCTCCGTTCCGCACTCCAGGCGCATAATGAGCGCAACCCCGGGTCCAGCATGAAGATGAAGCGCCTGTGGCTGCTGGAGGAGCCGGCGTCCATGGATCGGGGGGAGACTAACGATAAGGGTTACATCAATCAGCGGAAGGTCCTGGAATCGAGGGCAACTGAAGTCCAAGCGCTTTACGATGTTGTCGAGGCCCCGAATCTGATAGTGATAGAGGCTTAAGCATCGGTAAAGGCCTCTTGGTTGATCATACAAGAGGCCTTTATCGATAGACCTCGCCAGCGTTTTCTCCCCGGTGTCTGCCTTTCGCACACTACTCGACGTGCTGTTCGAACTCGATCCGCGTAGCCTCGCTCGATACGCCCAGGTTGCATTCGTCAACAACAAGGGCATCAACAATCTCGGCCTGAACATAAGCGACGGTGCGACCACGCTGTTTGCTCCGTCTGTCACGACGGTCGGCGTGAACACCGGCATTCGCACGCTGTTCTGATCGCGCGTCGTAACTGATCTAGGTTGAAGCAGTAACGAAGCCAGACTTATCTCACGATAAGTCTGGCTTTCTTATTACTCGATGCGCTGCGTAGGTGAACACCCCTACTCATCGATTGAATTTCGACTGATAGTATTCATAAGGTTACTTGTTTGTCTCGGATTACCCGACGCTTCCGCAACGTCGCATCAAGATAAGTGGAATCGGCTCTGTAACCGAGACTCGGGCGAAACCTTATTATCAGGCACGGTGATGAAATACGAAGGAAAGCGATCGATTGAAGTTCCGGGCGTGACTCATGGGCAGACGCCCATTCCGATGGGTGCCAGAAAGGGTAACTTCATCTTTTCGTCAGGCATCGCGGGTAAAGATCCGCAGACGGATACGCTGCCTGAAGATGCGCAATCGCAGGCTAAATTCGCGTTCCAGAATATGCGGACGCTCGTCGAAGCAGGTGGCGGTACCGTCAACGATATTGTGCGTGTCACGGTATTTCTCAAAGACGGATCGCTTCGTCCGATCGTCAACCCACCTTGGCTTGAAATGTTTCCTGATCCTGAAGATCGTCCGGCGCGTCACGCCCAGATCGTGGATCTGCCGGGCGGCATGCAGATCCAGCTCGAAGTGATCGCAGTGCTCGGTGATTAGGTATTCAGAATTCAGTTCCAAGGAGGTGTGCTATGACTAAAGACGAGAACGAATTGTTGACCAGGGTCTCGGGCGACGCTCCGATGGGTCAAATGATTCGCCAGAACTGGTGGATTCCGGCGCTGCGTTCGGCGTCGCTCGTCGCTAGCGGAAGACCTGAGCGTGTGCGACTCTTCGGTCAGAATTTCGTAGCTTTCCGTGGTGATAATGGCAAGGTCGGCTTCTTTGACGAAGCTTGCCCGCACCGTGGTGCTTCGCTGGCACTCGCCCGCAACGAAGACAACGCGCTGCGTTGTATCTTCCACGGCTGGAAATTCAATTCCGAAGGCGTGACTGTCGCGGTGCCGACGCAGCCAAATAATGAAGCTGAGTATTGCAAACACGTGCCGCTCAGGCACTATCCGACTCAGGAAGCGGGTGGCATCGCGTGGGTATATCTCGGACAGGGCGAACCCCCGAAATTCGCTGATTTGCCGTTCGTGGGCTTGCCCGCCGATCAGGTGGTGGTGCATCGTCAGCGCATCGAATGCAACTGGCTGCAAGCGGTCGAGACTACGATGGACTCGGCGCACGTCGGTGTTCTCCACCAGTCGTGGCTCGAATACGAAATGACCAATGCCTCGGTCAACCAGGCTCCAGTCTACAAAATCAGGCAGAAGGAATACGGCTTCCGTTACGCGGCTGTACGCGCACTCGGAGATGGCAGGTCATATGTGCGCACCAATTCGTTCGTCATGCCATGGTACGGCATGATTTCACCGCGTAAGGCCGGTGACACCACGCGCTCGCAGATGTTCTTCTCTGTGCCTATTGATGACGAGAACACGTGGTATTGGCACATGACGTTCATCCTGGACAAGCCAGTTCCGCACGAAGATTACATCTTTCCCGCCGATCGCGACAACTGGCCTCCGGTTTCGTCGCGTTCGGCCGACGATCTCTGGGGCCAGGATCGCGAAGCGATGAAGAACGGTCACTTTTCTGGCTTCCCGCAAACGCTTGGTACCGAAGATTTCGCAATCCTTCTCAGTATGGGTAGGCTCCAGGATCGCACCAAAGAATATCTCGGTGCCGGTGATGGTGCGGTGATGCAGGTCCGTCGCTGCCTGATGAATTCGTTAACCGAATTTTCGGCAGGTTCAGTGCCGAAACTCGCACAGCACGAAAAGATCGACTATAGGTCGGTCATGCCGCTGGGCGGCGTCTACGAGAACGACCAGCAATGGCAAACAACCTTGTAATTTGAAATCTTTTCCCTACGAGTCATATCCAAAATGTCACTTATCATCGATTCGCATGCTCACGTCGTGATTCCAGGCGAAAGCTATAAATTCATGGCCGAACTCGCGTCTCACCGCGCTAATCCGCACGTCGGTGTGCCCAGGTTGAGCGATGACGCGGTGCGCAAAGCCGGTCAGACGATCATCGAGATCATGGATCGTGTCGGTACGGACATTCAGTTCCTGTCGCCGCGTCCGTACATGCAGATGCATTCGATCAAGCCCGCGAAGGTGACGGCGCTATGGACGAAGCACATGAACGATCTGGTTCACCGGACCGCCGAAATGTGGCCCACGCGTTTTCGCAAGGTAGCAGGTTTGCCGCAGTACCGTAATGAAAGCCCGGTCAACTGCCTCGCAGAACTCGAATTCCGCGTAAAGGAGCAGGGTTTTATCGGTTGTCTGCTGAATCCGGATCCGACCGAAGGCGATGACACGCCGCCCCCAGGACTGGGGGATTCGTTTTGGTTCCCGCTGTATGAAAAGCTGTGCGAACTCGATATTCCTGCGCTGATCCACTCAGCCGGCAGTTGTCAGCCGCGCGAGTCGTACACCCTGAAATTTATCAACGAAGAAAGTATCGCCATTCTGTCGCTGATGGAATCGGACGTGTTCGATCGTTTCCCGAACCTGAAGCTGATCGTCCCGCACGCCGGCGGCGCAATTCCGTACCAGATCGGCCGCTTCCGTGCCTGGAACATCCGTCGCGGTGTGATGCCGTTCGAGCAAAAGCTGCGTCAACTCCACTACGACACCACCAATTACGACAAGGATTCGCTCGAACTCCTGATCAAAAAGGTGGGTGCGGATCGGGTACTGTTCGCCACTGAAAAGCCAGGCACCGGCAGCGCCGTCGACCCGGAAACGGGTCTGGACCTCGACGATCTGAAGCCGGTTATCGAATCGATGGCCATGCTCTCGCAAGAGGACAAGAACAACATCTTCCGCTGCAACTGCATGAAGCTGTATTCGCGTTTTCGTACCGGCGAAGAGTAATCGATCGGCAGAGAAACGCAGCGCGGGACATCGGTCCCGCGCTTTGTCGTAAGCAAATTCGGAATTGATTAAACATCATGGCCAAAATCGTTGCTGGCGTCGCGACTTCTCATACGCCCCTTCTGACGCTCGGTGCTGCACAATGGATTCATCGGGCAAATGTCGACTATGAAAACCCGGAGCTCAACACGTCCGATGGACGGTTGATGACGTATTCGCAGTTGCTGACTGAAGTAGGGCCGCGCTACGAGAACGAAGTGGATGTGCCGACGCTGGCCAAAAAGGAGCAGCAATGCAATGACGCGCTAGACAAGCTCGCGGCATTCGTTGCTCAGGTCAAGCCCGATGTCGCGATCATCATCGGTGACGATCAGGCAGAACTTTTCAACAGCGCCAATCAACCGGCGTTCGCGATCTACCACGGACAGACCGCATACACGATCGACAAGCTCCAGGAGCCGACGACGCCTGATTGGCTACGTACGGTGCGCAAAGGCTATATGCTCGATCAGGTCCACGGATTGCCTTGTGATCCCCAGATGGCGCTCACGTTGATCAAAGGACTGATCGATGAAGAGGTGGATGTCGCGGCTTCAGACCATGTGGAGGACCCACTGGACAAGGGTTTTGGTCATGCCTACGGCTTCGTGGTCAAACGTCTGTTTGCCGGTCTCCCGATTCCGATCGTACCGGTGCTGTTGAATACCTATTTCAGTCCGAACGTCCCATCCTCGCGTCGTTGCCACAACGTGGGCCGTGCAATTCGTCGTGTGGTCGAAGCGATCCCGGGTGACCAGCGCGTAATGGTCATCGCGAGCGGCGGTCTGAGCCACTTCGTGGTCGATGAACCGCTCGACCGTCAGATCATTGCAGCCTTCGAGAACAAGGACGCCGATTTTCTCCAGAGCATCCCGCGAGGCGCACTCAATTCCGGTTCCTCGGAAATTCTGAACTGGGTAACGGCGGCGGGCGCGCTCGAGCACCTGAATGTGCAGAGTGCCGAGTATTTCCCGCTTAGGCGAACTCCCGCAGGTACCGGCGTCGGCGCAGGGTTTGTTACCTGGGCGTAAAGGGCAGCAAATAAAAGAATGAACTAATCGATATAAATGCTCAGATTCTGAGCGTAACAGGAGACTGAAGATGTCCACCGCAGAGGCAACCCGGATTTCGACCCGGAGTCGAGGTTACGAGCGATGGTTGTTGTTTTTGCTCGTTCTAATCTATGCATCCAGTATGACGGATCGCATTCTGGTCGCAATCGTCGGTCCGGTGCTCAAACGTGAAATGGGGCTTTCGGATTTCCAGCTGGGTTTGCTCAGCGGTCTCGCGTTCTCGATTTTCTACGCGACGCTCGGTATTCCAATTGGGCGACTGGCTGAACGTTATAACCGCAAGTTGATGATCTCGGTTTCGATTGTTGCCTGGTCTCTGATGACGATGCTTTGCGGTACCGCAGGCAGCTTCGCTTCGATGATGGTCTACCGTCTTGGCGTCGGTATCGGTGAAGCGGGCTCGACCCCGACTTCGCACTCGCTGCTTTCGGATCAGTTTCCACCGTCCAAGCGTGCAACCGTTTACGGTATCTACGCACTGGGACCGGCAGTTGGCGTTTTCATTGGCGCATTCGGCGGTGGTACGATTGCCCACCTTTATGGTTGGCGCATGGCGTTCTACGCGTTCGGTTTCCCGGGTATCATCCTGGGCCTGATTGCTTATTTCACGCTGCGTGAACCGAAGCGTGGCAACTTCGACTCCATCGAGTCCAAGCATGTTCCGGCGCTCAAGGAAGTCCTTGCCGCGTTCGTGCGTGAAAAGCCGTTCTGGCAAATGTCTCTCGGTATCGTGACGACCTCAATTTCGATTTACGGCACGTTCATGTTCCAATCGATCTATATGGGTCGCACGTTTGGCCTGAATATGCAACAGGCGGGATTGACGCTTGCGATCGTCAATGGCGTCGGCGCATTCGTCGGCGGCTTGATCGGTGGCTATGGTTCGGACTGGATGGCGAAACGTGACCGTCGTTGGTACGGCTGGATTCCGGCGGTCGGATCGCTTTTGGGTATTCCGTTCACGATCATTTCATTTACGTCGATGAACTTCGCGGTCTCCACCGTCGCAATGTTCTTGATGGCGACTTCGCTGAACGTGTGGAACGGTCCTTCGTTTTCGGTCATTCATAGCCGACTCGAACCGCGTATGCGCGCCACGGCTTCGGCACTCGTGTTCCTGCTGATGAACCTTGTCGGCCAAGGTCTGGGCCCGGCATGGGTGGGCTGGATGAGCGACAGGTTCGCATCGAACATCTTTACCGGTAGCGGTGATTATGCGGCGGCCTGCAAGGCTCCGATCGCTGACGCAGTGGCAGCATCGTGCCACGTGGCGGGTACACAAGGTCTGCGGTATGCAATGATTGCCCCGATCATCATGGTCGCGATCGCAACGTGGTCGTTCTTTGCCGCGGCGAGGAGTATCGGGCGCTCGAAGTGATTTGAATCCGGGTAACAAGAACCCCCGCTTCGGCGCCAATGCCGTTCAGTTAATGTTCTTTCTACTGTACCGTACTGACTAACGCGAAGGGCGGGATTTGACGACCCGGTCGCATGCGCGCCCGGGTCGTTTTTCGTGTTTTCCACAAGATCCCGCAGACCGAGCTTGTAACGCAAGTACCAGCGGACACACACGATGATCACATCGCGGTCGAAGTGACGACCTGCGAACAATTCCTCCGGGCTTTTCGGCTTGCTCATGGTCGGCTCTCTATTTGTTCAGTCCGACACGCTAACCGATTAGCCGGAGCGAGAGGAGAACAAAGGATGACGAAGGAGAACATTCAGGCCATCGCCGCGCGTCTGCGCGAAGCGGAACGTAACCGCGAAGCGATCGATCCGGTGCGCCGCGAGGTCGCACTGGGCGGCAATCCGCTGGGCGGCATTCCGCTGGGCGGCATACCGCTGGACGACATGGCGACCGCCTACGCGGTACAGCAGGCCAACGTCGATGCACGCGTGGAAGCAGGCGAGCGCATCGTCGGCCGCAAGATCGGCCTGACCTCGCTGCCGGTGCAGAAACAGCTCGGCGTGGACCAGCCCGATTTCGGCGCGCTGTTTGCCAGCATGGCCTACGGCGACCAGCAGCCGATTCAACTGGCCGGTCTGATCCAGCCGAAGGTCGAAGCCGAGATCGCACTCGTGCTCAGGCGGGACCTGACGTGCGACAAGCACACCTATGCAGACCTGATCAACGCCACCGATTACGCGCTGGCCGCGATCGAAGTGGTGGACAGCCGCATCCGTGGCTGGGATATCCGGTTCGTCGATACCGTGGCCGATAACGCCTCGAGCGCGGCCTTCGTGGTCGGCAGCCGCCCGGTACCGCTCGCGGATCTCGATCTGTTCAAGGCCGCCATGACGCTCGAACGCGACGGCGAAGTGCTGTCGCAGGGAAGCGGCGCGGCCTGCCTTGGCAATCCGCTCAATGCCGCGATCTGGCTGGCCGACCGCATGGTTCGGCTCGGTACGCCGCTGCGCGCCGGCGATGTGGTGCTGACGGGCGCGCTGGGACCGATGGTCGCGGTCACGCAGCCCGGTACCTATACGGCGCAGATCGAAGGCCTCGGCAGCGTGCGCACGACCTTCGCATAACAGGTCATTGCTCAGGTCTCGTCAACCAAATCTTCAGGATTCGGGAAAACACATGGCTTCGGCAAAACTCAAGGCAGCGATTATCGGGTCCGGCAATATCGGCACCGACCTCATGATCAAGATCATGCGGCACGGCAAGCATCTGGAAATGGGCGCGATGGTCGGCATCGACCAGAACTCGGACGGCCTCGCACGCGCCGCGCGTCTGAGCGTGGCGACCACATACGAGGGCGTGCGGGGTCTGGTGAACCTGCCGATGTTCAAGGACATCGATGTGGTGTTCGACGCCACCTCGGCAGGAGCGCACGTGAAAAACGACGCCTTGCTGCGCCAGCACAAGCCCGGCATCCGCGTGATCGACTTGACGCCGGCGGCCGTCGGCCCGTATTGCGTGCCGGTGGTGAACCTCGAAGCGCACCTGGCAGCGCCGAACGTCAACATGGTGACCTGCGGCGGCCAGGCCACGATCCCGATGGTGGCGGCCGTATCGCGCGTGGCCAAGGTGCACTACGCCGAGATCGTCGCCTCGATCAGCAGCAAGTCGGCCGGCCCGGGTACGCGCGCCAATATCGACGAATTTACCGAAACGACCTCGAAGGCCATCGAAGTGGTCGGCGGTGCCACCAAGGGCAAGGCCATCATCATCCTGAACCCGGCCGAGCCGCCGCTGATGATGCGCGACACGGTGTATGTGCTGTCCGAAGCGATCAGTCAGGCCGAAGTCGAAGCCTCGGTCGAGCAGATGGCCAAAGCCGTCAATGCCTATGTGCCTGGCTACCGCCTCAAGCAGAAGGTGCAGTTCGACGTGATCCCCGAGAGCGCGCCGCTCACTATCCCGGGCCTCGGCAAATTCAGCGGTCTCAAGACCTCGATCTTTCTCGAAGTGGAAGGCGCGGCGCACTACCTGCCAGCCTATGCCGGCAACCTCGACATCATGACCTCGGCGGCGCTGGCAACGGCGGAGCGCATTGCGGCTTCGGTAGCGGCGGCATAAGGGACTATTTACCATGAGCAAGAAACTCTATATCTCCGACGTGACGCTGCGCGACGGCAGCCATGCGATCCGCCACCAGTACTCGATCCAGAACGTGCAGGACATCGCCCGCGCGCTGGACAAAGCCCGGGTCGATTCGATCGAAGTCGCGCACGGCGACGGCCTGCAGGGCTCGAGCTTCAACTACGGCTTCGGCGCGCACAGCGACCTCGAATGGATCGAGGCGGTGGCCGACGTCGTGACGCACTCGCGGATCGCCACGCTGCTTCTGCCGGGTATCGGCACCATCCGTGACCTGAAGGCGGCATACAACGCCGGTGCGCGCATCGTGCGCGTGGCCACGCACTGTACCGAGGCCGACATCTCGAAGCAGCATATCGAGTATGCGCGCGAACTCGGCATGGATACCGTGGGCTTCCTGATGATGAGCCATATGACCTCGCCGGAGAATCTGGCGCAGGAAGCGAAGAAGATGGAAAGCTACGGCGCGACCACGATCTACGTGGTGGATTCGGGCGGCGCGCTGAGCATGAACGATGTGCGCAGCCGTTTCCGCGCGCTGAAGGCGGTGCTGAAGCCGGAAACCAGCACCGGTATTCATGCGCACCACAACCTTAGCCTGGGCGTGGCGAACTCGATCGTCGCGGTCGAGGAGGGCTGCGACCGTATCGATGCATCGCTGGCAGGGATGGGCGCCGGCGCCGGCAATGCGCCGCTGGAAGTGTTCATCGCCGCGGCAGAGCGCATGAGCTGGAACCATGGCACCGATCTATACACGCTGATGGATGCGGCCGACGATATCGTGCGGCCGCTGCAGGACCGCCCGGTGCGCGTGGACCGCGAGACGCTCGCGCTCGGCTATGCCGGAGTGTATTCGAGCTTCCTGCGTCACTCGGAAGTCGCCGCGAAGAAATACGACCTGCGCACTGTCGACATCCTGGTCGAACTGGGCAAACGCCGCATGGTCGGCGGGCAGGAAGACATGATCGTCGACGTCGCGCTCGATTTGCTCAAGCAGCAGAGCGCAGCAAAACCATCAGGCACGCAGAGAACACGTTCACGACCCGAAACAAACTGAAGTACACCGACGCCGACACCAGCCGTCTCGGGAGACCAACAAACAGGTTTAGTTGCGCGAACGCTGTCGACGTTGTGTTGATACAAAACAACAAAAAACAAAAAACCCTGACAGATATCGATCTGTCAGGGCTCATCAGGCACAGCAGGCGGTGCGAATCAGTCGCGCAGGAAGTCGATGATCAGACGGTTGAACTCTTCCGCGTGTTCCCATTGTGCCCAGTGGCCGCATTTCGGGAATACGTGCAGGCGTGCATCCTGCATCGTGTTGATCATGCGCAGACCGTGATCGATAGGGACGAAACGATCGTCACGGCCCCACGTGATGAGCGTCTTGTGCTTGATCTCGGGGAAACGTGCTGACAGGTCCATCGATGTCGAGGGCATGATCTTGCCGCCTTCTGCCCAGTTTTTCAGGTGGTTCAGGTTCGACTGGATATTGTTCCAGCGGCCTTGACGCAGTTCCTCAGTAATACCAGCCGGGTTGTAGACGAAGACTTCGAGCATGGCCTCGAAGTTCTCGTACGAAGGCTGCGCGTAAAGACGCGACATACGCTTGATGCCTTCTGCTGGCTGCGGCTGGAAAAGGCTCGGACCTTGCGCACCCGGCCCCATCAGAATCATCTTGTCCAGGCGATCAGCGAAGTCGAGAGCGAATGCGATGGCCGTCGCACCGCCCATCGAGTTGCCGACCAGATTCGCCTTGTCGAGACCGAGGGCATCCATCACGCCCTTGATTGCACGTGCGTTCAGCACATTGCGCGGCGTGTCCGTCATTTTCAGTTCATCGGATTTGTTGAAGCCAGGCTGATCGAGCAGGATGACGCGGAAACCCGCTGCCGCCAGTGCTTCGATATTGCGGTAGTAATTGCTCCAGCCGCTCGCACCCGGACCGCCGCCGTGGAGCATGATGACCGCGGGGCCAGTGCCCATGTCGTTGTAGTGGAGCTTGAAATTCTCGAGGCGCGGTTCGTTGATCGTCACGAACTGGCTGGTACCTGCTTCGGTAAAGGACATTTGGTGTGCTCCAGAAATATCCGATTTAGAAATTTATGCCGGACGATTGGCGGGAATATTGCAACGGCGGCAGTGCCTCACCGAGCAGGAAACCGCCGAGCGTCCCTGCGTTATCGTCCGCGTTCTGCGTGATGTGATTTGCGGCCGCCATCACGTCGCGCATGATGCGCTGGATCGGCTGGTCGTTAAAAAGCCCTTTCGCCGCAGTTGCCGTGAACAGCAATTGCACCGCTTCCTGACAGTCACGACCGACCGATGCGACATCGAGCCTGTACAGCACCTGGTCTTCAATCGGGATCAGTTCACGACGTTGCACAATCTTTGTCGTTTCGATCATCATTTGAAGCAGACGGGCGCGCGCCGAGCGCACGAGCAGCACTGCGTTGGCCAGTCTGTCCTTGACGTAGGGGCTCGAGCTGACGGGCTTGCCGGTCGTGCCATTCCGCCGCGACCTCATCTGCTCGATGTAGTGATCGATTGCGCCCTGAGCCATACCGACTGTGACCGCCGATACCGAACCCGCGAAAATCTGCACGAACGGGAACAGGAACGCGGAGCCACGAGGGTCCATCGAGTAATCGGAAATACTGTGCGTCCGATGTTCGGGAACGAAGACCTTCTCGACAAGCAGACTCTTGCTGCCGGTGCCGCAAAGACCCATGACATGCCAGTCATCGATGACCTGGTAGTCGGATCGTGGAAGCAGTAAGCTGAGTTTGTCGATGGGCTTGCCTTCATCGTCGCGCTCGAACGCGCCGAGAATCACCCATTCACCGTGATCGGTACCGCTCGAAGTCGGCCACTTACCGTCGATGATGTAGCCGCCCTCGACCTTTTTGACCGAACCGACCGGCGCATAGGATGACGCGACAATCACGTCATCCTTGGCCGACCATACGTCGTCACCGGCCTGCTGCGGAAAGAGCCCGAATTCCCACGGATGGACGCCCAGAATCATCATGTTCCAGGCGCTGGAGCAGCAGCCGCGGCCGAGTTCCATCAGCACCTTGAAGAACACAGCCGGATTCATCTCGTAGCCACCCCAGCGACGCGGCTGAAGGATACGGAAAAAACCTGCTTCAACGAATTTTTCGATGATGTCGGCGGGGACCGATCGTGCGGCCTCGACTTCGGCAGCACGCTCGCGCAGCCACGGAATCATGACGCGAGCACGCGCCACCAGTTCATCTTCTGTCGGAATCTGCGTCGCGACTTCTCTACTGTTCATAATATTTCCTTTTTTTATGCAGTCATTCGATCAGCCGAATTTATGACCCCAGTCGCTCAACCGCGGGTGCGTGGACACCTTCCAGGTTGCGTCGTCCACGACGATCCCGCCATGGCCGTATTCGACGGCGAATCCTGAAGGCGATTTGACATAGAACGAGAACGTGAGATCGTTAGGATGACGGCCCAGATGCATGAGCATCGGCAGACCGGCAGCGATGCAGCGATCGTATGCGAGCCCAACGTCGTTCATGTCCTGAACCTGGAGCATCAGGTGACCGAGACGTTTGTTGCCCGGCATCGTGCCTGTGGCCAGCGAATGATGACGCCCACCAGTCGTGTGCATGAATGTCACATCGACTTTGACGCCGGGCGCAAGTTCTGCGCGGATATAGTCGCTGAGCTTGAGGCCCAGGACCTTGCGATAGAAATCGACAGATTGATCGAGGTCTTTTGACCGGATCACGATGTGGCCGATTCCGAGCCTGCCGGTCTCGAAACGACCGCGCATGACCTTCGAATGCCAGGCGTCGGTCATCGGAGCGATATGAGGCCCGGTGTAGAACGCGTGACGGAAGCCCGAAGGATCGTCGCAGTGGTAGAGCATCTCGACCCGGCGTTCCCCGCACAGTGCCGGACCTCCTCGCTCGACGGCCTGACCGATACCCCGAAGACGTTCGACGTAGGCTTCGAGTTTCTCCGGAGTCTCGAACTCCCAGCCCGCTTCGAAGATGTCTTCGTCGTCGCTTTTCTGAACGAGAATCCGCTGCACGTACTCGTCCATACGCAGCGTCAACGAATTACCGTCCGGCGCGGCCTTCACCTGGAGCCCGAGGATGTCGCTCGCAAACCTGGACCACGCTTCGAGGTCCTGTGCACCGACTACCACGTAGCCCAGATTCGATATTTCGGCACCCGCGTCGCTCATGTTGTGTTCTCCAGTGTTCCGAATTGCATGGCCGGTCCCCGACCAGGTTTCCGGCCAGGGTCTCGACCAGGGTCACAACAGATAATATCAACGTCATGTAGTATTGCGACCAAGTACTTTCCCTTAAACATGGGGATTTAGCTGCGCATTGGCACGTATATCGTAAGGTAACATTAGCGTTACATGGGGGCGCGACTGCGGCTACAATGACAGTCCACGAACGTTCTCCTATTACGATCGAGGCGCAATCTTTTTCAAGGCCCGAAAAATGAGCACATCCATTCGAATTTTCTTCCTGATTCAACAATTAAACCGGCTGGTCGTCAGTCGCATCGACGAGACACTGAACGCCGAGAACATTACGGCCCGCCAATTCCTTCTTCTCGATCTGCTGTCCAACCATGAACCATGCTCCAGTGCAGAACTGGCGCGCCGTGCTCACATGACAGCCCAGGCTATGGGCGAGTCGGTGAAAGCGCTGGAACAACGTGGGCTTCTGGAAAAAATGGCAAGCGAGAACGACGCGCGAGCACTCCGCATTCAACGCACACCACTCGGATGGGAGACGTTCATGCGTTGCAGCGAAGCCGTGAACAAAGCTGAAGAAGAATTCTTTTCATGCCTGGCGTCGTCCGAAGTGGCGCGTCTGCGCGGGAGTCTCGCATTAGTGCGCGAAATCGCGATTGACGCCCTCAAGAGCGCGGAAAATTGAACGACCATAGTTCGTCGTAAAAGCTGTATGGTCCACAAAGGAAAATCGATGACAACGAAAGGTGAAATTGTCCATCGCCTTCGGTCGCGACCGGCATGCGCCTCGATGACGCTCGCGCCCAGTTCAAGTATCACCGGTTACAGACGCGTCGCATCGGAGACCAGGTATGAGCGAGCCCCGTTTCAATCCGAAGACGACCACCAGGCTCGATATCAGGCGTCCGAGCCCGGATCTTCTGGCGCAGGCTTCTGCTCTTCCTGCCGCGACGCTCCACGAAGCAGCTGGCAAGATCGGGGTCATGCCCCCCGCGATCAAACCCGTGGCTCCCGGATTCAGGATCTGCGGACCTGCGCTCACCGTTCACGCACCGGGCGGCGACAACCTGTGGCTGCATCGTGCGATCTATGCAGCCGACCCGGGAGACGTTCTGGTTGTGTCCGTCGGGGACGCCTATGAGTATGGCTACTGGGGGGAGGTCATGTCCACTGCGGCTCTTGCGCGCGGTCTCGGCGGCCTCGTGATCAATGGCTGTGTACGCGACCAGCGGTTGCTCGCAGAAATGGGTTTCCCGGTCTATGCGCGTGGCCTGTGCATCCGGGGTACGGGCAAGGGCTTCGGGGCCCGTGGCTGGATCAATGCGCCGACCCGCTTCGACGATGTGACGGTTGAAGCCGGTGATCTTATCGTCGCTGATGAAGACGGTGTGGTCGCGATTCCGGTAGCCCGTGTTGCTGAAGTGATTGCCGCTGCGCAAGCTCGTGAGGCCAAGGAAGCAGATCAGATGCGTCGCATCCGGGAAGGGGAATCCACGCTCGCCATTTTCGGCTGGGATGAGTGATCCCGTAACTGGAAAAAGAAAACCCCGCCAAAACGGTAATGCCGTTCAGTTAAGCGACTGGTTTCATTGCTCCGGAACAGGTTTTATTTGCAAAGAACCAAGAGCTATTTGCCCGCCGAAGCCCAATACCGGCCTATGCGCGGCCTGCATGAATTGATTTTTTTAATGAATTTGCGCAGACGGCCGGAACACGGTCGAATGTAGGGTTTCTCGCGGCCGGCGTATAACGCTGCGCCGCCTGTTTGAATTCATCAAAAAAAGCCGATAAGGAGCAACAATGAAAGCCATCTTGGCCACCCTGACGATTGCACTGCTGGCCGCATCGTCCGGGAGCGCAATCGCCAAGGATTGGTCGACCGTGCGGTTCGGGGTCGACGCGAGCTATCCGCCGTTCGAATCGAAAGGCGCCGACGGCAAGCTAGTCGGCTTCGATATCGATCTCGGCAATGAGATTTGCCGCCGGCTCAACGCGAAATGCGTGTGGATCGAGAATTCGTTCGACGGCATGATTGCCGCGCTGAAAGGCCGCAAATTCGACGGCGTGCTGTCGACGATGTCGATGACGCCCGCGCGTCAGGCGCAGATCGGGTTCTCGTCGAAGGTGTTCCGCATTCCGACGCGTCTCGTCGCGAAGAAGGGCTCGCCGATCGAGCCGACGCCGCAAGCGCTGAAGGGCAAGCGCATCGGCGTCGAGCAGGGCTCGATTCAGGAAACCTACGCGAAGACGTATTGGGAGCCGGCCGGCGCGGTGATCGTGCCGTATCAGGATCAGGATCTGGTGTATTCGGATCTGCTTGCCGGCCGTATCGACGCGTCATTGCAGAACGCGGTGCAAGCCGATATCGGCTTTTTGCGCACCTCGCGCGGCAAGGACTTCGGATTTGCCGGCAATCCGCTCTACGACGCGAAAACGCTCGGCAGCGGCACGGCGATCGGTTTGCGTAAAGAAGATACCGATCTGCAGGAAAAGATCGACAAAGCCATTGCCGATATCCGCGCCGACGGCACTTACGACCGCATTGCGAAAAAGTATTTCGATTTCGACGTGTACGGTCAGTGAGCCGAGACCGCGCGGCACGCGGCCAGCTTCGACCTGGCACTCGCGCGGCCCGACATCTAAACTGTGGTCATGACCTTCCTGAGCCGTGATGTGGCGAGCCGGTATGCCGAATCGGCTGCAACCGGCGCTTCCCCGGCCCGACCCGCATTGGGGAGGCACTGACATGCAAGGCTTTCAGATCACGTTCTTCACCCAGCAGGGGCGCAGCCATCATGGCAAGCCGCTTGCCGACTGGCTCGTGCGTCTCGCGAGCGAACTCGGCCTGCGCGGCGCGACCGTGATTCCAGCTTGCGAAGGCATCGGCCATCATCACCGCATTCACTCCGCGCACTTCTTCGAGCTTGCCGATCAACCGTTGTCCGTCGTGATGGCGGTGACGAGCGACGAAGCCGATCGGCTGTTCGATCGTCTGAGCGCTGAGGGTTTACATCTGTTCTACGTGAAAACGACGGCCGAGTTCGGCGTCGTCGGAGAAGACGACGGGGCCTGAAGGCCCCGCTCTCGATGGCAAGTCCCAAACCTCGTTTTCTCGACCTGGTCCGTGTACGCGCGCGGGTATCCGGCCGCACAGGGCTGCGATGGGCATGTCGAATGCTTCGCTACTGGAGCCGAGTCATCCCAGGGAGAGCGAATCATGCGAGAAGTTGCGACAAACATGCTGATCGCGCTATCGGCCATTGCGTTGATGGCGGGCGCATCCGGCTGCAAGCGGTCGGCCGAGAACGGCCGCATCTCGACGGGCCAGATGAGCAGCGGCGTGATGAGCAATTCGGCGAGCCCGCGTGGCACACCCGGCGATAGCGACGCGGCGAAGCGTGCGAACGACGAGGCGGGCGCGGCAGCGAGCGCATCGCCCGCCGCGAGCCACGCCGCGGCGGTCCACAGCACGCCGGCGAGCGGGGCGTCCGCGACGCAGTAGGCGTCGCTCAGGCCCGGCGCATGGCAGAACTATTCGTCCAACGGATCGGGGTCGCCCAATGCGGAGTCGATCGCGCGTTGGGCATTGTCGACGGCCTCGCCGATCGCGGGCTTGCCGCGCAGCGCGGAGCGCGCATGCCACGGAGCGGTCCAGGCTTCGAGGTCGCGAGCGTCGGTACCAGTGCGATCGATTCGCGTGGTGATCGACGAACCGCCGGCCGGGTCGTCCTCGACGAGCACGGTGATGGTGAAGCCGCGGTGGAGATGAACTTCCTGCATCGACGGTTCTCCTGGCTGGTTCGCTTTCGGGGCAGCATGCGCCGTTCCACGCGCTCGGGGGCTCCTGCTCTTATCTATTTCGTCCCGGTTTCGCCCGAATGGAACGGGATGCGGAACCGCGCGCAGCAGGTGACTCAACGAAGGCCCGCTCCAAAGGCTATGCCGCGGGCTCCTCGTGCCGCACGTTGACCATCCACGGCACGCCGAAGCGGTCGATCAACGTACCGAAGCCGCTGGTCCAGAAGGTCTGCTGAAACGGCATCGTGACCTGTCCGCCATCCGCCAGCGCGTTGAAATATTTCTCGCCGGACGCCTGGTCGTCGGCGGTGACCGACAGGCTGAAGCCCGCATGCACGGTATCGCCGCCGCGGCAATCGCCATCCGACATCAGCACGTGCGTGTTACCGATGACGAGCGTCGCGTGCATGATCTTGTCGGCGTGTTCGGGCGCGACCGGGCGAGCGGGATCGGGCGGCGCGTCTTTCGCTCGCAGCTTCAGCAACTCCTGCGCGCCGAGCGCCGAACGATAGAACGCAATGGCTTCCTCACAACGGCCATTGAAGTACAGATAGGGTTGGATTTCCATGCTGGTTTCCTGAGACGGGCGAGGGTAGGCAGACGATTCTATCAGCGCGATTTCGCGGACGGACGGCTATCGAGCCTGCGATCAAGCGATGCCTGCCGCGCTTCAGTGTGCCCCCGCTTCATGCCTTCCCGGCATGACTGCCGCCATTGGCTGGGTAAGCCTCCTGCAACGCAATCGAGCCGGTTTCCAGCAGCGATTTGAGGTTGGACATGATCTTCGGCCAGCCGCCCGACACCGCCTCGATGAACTTCGACTGATCGCGCTCGATCGTATGCGTGAGCGTCAGCTTGACCGCCGTTCCGCTCGGTTCGAGCTCCATCGTGCAGCGCGAATCGCCTTCGGCCTGCAGCTCGGGCCGTTTTTGATGCCGCCAGCGAATCACGAGGCGCCGCGGCGGCACAGCCTCGATGATCTCGCCCGCGTCGAAAGTCTCCCCCGCGCTCGACACGAGTTTCCACGACGAGCCCGCCGTCCATTCGCTATCGCAGTGCATGCCGAACCAGTACTGCTTGATGAACTCCGCGTCGGTGAGCGCCGACCACAACTGTTCGGGCGTGGTGCGGATATAGGTCACGTAGACGAATGTCGATCTAGTCATTGCCTTTCTCCAGGCGTCGTTTCAGGGAAGAGAGCGCCTTCAGGCGCGGTTTTTCGAACTTGGCAATCCAGCGCTCGTAGATCTGCTGCAGCGGCACTGGATTGAGGAAGTGCAATTTCTCGCGCCCGCTGCGCACCGTCACGACGAGGTTCGCCGCTTCCAGCAGGCCCAGATGCTGCGTCACGCCTTGCCGTGTCATGTCGAGGTGCTCGCACAGGTCGTTCAGGGTCTGGCCGTCGTGCGCATGCAGCACGTCCAGCAGCTTGCGCCGGCTCGGATCGGCGAGGGCTTTGAATAGCAGGTCTGTGTCGTCGGGGAGCTCGGCCATGAACGGCTATAGGCAAGTGATCTGTTGCATTTACTATAGGCAACAGATTGCTTGCATGTCAAGGAGAGTGAGGAAGCCTCGTAGGTCTCACTATCGGTGCTCTGAAGGGAAACAATTAAGTCAGTCGGAGAACAATTAAGTCAGTCGGGCTTAACGATAATTTTTCTCTCTTATCTAGTATGTTTCAAAAGTGATCCTTGCTTTTACGCAGCGAACCAGCGTTTTGCTCGCCTTCAGGACCCGCGACGACTTATTCTTTACCTGGTAACCCGATAAAAAGTGGAGATCGATTGCGCCAAGAGGATAGGCTTGCCAACGGGGTTCAGGAGCCAGAGAAAACATTTGTTTCTTGGCTCGATGGTCAGCGCGCCCCTGAACGGCAGTTCCGCGAATCGTCGCAGGAGGCATACACCTCAATTTTTGCAATTTGGGTCCGGCATTTGGCGGACCGCCAAGTTAAGATTGAAGTGGCCCGAAGACCTCCAGTCCGCGACGCTGCTTCACAACACGCTGCATCCTCACTGGAGGGCGTGGTTGACACGATTCAGCAATCTTGCCGATGAGCAGATCGAGGCGATCGTCGGCATTGAGTTCGACCAGTCGTTGATGGCGATCGACGCCGCGGTGCGTGCGCAAGGGGTCGTCCTGACCAGTGCGATTCTGGTGGAAGGCGAGCTTGCTGCGGGTTCGCTTGTGGAGCCGTTTGGAAAAGCGTTGCCGTTGTGCGAGGGATACTATCTCGTACACCCCGATGCGGACGAGCTTCAACCAGGTGTGAAGGCGCTGAAAGCGTGGATGGCCGAGAGGATGGCTGTAAAAAGCTCAGTTTGATGCCGGCCGAACAGCACATCGACGAATAGAAGCCCAGCCTGCGCGACCTGGCTTTATTCGCGTTCAGGTGATTGTCGCGAGTCGAATGGCCGGTTGTTGCCTCCGAAACCTGACGGACCAGCTACGCACAGAATTCGGCGAAAACGGTCACTGGGATGATCGCCGGCCATGGGCCGCTATGGTTTGCTCTGCGGTCATCCGTTACGCGATGCCAGCCCTGCAAATGCACTAGGCGGAAGGGGTGTCGCTGCGGATCGTTGTCGGGTTGGTTCTTTCTACCGTCAGATTGACCGATCGCTGCACGGCAGGACGGGTACGATGGCGCGTGCCCGCAGGAACAGCGAGCATCGACTTTCACGATCAATGTAGCCAGGTTGGACAGCGGGACGACAGTGAAGGAATCCGTGTCGAACGAGTCGGGCCCCGTCTTCGCCGTGGCGTGCTATGGCCCGGCTCGCGCGCCGCTGCGTGAAGTACTGGGTGCGGCAGTGCTGAGTACCTTTCTGAGTGCGCCCGCGACTTCGTGGTCAACAGCACGGTGTTCCGCCGTCGGCCTTTCGCGCAGGACGCACGTTGCGCCCGCAAGGCACACGCAAGTTAATGTGGCATGCGCGAAGCCGATTAATATGTGATGTCTGTGGATATCCGTGAAGTGGGATGACTTACGACCGCTTGTACATCCTGCGCGCAGGCTCATGCCACTGGTCTCTACAGGTAGACCCGAAAGCGAAACGATTCGGGGTACAGCTGCGCGCCATCACGAACCCGCGATGAACCGTTCTATAACCGGTGTAAATTTTTCAGGCACTTGTCCCAACAGCGTTCCAGCATACACCCTGAGCCACTGCCGAACGCTTTTCTCGGAAATCCCTGATTCACCGCAATACCTATTCAAATAGTATTCGGCGATTTCCGTACCGGTAAAACTCCACGCTACATACGAGCAAGCGGCATCCGCCGCCGGATCGCCCCTGCTGACCTGGAGCAGATCGATAACCGTGTACTTCGCGCCGTCAAAAAAAACGTTGCCCGCATGAAAATCGCAGTGACATAACGCCTGACCGTCCGGCAGACCGCCCAGAACCCCCAGGAGGTTTTTCTTGAGATCAGCGGAAAGCCTGTCGTTAATCACCAAGTCGTCGTGAAAACGCTGTTTGAGATCCGGCATCCACCCAGTCTTGTCATACTTTTGCAAGCGGCACTGGAGAGCCACAAGAACATCCAGCGTGTCTTTACATCGCACCGGATCGCGGCGCGCCGGATCGCGGAACTCCTCCGACATCACTTCGCCTTTTACCCGGTCCATGCGTAAACCATATCGCCCGTCTACGAGGAGTATTTCGTAAATCATCGGCCCGGGGAAATTCACGAGCTCCAGATTCGCCATGATGTACGCTTCGCTGAAGACGTTCCTCTTTGGATAACCTTCGCGATACAGTTTTACCGCGTGCTCTCCCTTCGCATACACCGTGGCTTGCGCTCCTCTCCCCACTATCTCGCCAAACAATGCTTCAAAATCGCAACTCATGTTCAGCATTCCTCTGCCGCGAATTTGGGAGCAGTATACTCCTGACCGCTAGCATGGAAAACGGCCTGGACCAGGCAGCTGGATTCGGCTCAGCTCAGCGCCAAGGACGGCTTTAACCTGCGTGGAAAGATGATGCAGCCTGTCCAATCCTATATCCGCGCACAAGGCGCGGCCTGCGCCGTCATTAATGCCGTGCTCAACCCGGCTATTACGTGGCTCGGCAATCGGCGGATGGCATTCGTGCCGCTCTTCGGAGACAGTGGCATCATCATCGATATCGCAGTGACGTCCATCGTGCTGTCGCTGCTGGTATCCCTGTTTGTCACACCGGCGGCGCGCGGGGAGTATCGCGCCGGTCGGCTCACAGGGAGCGACACGGTCTTCGCGGAGAGCGGCGTGCTCGCGCATTTGCCAAGCAAAGCCTGGTCTTTCGGGCTGGTGATCGGTGTTGTTGCCGCCGCCGTGATCACCGCACTCATGTCCGCGACGTTCCTTTTGCTAGGGTCCGCCGGGCTTTCTTTTGCCGGATTCGTTATTCTGAAAGCCGTGTACACCGCGGCGCTCGGGTTCGTCGTCACGCGCTGGGTCATCCTCCGGCAACTGCTTCACTGTCGCGCAAATTCGGCGCATACCGGCTGAGTGGGGCGATAGCTGGCCCCCGAGCCCGGCGCGCAGACCGCTCCTCGATACAGCGGCGCAAGATGCTTTCGAACATGCGACTACCTGAGCAACCGCGCACTGCAGCGGTTGGCGGTCGGTCGGCGCACTGGCGAAGCGGACCATTGAGCTGCGGGTTTCGAGCAGACATTGTGTTCCGAAAATCGATTGGATTTGCGGCGACAACCGGTTGCGTCAAACTCTGTGATATTTGGTAGCGCGTAGTGCGACGGTGGAATGGGGTTCAGCGGGAATTTTTGTCGCAGACTTTGATGTGCGCTGATATCCCAACTCCCACCTCCTCCATAGCCCCGATTTACGCGCGGCGTTTCCGGTCGAGCACGACGAGCCCGATCGTCTGCGATCGTTACACCGACAACGGTGATGAGCAAGGCAACCACCACCTCTCCGATTTGAATGGAGGCCGGCAGCATAACGCGGTCCCGAACACGCGCGGGTGCACCCCGTACCTTTCCTGAGTGAAGGCGGCGCAAGTGTTGCTGTCTCAAATCACATGAAGGTTCCGAAACATCCATGTGGAAGCCTGAGCGCAATGCGCAATTTCGCCTGGTCGTTTAGAGGGACACTGACATGTCGCTCGAGGTAAGGATTGGCCCGCCGCAGATTGCCATCCATCAGGGGCATACGGTCCTGCTCACGCAGCCGGACGGGCAGATCATCAGCGGGTCGCGCAAGGGTCTGTATTTCCAGGACACGCGTCTTATCAGCAACTGGACGATCTTCGCCAATGGCGAGCCCTGGGATCTGCTCAGCTCGGGAGCGCTGCAGTCCTTTTTGATGCGGGCATGTCTAGCGAATCGTTCGCTCGACAGCGAGGACGGGCTCATCGAGGAACATACGGTCAGCCTGATACTGACCCGTCATGTCGGTGGTGGAGTCCACGAGGACATCGACATGACCAATCACGGCCTGCATACGGTGTCGTTCAATCTAGAGATCGCGGTGCGTAGCGATTTCGCGGACATCTTCGAAGTCAGGGCCGGGCATGTGGTTCGTCGCGGTCGTGTCGTGACCACCTGGAATGAGCACACGCAACACCTGAAGACCAGTTACCAGAATGGGCACTTTGGCCGTGGCATCAGTCTGAGCGTGCACGATAGCCACACGCGAGGCGCTTATGCAAACGGCCGCATCACATTTGGTGTGAGCTTGCGACCCGGCGCGCGTTGGCATTGTTGCTTGAAGTACGACATCGACGATGACGGCCGGGCCGTACGCGCGCCGCAGCGCTGCGGCGCGGCCGGCGAACTGTCGCCCGAAGGAAAGCGGCTCGCACAATGGAAACGCGCGATTCCGTCGCTCGAGTGCAGCAACGAAACCTTCAACCGTCTGTTTCGTCAGGCGACCGATGATGTCGCGGCGTTGCGGGTGCCGGAGCACGTCAATGGCAGGCGTCTGATGATTCCCGCAGCGGGCTTGCCGTGGTTTGTCGCGCTGTTCGGACGTGACAGTCTGATCACCTCGCTGCAGACGGCGCTGATTTACTCGGGGTTCGCGCGCGGCACGCTTGCAGCGCTCGGCGCACGACAAGCCACGAAGCGTGACGACTTTCGTGACGGCGAGCCGGGCAAAATCATGCACGAGCTGCGTCGGGGCGAGCTGGCGAAGCTTGGACTCGTTCCTCATACGCCGTACTACGGAACCGCGGACGCGACGGCTTTGTATCTGATCGTGCTCCATACCGCATGGTGTTGCACCGGCGACCGTGAATTGCTGATCCGTCATCTGCCCAATGCCGAACGGTGCCTGAAATGGATCGACAACTATGGCGATCGTGACGGCGACGGGTTCCAGGAGTACGAGACGCGTTCGACGAACGGCCTGAAAAACCACAGCTGGAAAGATGCCGGTGATGCCGTGGTGTACCCCGACGGCATGCTCGTCAAAGGACCGAAGGCGCTCTGCGAGCTGCAAGGCTACGTGTATGACGCGTGGCTTCGTATGGCCGCGGTCTACGACCTGCTCGATGAGAAGCGCCGTGCATCCAGGCTGCGCGCGAAAGCCGCCGACTTGTACGAGCGATTCAATGACGCGTTCTGGGACGAACGCACCGGTTTCTACGCACTATGCCTGGATGGCGACAAGCAACGGGTGATGAGCATCGCCTCCAATCCGGGCCACTGTCTGTGGTCGGGAATCGTTCCGCCCGAGCGCGCGAGCCGAGTAGTGCAAAGACTCATGAAGCCGGACATGTATAGCGGGTGGGGCGTGCGCACACTGTCGTCGAAACATCCGGCCTTCAATCCGCATTCTTATCAGAAGGGCGCCGTGTGGCCGCATGACAACGGACTCATCGCCGAAGGGTTCAAGCGTTATGGTTTTGCGGACGAGGCAGGACGGATCGCGAAAGACATCTGCGATGCAGGCGGCTATTTCGCGCTGAACCAGTTACCCGAGCTATTTGCAGGCCTCCAGCGCACGGAGGCGAGCTTTCCGGTGCAGTACATGGGCGCAAATGTGCCGCAGGCATGGGCCGCGGGATCGATTTTTTCGCTCGTGTATGCGATCCTGGGTCTTCAGCCCGACGCGCCGCGCAGGCAACTGTACGTCGACCCGGTGCTGCCTCCCTGGATCGACACGCTGACCTTGCGAAACCTCAAGGTAGGCGCGCAGATATTCGATATCCGGTTCACGCGAACCGACGGAAGCACAGAATTCGAAGTGTTGAAAGGGACTAGCAAAAGCGTGAGCCGGCGCCCGATTACGAGTTGGCGCGACGAACTGGCTGCGGGCCTTTGATTGCGGCGGGCCGCTCGCGTACAAGTGCCTGTGAGATACTTCCTCATCCACGCAAAGTCCCTGCGTCCACCGCGTTTCAAACGGCCCAGGCATGCAAGCACATCCCCTCCGGCTCTCGCCCGGCGACGACCTTCGCGTCGCCATCGAAGACGCGCTTCGTCAACCCGAGCTGCAAGCGGCCTTCGTCGTCCAGGGCATCGGCAGTCTTCACGTTGCGGCATTGAGATTCGCTGGCGCGCAAGCGCCAACGGAAATTCGCGGCGACCTCGAAATATTGACCCTCGCAGGCTCCGTCTCGCCCGATGGCGCTCATCTGCACATGTCGATCGCTGATGCACGCGGGCAGGTGTTCGGCGGTCATGTGGCGCGCGGGTGCATGGTGCGCACGACCGTCGAGTTGTTGCTCGTGTCGGTTCCGGGCTATTCGTTCGCGCGGGAGCACGATCCGCAGACAGGGTTTATGGAACTCGTGATTCGCGGCGGTGCGCCGCAAGCCGATTCCGCCTGACCGTTCGAACGCGGCATCACTTCGTGCGCCCGTAGCTGTTCAACGCCCCACCAACATCCGCCCGCCGACTCCGGCCGGCAACGCACCCGCTACGGTATCGAGCACGGCCTTGCGGCGAATCAGCGTGCGCCGAACCGCCGGATGCGATCCAAGCAACGCCATCGCGCAGTACCACGCGCACGACATGCCGATCGACAGCGCCACGACCGCGATATCGAGCCACAACGGTGCATGCGCGGGCACCATCAACGCGAAGATGCTGCCGTAGAACGCGATGGATTTCGGATTCGTCATGCTGACGAAATAGCCTTTCTTCGTCGCGGCCCAGCCGGACGCGGCGCTGCCGACGCCTGCGGACAATGGCCGCCGCGCGGTCACGATCATCTTGATGCCGAGCCAGATCAGGTAGAGCGCGCCGGCGATCCGCAGCACGGCGCCTCAGCGCATCAACGCCAAACACAATGCAATCCCTGTGCCATAAGTCCCAATCGCACCGACGAAGCGCAAAGGGTTGGGCTTCGCCATCGTCGGAAACGCGACAAGCCCTACGACGAGCAAGCACCGGCACAAGGTCGCGATGACCATCAGCGACACCGTCACCGTGGACGGCGATCTCGCGCCCAGAAAGAGAAATAGCACCGCCAGAAACGGCGCGTATTCCGCTGTGTTGCCATGCGCCCGAACCAGCTTGTGCAACAGGTCGGCAGGATCATCGGCGCAGCCCGCAGTGGTACGTTCGCGAAAACGCAGCATCGATACCGACAAGCCGAGGCCGAATAACAGCAGCCCCAACACCGCTACGCATCCGAGAGCAATGTTGTTCATGGCAGCGCGGCTCCTTGTCAGGCGATCGACGCACGCCTGTTTGGCGAAAATCAGGCGGCTCCCATTCTCGCACGCGCCGGCGCGCGAGGTCCGCGCGGCTGGACCCCGGCAAAAAACGACCGCGCCACGATCGTTCCAACACCGATCGCGGCGCAGCTCACTACTCGAATACGTCGACTACGGTAAGCACTCAGTCTTCGCGATCGAACTCCGGCAGCGGACGCGTTCCTTCAATCGCGACCGAATGCAGCAGTTCAGGCTTCAGATCGAGCAGACGCAAGATCGTCGGCGCGACCTGCGTGGTCAGCACTCGCTCGTCGTTGACCTTCCCGGCATGATGCGCATGAGGCACGTACATCACGAGACCGAGATGGCTGTCGTCGGGCGCGTTGCCGCCATGCTCCTCGTCCTTCGACTTGCTCGACGTATAGATGACGCCCGGGTTCGGCTGAACGATGATGTCGGGCGTGCGGCCGCGCGACGGATCGCCGAACCGGTTCGCCAGTTGCGGGCCGGACAGGATGTACGCCTGCGGACCGTCCGCGCAAATCCCCGGCGCGTTGCAGCTCAGATTGTCTTTCAGCGTCTTCACGACCGCGGCCGTCTGGCTTTGATCGCGCAGCCAGATCAGACCGACGTCGTCGGTCTGCACCATGCCGGTGCCGACGAGCCCGGTGCCATCGTTCAGGTTGCCGCTCGTCGTAGCGTTTTGCCCAAAAGCGCCGCCCGAATCCAGATAGTTGTTGGCTTCTAGCAGCTTGGTCAGCGTATCGCCGTTCTTCACCAGCTTCGAATGATCGGTCGGCGACTGGCCATGCTTCGCGGTCACGATGATCGCCGTCGACGAATAGAGATTGCGTTGCTTCAGTTCGGACACGATGCGTCCCAACGCGTCGTCGATATACGCGATCGCACCGGCCACCTGCGGACCCGGCGTGAAACTCGCATCCAGATAGCCGCCGCCCGACGCGACCGTGGCCTTCTGCGCGACGCTCAGCGTCTGGAAGTTGGCGCCGAACACCGTCGGCACCGCGACGTTCTTTTGACCGGTCGAATCCTTGCCATCGATTTCATGGATCAGCGATTGCACATGGTAGTTGTCGAACTTCTCCGTGTGCGTGTACGTGTCGAGATAGTTGCTATTGGTATCCGGATCGATCGAATTGATTTCGGTGCGCGCAAGATCGTCGACACCCGTGCCGGACGGTCCGTTGAGCCAGTCGTAGCCCCACGCGTGTTTATCGGCCCACGCGGTGCGCGCGCCGTTCACGTTGCCCTTGATCACTTCGAAGACCGTGTTGGTCTTCAGATAGTTGTGCGGATAGACGGGCGTGCAGACGCCATTGACGAGCGCATGCGGAATCGCCTGCGGATTGAACGCGCCGCCGCCGTCGAGATGGATCAGCGCGCCGCCGTTCTCGCCGTCGATGCCGGTCGTTTCATCGAACACGACATTCCAGCCGGTCGGGCCCGTGCAACTGGTATCGGACGGCGCATAGAGCGTGCGGTCGTAGGAGACGTCGTAGAACAGGCCCGCGGACTTCGGCGAGCCGCCGGTCACGAGTGCGGCGAGGCCCGGAAACGAATCCGACAGTCCCGGTGTATGCGCGTTCGTGTACGTGGTGCCTGACTTCGCGAGCAGCGCCAGATTGGGGCAGGTGTTCGCGCCGATGCAACGCGCGACGTCCTGCTCATGCAGACCATCGAAGCTGATCAGCAGCACATGCTTGACCGACGCGCGATCGCGATCGTGATCGCGGTCGTGATCGTGATCGTCGCCGGCGGTCGCGACTGCCGAGGACAGCCCGGCGAGCAGTGCGACGGCGGCGCACATTGCGCTTTGCTTACGCTTCCATTTCGTAATCGGTTTCATGTCTCGTCCTTTGCTTGACAACGAATTTGGGTAAAGCGGGACGAATTTGAACCGTAAAAAAAGTCATTTACGTGACCTTGGTTTTTTTATTTGGCGATACTGAAGTCTTAAGGTCTTGTTAAGGTCGGTGTGATCCGTTCGACGCGCGGGCGCTGTGAATCGGCTTCGATTCCGCGCGTGATCCGCGCGAGTCGTCAAGCATAAAAAACGGCACGGGTTATCGCAGTCCGTGCCGTTTCGTCGGTCGGTGGTCAAATGCCGCGAGGGCGTGGCGGAACAGGGACCGCCAAGCCGTGCCGGATTGCCGGGCAAATAACCCGCGCGAGTCCGCCTAATGAGCGGCCGGCTCCTGCGTGATGGAATCCACGCGGTCGGGGTAGAACGCGAGGTGTTCGCGGATCGACGCGACGGCGTCGTAAGGGTGCTCGTAGGTCCACACCGCGTTGGTGCCGCGCTCGCCGGCCGATGGAATCGAGAAGTAGGCACAATCGCCTTTGTATGGACAATAAGTCGCGTGCGCCGTGCGTTCGAGCCGGGTCATGTCCACGTCCTTGCGGGGGATGTACAGCACGGCCGGATAGCGGGCCTCGCGCAGCGTCAACGCATCGTGTGTATCGGCGATCACGTGGCCGCCAGCCATCACGATCACGCGCGCGCGGTGCTGCTCGATCGTGATCGGATGGTCCGGGCCGGGGATCTTGACGGGTTTGTCGTTCGGGACCGAATGGGTGGACATAACGATGCTCCGTGGGGAAGTGGGTGGTGTCCCTTGCCCGAGCGCCAAGGCAAGCGACTGAAGATATGCCCGTATTGCCGTACAACTTCACTTCGGGTATTTCTATACATACTAGCGCAGACCTTCCAGGTGCTGTGAGCGGCGCAACGCCCGCCGGAGTCGCATCGACTGCGTACACCTGTTTCAGTGCAGCGGAATCGCGACTTCGCGGAAGACGAACACAATTGGCCGACTGACAGGAGTGCATGATGCTCGTTGGATACGCCGTGGGTGAGCGTGCAAGTGAGCCTGCAAGTCAGTCTGCAATCTGGTCGTCGACAAATGGCGAGGTTGTTTGACTATGCCGGCACTTCGGAAGCGTTGGTCACTTCGCGCATTGGGCGCGGGTGCCGCTCTGCCTTTGAGCCTGCTGTCCTGCCCGTCGCAAGCGCAGGTCGTGCCGGGGCAATTGTCGAGCAATACCGTGATCGGCGGCAATGTAAAGCAGCACGCGGACGCTGTGCTCGCGATCATGAGCTACACGACGGTCCCGGACGTCACGACCAGCAACCTGTCGGTCAATAACGGCCTGACCGGTAATCCCGGCTTCGGGCAGACGCAATTCGGCGGCGGCTTCACGCTCAGCAGGTCGTTTCCGTTGTACATGGAGGGCACGCTCGCCTACAGCCGCTACGATCCGGTTTTCATCGCCACGGATGGCGCCCAGCAGCGTGCGGTGCCCACCAAGTGGAACACCTTCAGCGGCACGGTCGGCCTGGGCTGGGATTTCCGCATCACGGACGAACTGGCATTCCGTCCCATCCTGAACGGTACGATCGGGCGCGTGTCGAGTGACCTGAAGGTCGGGCAGACGCTGTACAATCACGTCACCGACAGCAACCTGCAGTTCCTCGAGAATGGCTCGCTCAATGCCTACGGCTATGGCGGCTCCCTGATGCTCGACTACGAGCACTACCGCGAAAACTACGAAATCGACGCGGAATTGCGGGCGACAGATATTTACCTGCGCAGTTTCGGCGGTTCATCGCAGGCCGTTCAGGGCTCGGCCACGGCCCAGCAAGTGAGCCTATGGACACGCTGGCGCGCGCCCACCGGCTGGCACGCACTGGACCGGCCAGTCCGCTATGTGCTCGAAGCCGCTTACTCACACTACTTCGGCGACAGCGCCGGGGTGCTGGGTTTCAACGACCTCACGTCGCTGGGAGTCGGCCTCGAACTCGATAGCAGCAGGTATCCCGTCATCGTCACCCGCACGCGCGCGTTGGTGCGCTACGTGTTCGGTCGCAACGTGCACGGCGTGTCGTTCGGATTCGCGATGAGTTTCTAGCGCGGACTGCTTTACCGGACTACACGAATGGCGCGGGTACCTGCCTTCGGCGCTACTTCGTCACCCCCTTCTTCGTCGCGAGATCCTGCGCCATCTTGTAGTGTTCCTCGATGGTAGGCAGCGCTTTTTGCGCGGCCTTCTTCAGATCAGCGTTCTGGCCATCGGAGATTTCTTTCTTGAATGCGCTCAGCGCGTCCTCGTGTCCCTGCATGCCGACCTTCTGGATATACGCCTGATCGAATGCCTTGCCATGCAGGCTCTTCAGCGAGTCCAGCACCGTGGTGTCGGAATTGTCCTTCGGCACCGCGACGCCGTGTGGCGCAGCCATCTTCAGTTGCATCGTGAGCTTCGTGTGATCGAGCATCATGTGATGCGCGAACGATTTCACATCCTTGTCGCTGGAGTTCTTCGTCGCGAGCTTGGCCGCGTCGATTTCGGTCGACGACGACATGCTCGCCGCCTGCACGAAGTCCTTGTCGGCCTGAGGCAGCGGATTGGCGCTCGTGGTCGAGGCGGCCTCGGTTTGCGCGCCGGCGATATGAGGGATAGCGGCAAGCCCACAGCAAAGTGCGGCAATGGCGGTAACGCGCTTCATGTTTTTCTCCTCTACGAAGTGGAACGGGATGAATCGAAGCGGGACGGATGACACGCTTCGATCGACAACCCGCAAGCGCCATACCATCGTCCACCGCGCGTCTGGAATGGTGGATGCTCGACGACGGAGGTCTGCACGGCGGAAGAACGACGGAGGCTCGCATGCGCATCGCGCAAGTGTCGACGCTCTACGAGCGCGCTCCGCCCGTCGCCTATGGCGGCACCGAGCGCGTCGTGTCGTGGCTGACCGAGGCGCTGGTCGAACTCGGCCATGAGGTCACGCTGTTCGCGAGCGGCGACTCGCTGACGCGCGCGCATCTCGTGTCCGTCTATCCGCGGCCCTACCGACTACACGAGCTTCCCGTTCGGCAGGCGGCTGGGCTGCCCGCACGTGACGACGCTGCATTGGCGGCTCGACATCCCCGGTCTGGAGGCGCTGTACCGCGAGTTTTGCGACGTACCGCTGGTATCGATCTCCGACGCGCAGCGCGCGCCGCTGCCGCGACTCGCGTGGCAGCGCACGGTCCATCACGGCCTGCCGCGCGACCTTCACACCTTCAGCCGCACGCCGTCCGACTACCTGGCATTCGTCGGCCGCATCGCGCCGACCAAGCGACCAGATCTCGCGATCGAGATCGCGGGCCGTGCGAACGCGCGGCTCGAAATCGCGGCCAAGATCGACGACGGCGATCGCGTCTACTACGAGCACGAGGTCGCATCGCTGATGCGGCAACCGCATGTGTGCTATCGCGGCGAGCTGGGTGGCCGTGACAAGGATCGCTTCATCGGCGCCGCGCGAGCGCTGCTGTTTCCGATCGACTGGCCCGAGCCGTTCGGGCTCGTGCTGGTCGAGGCGCTGGCGGCGGGCACACCGGTGATCGCATTCGACACGGCTCGGTCCGCGAGATCATCGACGACGGCGTGACCGGCTTCATCGTCGATAGTGTCGACGAGGCCGTCGATGCGGTGAACCGGATCGGCGAGCTGGACCGCGCGCGCTGTCGCGAAGCCTTCGAGCGGCGCTTCACCGCGGCACGCATGGCCGACGAGTACATCGAGGTGTACCGGAAGCTATTGGCGTCGGAGCGTTGAAGCGCAACGACGCCTGCGCGAGCGTGGATTTTTTCTAACGCGGCACGCCATTCTTGACCAACGCCATCGGCTCTGATGGCCACGGAGCATGGGACAGGTCCACGCGTCACGCGGCCGCCGGGTGCACGCGCGCAGCGGCCCGAGCGTATCGCGATCGGCGAGCACGAGTCGGGCAGACCGTTAGCGCGCGTCGCAGCGCGCAGCCCGGCGTCCTACAGGCACGCCGGATGCGAAGGCACGAGCATCCGCGCGTGCCCGAAGCGATGCCCGGCACGGATGTACAGCCGGAGCAGCAGCCGGTACGCGACACGCCGGACGTGCAAGCACCGGGCTCGGCGCCGCCGTGACGCGCCATTCCCGGCCAGCACTTGACCTTCCTTCCACGCAACCCATCAGGGGAACGAAATGACCAACTCCCGTTCGACCACGGGCGAGCGCCCGCTGAACCCGTTCATCGACGTGCAGAAAGCGCTGAAGGGCGCTTCCTATCCCGCCGACAAGGACAGCCTCATCGAAACCGCGAAAGCCAATGGCGCCGATGACGACGTGCTGCAACGGCTCCAGGATCTGCCCGACCAGCAGTATCAGAGCCCCGCCGAAGTCTCGAAGGGCGTCGGCAATGAATAGCCCGCAAACTGCATCGCCGCCCCAGCCAGGTCAAGGCTCACCCGCGACCCGTCCCCGCGTGCAGCGCGGCTCCCGGCCGCGCTCGCGGTGCCGGGCGTTGTCTTCGTCGTCGTTGGCGGGCTGCTCGCGATCGGCGGTATCCGGCTCGCGATGCTCGGCGGCTCGTGGTACTACCTGCTCGCCGGCATCGCGATCGCGGCGACCGGCGTGCTGATGTGGCTGCGCCGGCGGGCCGCGCTGTTCGTGTTCGCGATCGTGCTGTTCGCATCGACGATCTGGGCGGCGGTCGAGGCGCGCTTCGATTTCTGGCAATTGCTGCCACGTCTTTGGGTGTGGGTCGTGCTCGCGATCTGGCTGCTGCTGCCACCGGTGAGCAAGCGGCTCGCGCTCGGGCCACCCGCCGCGCCGCGCGAAGGCATGGCGCATCGAGACCGGCGACAAAGCCGGTCCGGGCGACCCGACCGAAACCACCTACGAAGACACGCCGATCGACCTATGCCGACAGCAACGGCAAGCAAGATGTGCTGGTGATAGCGGGCGAATATGGCTCGCTCGGCACGAAGCAGCGCGACTCCGTGGTCGCCTATACGTTGCCGTAATCGCGCCGCGGTAATCACACTGCCAGCGCGCGCCCGGCTCAATGCGTGGCCGCGCGCAGCAGAAGCTTCAACACACCCGCCACCGTCGCGACCCCGACGACGCCGGCGAGCCACAGGCCGGCGAACCACGCAAGGCGGCGCCACATGTCAGTGGTACCCCTCGCCCGCGCGCATCTTTCCCTTGAACACCGAGTACGCATACACGGTATAGCCGAGAATCATCGGCACCGTGATCGCGGCGCCGACCAGCAGAAACAGCAGGCTCGCATGCGGCGCTGCCGCCGCGCGGAACGAAATCGACGGTGGCGCGAGGTTCGGATAAAGACTGATCAGAAGCCCCGCGTAGCACAGCACGAAGATGCCGTACGCAAACAGCAGCGGCAACAGATGGCGGCGCGCAGACAGGCTGCGGAAAAATCCGAAGGCCAGCAGCACGACCAGCACCGGTACCCAGGCGGTGAACAGCAGGTCCGGCCAACGGAACCAGCGCGCCGTCAGCGAGTTGGGCAGCATCGGCGTCCATAGCGTGACCACCACGATCAGCGCGAGCACGGTGACGGCCATCGTGCGCGCGTGTCGCCGGCAACGCTCGTGCAACGGACCTTCGGTGCGCCAGATCAGCCAGCACGAGCCAAGCAGCGTGTAACCGGCCATCACCGCGAGACCGCACAGGATCGTGAAGCCGGTCAGCCAGTCCCACCAGCCGCCCACATACGAGAACCCCGAGACCTTGATACCTTGCAGCAGGCCGCCGAGCACGAGCCCCTGGCACAGCGCCGCGAGCGCCGAGCTGCCGAAGAACGCGGCGTCCCACCATGCGCGGCCGCGACCTATCGCGCGAAAGCGGAATTCGAAAGCGACGCCGCGGAACACCAGCGCGAGCAGCATCGCGATGATCGGCGGATAGAGCGCCGGCAGAATCACGCCGTAGGCAAGCGGAAACACCGCGAACAAGCCGCCGCCGCCGAGCACGAGCCACGTCTCGTTGCCGTCCCATACCGGTGCGATCGAATTCACCATCACGTCGCGGTCTTCGCGGTGGTGCTCGACCGCGAACAGGATGCCGACGCCGAGATCGAAGCCGTCGAGCAGCACGTATGCGAGCACCGCGAACGCGAGGATCGCGGCCCATACCAAAGCGAGATCAAACGTTCCTGTCGTCATCGGCGTGACTCCCCGGAGTTGATGGGACGGACGGTGCCTGTGCTGGGCCCGGTGTGATGCCGGCGCTGCGATGCGGCTTGTCCTTCGCGGGGCCGGGCGTGTCGAGCGTGGGCGTCGCCGCCATCAGCCGGAACAGAAAGACCACGGCTGCGCCGAAGACGATCGCGTACACCACACCGAAGCTCGCGAGCGATACCGCGACGCCGGGCGCGGCGATCGGTGACACACTGTCGGCCGTCCGCAGCAGACCGTACACCGTGTACGGCTGCCGGCCGACTTCGGTGACGGTCCAGCCGCACAGCAACGCGATCAGACCAGCCGGGCCCATCGCGACCATGATCCGCTGCATCCAGCGCGCTTCGTACAGGGTCCTTCGATAGCGCAACGCGAGACTGCCCAGGCCGAGCAGCGCCATCAGGATGCCGAGTCCGACCATCACGCGAAACGCCCAGAACACGACCGGCGAGAACGGGCGCTCGGACGGCGGGAACGATTTGAGGCCGGCGATCGAGCCGTCCCAGGTGTGCGTCAGAATCAGCGCGCCGAGATGCGGTACTTCGAGCGCATAGTCGGTCGTCTCCGTGCGCATGTTCGGGAACCCGAACAGAATCAACGGCTGACCGGGACGCGCGAGCCAGTCGCCTTCGAGCGCGGCGATTTTGGCCGGCTGGTGCTTGAGCGTGTTGATACCGTGCTGGTCACCGACCACCATCTGGATCGGCGCGACGATGCAGGCCATCCATAGCGCCATCGACACCATCAGGCGCGCGCAGACATTGCGCGAATCGCCGAGCAGATGCCTGGCGCCGACCGCGCCGACGAGGAACGCGACGCTCAGATACGCGGCCAGCACCATGTGTAAGAGCCGGAACGGAAATGACGGGTTGAAGATGATGCGCAACCAGTCGGCCGGAAAGAAGCGTCCGTCGACGATCGCATAGCCCTGCGGTGTCTGCATCCACGAATTGACGGCGAGAATCCAAAACGCGCTCATTAGCGTGCCGATCGCGACGAGCACGGTCGCGAGAAAGTGCAGACGCGGGCCGACGCGTTTCATGCCGAACAGCATCACGCCGAGAAAGCCCGACTCGAGAAAGAAAGCGGTCAATACTTCGTAGCCCATCAGCGGCCCGACGATCGGACCCGCACGAAACGCAAAGCCCGCCCAGTTGGTGCCGAACTGATACGACATCACGAGCCCCGACACGACGCCAATGCCGAACACGACCGCGAAGATCGTCAGCCAGTAGCGGTAGACGGCGAGATATACGGGCTTGTGGGTGACGAGCCATGCGCCTTCGAGCACGGCGAGGTAGCTCGCGAGACCGATCGACAGCGCCGGAAAGATGATGTGGAAAGCAATCGTGAAGCCGAATTGCATTCGCGCGAGGGTCACGGCATCGATGGGAATAGACATCATCGTTCCTCGGGGCAGGCTGGCGGCAGCTCCGCCGCTTCGACACGACCCGCAGCAAGCCCCATACCGTTGGGCGCGGGTCGTGAGGTATAGCGCTTGCTGAGCGGACCCATGAATCGATCGAAGGAGTCGAGCACCATGCGATTTTTTGCGCTCGCGACCGACTACGACAACACGCTCGCCACCGACGGCCAGGTCGCCGATTCGACGTGGGCAGCGCTCGAACGCCTGCGCGCGTCGGGCCGTCACGCGATCCTCGTCAGCGGACGCGAGCTCGACGACCTGCTCGCGATCTGCCCGCGCATCGAGCTGTTTTCGCGCGTGGTCGCGGAAAACGGTGGCGTGCTGTATTGCCCGGCCGATGGCGCGCGCCGTCTGCTCGCACCCGCACCGCCGGAAAATTTCGTCGCGGAGTTACGTCGGCGCGCGCCCAACGCTTTCAGTGTCAGCCAGACTTTGGTCGCGACGATGAAGCCCCATGAGCATGTCGCGCTCGATGTGATTCGCGACCTTGGGCTCGAGTTGCGGATCATCTTCAACGGCGACGCGGTGATGATCGTGGCGCCGGGCGTGTCGAAGGCGAGCGGCCTGAGCGCGGCGCTCGCCGATCTCGAACTGTCGCCGCTGAACGTGGCCGGTATCGGCGACGCGGAAAACGACCATGCGCTGCTCGACGCGTGCGGCCTCGCGGCGACTGTCGCGAACGCCTTGCCGGAGTTGCAGAAGCACGCCGCTATCGTGACGGGCGGCGTCGCGGGCGCGGGCGTCGCCGAACTGATCGACGCACTCGTCGCCGACGATCTGCGCAGCATCGCCGATGCGTCGCCGCGCAATCGCATCGTGCTCGGCCCTCGTCGTGATGCGCCGGACAGCGAGCCGCTGTCGTTGCCCGCGTACGGCAGCGTCGTGCTGCTCGTCGGTGAATCGGGCTGCGGCAAGTCCACCGCGACGGCAGGCCTGCTCGAACGGCTCGCGGGCGCGGGCTGCCAGATGTGCATCGTCGATCCTGAAGGCGACTATGACAATGACGATGCGACCTTCGTGCTCGGCGATGCGGGCAATGCACCGTCGATCGACGAGGCGATGCAGTTGCTGCGCCGTCCGGCGCGGCCCGCCATCGCGCTCAATCTGCTGCGGGTGCCGCCGTCGGATCGGCCGCTGTTCTGCGCGAATCTGCTGTTGCAGGTGCAGCGTCTGCGCACGCGCACCGGGCGGCCGCACTGGCTCGTGTTCGAAGAGGCGCATCACGTGTTTCCCGCGCAATGGGCCGGCGCGAACCAGGCGATTCCGGATGCGCTGGAAACGGCGCTGGCGGTCACCGTGTCGCCGGAGCAGTTATCGCCGGTGTTGCTGCAGCAGGTCGGCACCGTGCTCGCGATGGGCGACGGCGCGCATGCGGCCTTGCAGCGCTTTGCGGCGGCAAGTGGACGTGATGCGCCAGCGTCGAGCGGCGACGGGGCGCAACTCGCCAAAGGCGACGCGCTGTTATGGCGCGTCAGCGCCGCCGCGCCGCCGCAGCTCGTGCGGCTCGAGCCCGGCCGCAAGGAAAAGCGCCGGCATCGTCGCAAGTACGCTGAGGGGCTGCTGATTCCCGAGCGCAGCTTTTACTTTCGCGGCGAGCACAACGCGCTGAACCTGCGCGCGCACAACCTCGTGCTGTTCATCGAGATTGCCGAGGGTGTCGATGCGGCGACATGGCAGTTTCATCGCCAGCGTGGCGACTATTCGCGCTGGTTCGAACAGCAGATCGGCGACGCGGACCTGGCCGACGAAGCACGCGGCATCGAGCAGGACAGCGCGCTCGATGCCGCGCAAAGCCTCGCGCGCATCCGCGCGGCGATCCACGCGCGCTACACCCAACCGGAGAATCCTTCGCTGCCCGCGGTGTTGACAGGCTCGCCGCAAAGTCGCGACGAGCCCGACCCGCGTCGGTCCGACACGGATCAGCGGCCGTGAGGCGGGGATTGCAACGCGACGCGCGCGCGGTCCGCGCCAGGCACGCGCAATGCGCATCTCCGCTCAAAACGGTCCGATGCAACGGACCGAAGGAGCCGAACATGCGTGTGCAGGCGATAGAGATGGCCGACTTCCTCGTAAGCTGGACCGTCATCAGAGATTCGGAAGGTGCTTTCCAATGGATCGTGCTCGTGACCGAGCGGGGCGGCGGACATGGCACGGTCTTCGAGCGACGCGGGACGTGTGGCCACGTGTCGTGGGGCGACGCGCAGGACATCGCGGCCGAGAATGCGCGCCGCGTCGCGGCCACGCTCGTCGACCCGGGCACGCTCCACAAGACGAAACAGCGGCGCGCGCGGACGCCGTCGGCGCCCGGCGCGAATCGTTGATGCCAGCTTGCGCCAGTCGTTCGCGCATCTGCTACTCATATTGACGCTGCGTCCGTGCCGCGCGACGCGACCTCGGCAGGCTGCGCCGCAACGCGAGCAATAAGGTCGATCCCAGTAGCAGCGTGGCGATCGGAAACGTACCCGCCGCATTCACCGCAATGTTCATCGGACGCTCTCCGAGCAACTGCATCCGGCGGCGCGTCATCGCGGCGCCGAGCGACTGCAGTTCGTTTTTCAGCACGCGCTCGGCGTCGGGCAGCAGGATGGTTTCCTCGTCGGCGACGTGATGGGCGACTTCGCGGATCAGTTGAAGAAACAGCCCGTCGTACGCGGCGTTTTCGGGGCCCATTGCGCGCAGCTTTGCGATCGTCGCGCGCATCTCGTCGTGCTCGGAACGACTTTTGGTCAGTGTCTCGTCGTTGCCCAGCGCGCGGTCTAGCGCCGGGTAGAAAATTTCTTCCTCCAGTTGCGCGTGGATTTCAAGCGCATCGCACACGCCGTTGACGATCGCGCGTTTTCGCCACCACGGCGTGGACGCGTGGTATCGGTGCGAAGCGGCGAGCACGTGCATATGGTCGAGGCGGATCATCGACGTAATCGACGGCGACAACGATGAGGCGTCATTGGACATGGTGTTTCTCCACGAAAAGGGTGCTCGCGGATACCGCATGCGCCATTCCTGATGCCCCACAATGGGTCAAGCGTGCGCCAGCGCCCGCTAGCGGAGCTCTTTGCTGCTCGACAGTGCGCTCAAGGCGGAGTCCGTGGCGTCCGCTGCACGGGCGAACAGGTCGTCGACGATTCGGCGCGCCGCGCTATATCCGCCCATCAACGCATCGGCCTCGGTGTCGAATGGCCGTCCGCCGGCAATGTCGAAGCGCAGCGGCGAGAACGTGGCAATCGCGGCACCCGCCTGATAGATGTGAACCACCGCCGCATAGCGCGTGCGTACCGCCGCGCGCCCGGCGGGGCGCAACGTGAAGTCCGCCTCGACGATCACCTCGATCGTGAACCCGTGGTATTCGTAGGTCCGCATCATCATGTCCTTCGTCGCGTAAGTGTGTGATCGCGCCGGTGCGCGCCGATCATGCACGACGGCCACGGCGCTCGCTGCGTGCTTCGAGCGTGGCGAGCCGCGCGAGCAGCAGGCGCGCTTGCGGTTGCAGCGCCGGCGGCAGTTCGGCATTGGCCTCGATGCGCGCGCGCCAGTAAGCGGGCGTTGCAACTACCGTGCCCTGCCAGTCGACGCAGTCGCGGTGAACGAGTTGTTCGAGCCGCTGGACCATCGTGCTGATGTGCTTCAGTTCGTTGGCGGCGTCGTTATAGTTGCGCGCGGCATTCACAGGTTCTCTCCGGTTTGTTGTTAGTCGTTGTCGTGAGTCAGCGTTTCGACCCTACCGCGTCGCTCGCTCGGCGCGCCTGTACCGCCTCAACGTTTTCGCATCAGGGTCTGGAGCAACGATTCGCCGTGGTTCGTCACACGCGGACGATGCGCGCCTGACGGTGCGCTTTCGAGCGCGACCAGTTGGCGCTCGAGCAGCGCGTCGAATTCTTCGCGCTCTATATCGGTGTAATCCGGCGATGCCTTCACAAGCATAAAAACCGCAAATTCATGAGGGCTCAGCATGGTCTTTCCTTGAGCAGTCAATTTTTCACGGAACGTACGTTTGTCGCGTTGTCGACAGTAAGTCGTACCGGTCTGGCGACGTGTCGGAAAACGCCGGAATCAGCATACGCTGGCAACCGCAAGAAGGTGCATAGAGGCGTATGTCCGAAACTCTGACGTTGCGGACAGCCATGCTGGGGCGCGCGGCCCCGCCTTCGCGCGAATTCGAAGAAACCCGTTCGCGACCGATTTGGCGTAGCGTAGTCAATGTGAATGGCGGTTGAAGGAGGGCGCAATGCCTGACGTCCGACGAGGCTGCCCTCGCGCCATCGATGCGCGGGAGCGCGAAAATTCCGCGAGGTGCGATCCGAACCGCGACGCGGCGCGCGCTGCGAAAAACCGTCGCACGGCGGCGCTGCGCACAGCGCTCGTCATGACATTCGCGATCGCCGCGACGGCCGCGTGCGCGACGCCGCCCGAAGCCGGCACGGCGCAGCCTTCGGGTCAACCGACCTGCAACGTGGCCGGCAAGTTCTGCAACACGTTTTTCGGACCTTGACGATACCCGCGGCAGCGACTTGAGCGATCACCCGAGCTCGTTGCTGCGCGGGACTTCGCTGCCTATTTCGGCGCCGGTCGTCGGATCGCTCGAGGGGTCGGATCGCAGACGCGTGGCCATCGCGGTAACCGCGGCTTGCTGTTGCGCTTCGAGGCTCACCGACGCATTGCCGTCGCCGCCATCCACCGCCGGCTCACCAGTCCGTATCGTGAGACCGGTGCCGCTGTTCCACGGTGTGTTGATCACCGCTCCGTCGTGCGACATCTTGTAGTAGACGCTCGCGAATTCCTGTCTCGGCGGCAGCTTGCCCGGCGGGAAACTGGGCGTGATCGCATACAGCGCCTTCTCGAACGACTTCTGATGCGCGACTTCGCGGGTCATCAGAAAGCCGAGCGCCTCGCGCACGCCGGCATCGTCGGTGACGTTGATCAGCCGTTCATAGATGATCTTCGCGCGCGCTTCGGCGGCGATGTTGGAGCGCAGGTCCGCAGTCGGCTCACCGATCGTGTCGATGTACGCGGCACTCCACGGTACGCCGCCGGAGTTCGTCAGCGGCGGTCCGCCGCCGTATAGCACCTGCGTAAGGTGGCTGTCGTTGCCCGCGCCGTTGAGCTTGCGATACAGATCGGCTTGCTGCTCGACCGCTTCGGCGAGTTCCCCTTTCGCGCCGCGATTCAACATCGCGACGATCGAGCCGATGATCTCGAGATGGCTCAGCTCTTCGGTGGCGATGTCGAACAGCATGTCCTTGCGCCCGGGGTCTTCTTCCGCAACGGCCTGCGTGAAGTAGCGCATCGCGGCGGCCAGTTCGCCTTGCGGACCGCCGAACTGCTCCAGCATCAGATTCGCAAGCCCGGGATTGGTCGTGCCGACGCGAACCGTGTATTGCAGCCTTTTGTTGTGCATGAACATCGTGACCTCCATTGGAGTTGGTACTTGGGTCTTCGATCCGCCGTGCCACGCGTGCGGAGCGCCGTTCGTCGCGAGCGGCGCGTGGATCGCCTCGCATGCCGTGTTCCTGGCCGGCTCTCGCATCGCGTCGTTGGCCGGCCCGCGATGGCGTGCGCAGTGGCCGATGGCGTCTACCCCATGCCGCGCGCTGATCGTCATCGGCATGTCCGTGGCCTTTGGCATATGGACAGCCGGCATCGGTTGGAGCAGCATGGTCGCCCGGATAGGCTTGAAGCAGCGGACGAATGCCCCAGGAACTTGCATGTGAGCGAGGCACTCGACTCAGATATCCGCGCTGCTGCGCGCACGAGCGAGGTAACCAGTCGTCCTACTGCAGGAGGAAAGAAATGCTGACGCAGAAAACCAAGGACATCGTAAAAGCGACGGCCCCGGTTCTGGCCGCGCACGGCTATACGATCATTCAACGTTTCTACAGACGGCTCTTCGAAGCGCATCCCGAACTGAAAAACGTTTTCAACATGGCGCATCAGGAGCAGGGGCAGCAGCAGGAAGCGCTCGCGCGCGCCGTGTACGCATACGCCGAGAACATCGAGGACCCCGGCAGTCTCGCCGCGGTGCTGCGCAATATCGCCAACAAGCACGCGAGCCTCGACGTGAAAGCGGAGCACTATCCGATCGTCGGCGAACATCTGCTGGGCGCGATCAAGGACGTGCTCGGCGACGCCGCGACCGACGACATCATCTCCGCGTGGGCGCAGGCATACGGCAATCTCGCGGACGTGCTGATGGGCATGGAGTCCGAATTGCGCGAAACGCGCGCGGCGCAGCCAGGCGGCTGGACCGGATGGCGCACGTTCGTCGTCAAGGAGAAGCGGCCCGAGAGCAGCGTGATCACGTCGTTCATCCTCGAACCGAAGGATGGACAGCCGGTCGCCAACTTCGAGCCGGGACAGTACATCGGCATTGCCGTCGATGTGCCCGCGCTCGGCCTGCAGCAGATCCGGCAATACAGTTTGTCCGACCTGCCGAACGGCCATAGCTATCGGATCTCGGTCAAGCGCGAGAGCGGCGAGGCCGGGCGGCCGGCGGGCTATGTGTCCTCGCTGCTGCACGATCACGTGAACGTCGGCGACGAGGTGAAGCTGGCAGCGCCGTACGGTACGTTCTACATCGATGTCCATGCGAAGACGCCGATCGTACTGATCAGCGGCGGCGTCGGTCTGACGCCGATGGTCAGCATGTTGAAGCGCGCAATTCAGGACCCGCAGCGGCGCGTGGTGTTCATTCATGGTGCACGCAACGGCGCGGTGCACGCGATGCGTGACCGTCTGCAGCAGACCGCCGCCACCCAGCCGAACTTCCGCGCGATCGTGTTCTATGACGCGCCGCTCGATACCGACGTGCAGGGCCGCGACTACGACAACGCCGGTTTCATCGACCTCGGCAAGCTGCGCGACGAGATCCTGTTGCCCGGCGCCGACTACTACATCTGCGGTCCGGTTCCATTCATGCGGCTACAGCACGACGCATTGAAAAACCTGGACATTCACGAGTCGAAGATTCACTACGAGGTGTTCGGACCAGATCTGTTCGCTGAATGACGCATACGGCGCGTTCCGCGCAACAGTTGCCGCGGAAGCGTCAAGCAGGAATGCAGTTCCCAAGACGGGGAGTGCGGCATGAGAGTGCACCATCTGAACTGCATTTCGACCTGCCCGTTGTGCGGCATGCTGTTCAACGGGCAACCCGAATCGTTGATTCGCCGCGGGCATCTGGTCTGCCATTGTCTGCTCGTCGAAAGTTCGGCGGGGCTCGTGCTCGTCGATACCGGTTTCGGTCTGCGCGATGTCGCCGATCCCTATTCGCGCCTCGGCAAATTCTTTCTGAGGCTGCTGAAGCCCGAGTTCCGGAATGAAATGACGGCGATCAGGCAGATCGAGCGGCTTGGTTTCGACCCGGCCGAGGTGCGCCATATCGTCATGACGCACCTCGATTCCGATCACGCGGGCGGCCTCGATGACTTTCCGCACGCGACCGTGCACATGCTCGCGAGCGAGCGTCAGTACGCGGCACAGCAGAAGACCTGGCTCGACCGGCAGCGCTTCAGGCCGCAGCAGTGGTCGTATCAGAACATGTGGCGCGTGCATTCGCCGCAATACACCGAGCGCTGGGAAGGCTTCGCGAAGGTGCATCCGATCGAGGAACTCGCGAGTGAGATCGCACTAGTGCCGCTACGAGGCCATACCTATGGTCAAGCGGGCGTCGCGGTGAACGGCGACGGCGGCTGGTTGCTGCTCGCAGGCGACGCCTATTTCGACAACGGCGAGCTCGACCCGGTGCGTCCGCATTGCGCGCCCGGGTTGCGCTTCTATCAGTGGATGCTCGAAAAGGACCGCGCGGCACGACTGTACAACCAGCGCCGACTGCGCGATCTGGCGAAGCGGGCGAGTCCCGCGCTGAGGATTTTTTGCAGCCACGAGGTCGACGAATTCGAGCGGCTCGCGGGCCGTTCAGTGGCGGTGCCGGCGGAGCAGATGGCAGGATGATGGTGCGCGACGCGTTTCGCGTGGAGAACTGTCCGCGATGCAGGGCTTACGGACAGACTGCGGTGCGGACCGGTTTCCTATACTCGATTTGTCCTCCGCTTGGACTCGTGGGGACAGCGTTCTCAAATGCGCTTGTGGCGACCATGCCGGTCAAAGGCTGGTCGCTTTTTTTGCGCGCGCAGTCTTCATCGATCCGGCCGCCGCAGCAGCGCGGCCGCGAGCAGGCCGGCGCCGAGCACCAGGTAGACGTTGCCGAGCGAGCGACGCGACAGGTGCGCCTCGAATCCCGGCGTGAGCCGGTTGGGCACCACCTTGTAGTCGACCACGTACGCGCTTGCCACCGTCGCGGCGGCGGCTAGCGCGGCGGCGCCGGGCCGTCGTGACGGGACAGGGCCGGCCATCCGGTCAACGAGTTGCTCGAACAGGAATGCCCAGAAGATGGCGGCCGCCTGATGGATCGCGAAGCCGGTCACCGTATGGCGGATGCTGAAGCCGCGTTCGCGCAACGCGCGTTGCGGCCACATGGAGTGGGTGACCGCATTGATCGGCGCGAGCGGGCTGCCCGATGCGTCCGCGGATGCCGCCGAGGCCGTCGCCGCCGACAGGCACCCGGACAACAGCCCCGATGGGACGGCCCGGCGTAGCGTCGCACAGACGGCCTGATACCACGGCGAACCGATTTTGTACTCGCGCATTTTCATGGCAGCGCTCCAGTGCGGGGGCGCAAACGCACGCCCGATGATCGCGGACAGAGGTATGCGCAAGGAGCAGCATGTCGCGTTCCGCACGGACGGGACAGCGCATCGGCCGGGGCCGACTGCGCCGATTCCCTCGCCAGGTCAGAGTCAGTGCCTTAGCTGCAAGTGAAACTACTCGCCGAGTTCACGTCTCCACTCGTGTAGCGGGCCACCTTCGGGTAGGCGCACAGCGGACGCGTGCGCCCGGCACCCCAGCTAGTCGGCACTTCGCTATTCGGAATCGCGTTGCTGGTGTCGCGAGCCGTTGCGATGACCTGGTTCGGTGCTTGCCCCTGCTCGACCCATGCCACCATGGGCGTCAGCATGTCGAACTGATCGGCCGTCGGACCGCCGCTGCAGTGGTTCATCCCCGCTACCGTGAAGAGCCGAGCGAAATTGCTTGCGTCTCCGCCACTAGCCGTCGATAGGCGTTGATACCAGTCGGTCGTATCGTTCGACGAGAACACCGGATCGCTCGTTCCGTGATAGACGATCAACTTCGCGCCCCGGCTCCGCAGACCGCTCAGATCGGTCTCGTTCGGCGGGGTCATGAATGACCACGAAGACTCGGAATAGATCCCGCTCGTGGCGAAGATCTTCGGCGCATCATTGTCCATGCTGAAGTTCAGACCGTAGGCACCCATCGAACCGAGGATCGAAGCGCTTTGCGGCGGCGACGTAAACACGAAGGCTGCCGCGGCCGGATCAAGGCTGATGGAATTGCCTTGCTTCCACGCGGCCCAGCCTGATCCGTTGATACCGACATCATAAGGAAAGCTCGCATAGAGCGCCGTGCCGGCGCTGTTTTTCGCCCCGGAGAAAATATTTCCAACCGCCTGCTTTTGAGCCGCCGTAAGACAGCTGCCGTCGCGCCCATTGCTCGAACACGTCGGTACGTCGGTGGCCAGATTGAAGTTCGCCTGGCACGCTTTGATGTCCTGGACCATTCCGTCCGCCACACCATCGAGCGAATCACACTTCGCGATGATCTTCGATGCGATCAGCTGCCTTTCAGTAGTCGTCAAGCCGGTGGTGATATCGGCAATGCCGGACGAGGTCGTCGCGGTCGCGACGGTGGCGAGCTGTTGCGCGCTCCACAACTCCCCGATCGCTGCCTTGGGCAAATGAAAGCCGGGGTCACCGGCAATGATGCCGTCGTAATCCGCGAACGATCTGGCTGCCGCCACCATCGCATGACGGCCGCCGTTCGAGCAGCCTTCGAAGTAGCTGCGGTCGGGGCCCTTGCCATAGGCCAACCTGATCACCTGCTTGGCCATCGGCGTGAGCGTAGCGACGGCGTTATAGCCATAGTCGAGACGCGCCTGGGGATCGAGACCGAACAACGGGTTTTGCGACCCGGAATGACCTGCATCCGAACTGATCACGGCGAAGCCCATGTTCAGCGCGTTGTTCAGCGGGCCCCCGCCACTGAGCACTCCCGTCGCCGGCGTCACATTGCCGTCGAGACCACCGTTGGCCTGATAGAAAAAGCGGCCATTCCACGCAATTGGCAGCCGCATTTCAAAACCGATCGCATAAGTCCGGCCGTCAACGGCGCTCGTGCGTTGATTCATTTTTCCTTCGATCACGCAATGTTCGGGGACGGACTTTCCCGCCACCGTGAGCGTTCCGGCCGGCACGTCGGTGACTGAGGTAAAGGTCGTGTTGGCAAACGTCAACCTGGCGGCGAGCGCGGCGCAGTCTCCCGACAGCGTCGCGGGTTGTGCGGCGGAGAGCCGAGGCAATTGCGTCGCACTGGTGGAGAGGGAGTCGGAACCGCCGCCGCAGGCCGCCAGCATCGCGGACACGGCCGATACGCATACAGCAATTGAAGTTCGTTTCATTTTCGACCCGTATCAGAACATGTGTTTGATGCCGACCATCACGCCCGTTTGACCCATGCCCGCGCCTGGCGTGGTCCCGCCACCGCCGCCGCTCACCGAATAGCGCGCCTTCGCACTGTTCGCCAGATACGCTGCCTGCGCATAGACCGACGAACGCTTGCTCAGCAGATAGGTGGTGCGTAACGTTCCCATCGTGGCGCGGGTATCGTGGTCGCTATTGATGATGCGAAACACTTCGCCATCGAGGAGGAATGCAGGCGTGACCATGTACGAAGCGCCGAGGAAGAACAGGTCCGAACGGATATTGGGCACGCTTGGCGACTGGGTCACTACGCGGCGTCCAATCCAACCGGCGCCGATCTTCGCGCCTGCGTACTGCGCATAGGCGCTCAGTTGCGTACGGGCGTCCTTGTCCGCGGCGTTGATCAGAGGTGTCGGCGCAACACCGTCGAAGAAGTTGGCGGCTGCCGTCGCGCCGCCGCGTTGCTCCTCGTACGACGCGGCAGCGCCGAAATATTGCGAGTCGTACTTGAGCATTGCGGACCAGTCGCGACATTCCGTGGCGTGGCCTGGAACGGAGCCGGTACAGGTTCCTTGTCCCGGCGAGTTGCCGGTACCCGCAGCGTCCCGTCCGAATGAATAACCCACGCCCAACGTAAAGCCTTTGTACGAGCCGAGATAGGTGATCGAGTTGTCGGTGCGCGCGTTGGGCACATAGGCATCCAGCGAGCCCATGCCGTAGATGTCCGGACCGATGATGTCGGCGCCCTGGACCGCGAGATAGGTCATCGTGTACTGACGGCCGAACGCGAGCGTTCCATACGGGCTCTTCACGCCGATGAACGCCTGGCGTCCAAACAGCCTGCCGCCCTGTCCGGAACTGCCATCGCGCAGGTTGAAGCCGCTTTCGAGAGTGAACACAGCGCTGTAGCCGCCGCCTAGATCTTCGTTGCCACGCAGCCCCCAGCGCGATGGGAACTCACCGGTAACGGATGGCATGCGAACGACGCTGTCGCCGTTCGCGTTCGCGTGTGAGACATACTCGATCCCTGTGTCAACGATGCCGTACAACGTGACGCTCGATTGCGCCGAGGCTCCTGCGCTCAGCGCGCAGAGCGCACCGAACATGAGGACGTGAGTCGACTTCAATTGCATGGTGATATCTCCGGACCTGTTGTTTGCTTTTTTTGTTGAGCTGCGGTTGTGGATCTTGGGTACGACCTGGTCTTTCGCTCGGAGCCGGCGCAGCGGCCTGAGTGCGACAATTAAATATCAGGTAGGCTGATATTATGGTTAAAAATTAAGCGCGTCCTGAAAACGCGCCCGTCCGTCCGTCGTGATGTTCTGTATTTGATATCAGGTACCCTGACAACGCAAGCGCGAAGTATTCGGTAGATTCCCCTAGTTCCCCCGCACAACCCTGCGTCCGAGTAAGCTTTTAGTCCGTTGGTAGCGCGTATCTTCCATCTCGTAGAGTTGGAGCGGGAATGCAGGATGCGACGGCCACGGAGCGCCAGGTCGGAAGTGAGGGCGCAAGCTTGCGGGGAATTTCGGCACTGACGCGGGTATTTTTGCAGGCCGTTTCGTGGACGCTGGAGTTATGCAAACAACACACGAATCGGCTTGGGCCCAGTAAGGAGCAAACAGGATGTTGCCATGAGTAATTTGACTACTAGCGTGGCACGACGCGTCGTATTTGCCATTGCGGGGTTCTGGGTATACAGCGGCGCCGCCAGCGCTGCTTGCCCGGCATACGTGGAACTGTCTTCCGGCACGGTCTTCGATCTGGCGAAGCTGATTGCAGACAATGGGTCACCGTCGGCGGCGCTGGAAAAAGCTCGCGCCGATCTGGCGCAAGTGAGCCGCGCCGGTGAGTGTTCAACGATCGAGCACACCCGTCGCCACGCAGAGTGCGTGGAAATCGTCGAAGCGACCCACAGAGCGGTAGCTGCTTTGGAACGTTGTTCCCGGTAGTTCGCCTCGACGCGTGATCCGGTCCGAGCACCGGCATTCGACTACCCTAGGGTCCGGCGCACTACGCTTCTCTGGTGTCAAAGATCAGAAGACACCTTCGCGGGAGTTCAAGCTCCGCAATCGTCGTACCTCGACGCAAGCCGCGACAAGGCCGAGTTGACGACAGCAGCGAGAACGTACACGCGCAGTGATGTCTTTCTTTTATCAGCGGCGGCGCGGTGCTAGGGTTGAATGTGAAACCAGACCAGACAGGTACGGTTCGCGGAGGCTTAATCATGTTGCGCATGAGCACGCTTGCCGACTAGGTCACGGTGATCACGATCACAATGGCACGCGATCCGGA